>PMYL01000040.1 GCA_003170825.1 Acidobacteriaceae bacterium
GGCGTGGGTGTGGTGAGCGCCGCTGGTACCAGCGTTCCGGCTTCCGTGTAGGTGTAGTCGTTAGACTGCCACTTTCCATCGATGAGCGACCAGAGCCGCGCATACAACGTCACCCCGCCGGTCGGCAGACCGCTCACGGTCTCGGTTGTACCCGTCGTTGATCCCGAGTCATACAGGTTTTTCGAGCCCACTCCGGTGGTGCCCAGCCACAGTTGGTATGCTGCCGGGCCGGCCCCGCCCGTCCACGCGAAGGTCACGGTGGAACCTGGCAGTACACTGCCCGGCGTGGGTGTGGTGAGCGCCGCCGGCGCCAGCGTTCCGGCTTCGGTGTAGGTGTAGTCGGTTGACTGCCACTTTCCATCGATGAGCTGATAGAGCCGCGCGTACACCGTCACCCCGGTGGTCGGCAGACCGTTCACGGTCTCGGTCGTAGCCGTCGTCGAACCCGAGTCGTACAGGTTTTTCGAGCCCACTCCGGTGGTACCCAGATAGAGCTGATAAGCCGCCGGCCCGGCCCCGCCCGTCCACGCGAAGGCCACGCTGGAACCAGTCAGCACGCTGCCCGGTGTGGGGGTGGTGAGCACCGCAGGCACGGGCGTTCCCGCTTCGGTGTAGGTGTAATCGGTAGACTGCCAGGCTCCGTTGATTTTCGAATAGAGCCGCGCATACACCGTCACCCCGTTGGCCGGCAGTCCGGTCACGCTGGCTGATGTGGCCGTGATTCCACCGGAGTTATACAGGTTGTCTGAGCCCACCCCCGTGGTGCCTAGCCAGAGTTCATATGCTGTGGGCCCGTAGCCGGTTGACCACGTGAAGGTCACGCTGGAGCCTGCAAGCGTACTGCCCGGTGTGGGTGTGGTGAGCACCGGCAGTACGTGTGAAGAGCTGCCCTGAATCACTTCGAGGCCGTTGATGAAGGGGTTATCGGCGCCGCCGTTGGTGAACTGCAATATGATCTGGCCGTACATGTCAGCAGACGCAGTGAACTGCGGGTCGAATGCGATGTCCTTTCCGCCAGCCACCTTGTATACGTCGAGGCTGGGCAGAACCGTGTTTCCGTTGATCACAACATTGAAGATGCGATCTCCGGGGCCCGTCCAGTACATTTCGGCGAAGTGCAGGTTCACGGTATACGGCGCATCCGCGAACAGGCCGGTCAGAATATACGTGAAAGGCACGTAACGCTCGTAGTCGTAGACCCCTTGCGGAGCCGAATTGGCGTTAAGAGCGACGGTAGCTGTGTACGGGTAGGGGGCGTTTGAATCGCCGCCGTTGAAATCTTCATCGGCTACGAATTTGCCGGTTGCGACGGGCGCGCCCGAGGCGATCGCCAGATCGGTCGTCGTGCCAGGTGTGGCTCCAACGGCTGATCCAACGGGTGGGTTGCTGGTGCTGGTGGGAATGATCTCAATAGCGGTGATCGTCGGATTCAAATCCCCAACGGAAGTGGTTCCCATCAGGGTTTGAAGCTCGATGATGCCGTTTTCATCGGCCTGAGTGTAGAACTCTTGGGTGACGGCCGTGTTCGCAGCGCCGGCAGCCGCAAAGATGTCGAAGTTGTTCAGAACCAATGCGCTGTTGATGGAGACGTTGAAGTTGCGCTGCCCCGCGGCCTTATACGCAGCTTCCACAAAGTGCAGACGGACGTTGTAACCAGCCAGAGGATTAAGGCCCGTGATGGTCCAGGCCGCCGCGCCCCAACGCTCAGTGGTGTATACCTCCGCCGGCGCCGGGTTAGCGACCAGCGAGGTGTTTACCACGTTGCCGTAGTGATAGTTGGTGTTGCCGCCGAGAACATACTGGGAGCTGATGTAGCTGCCAACAGCATAACTGCCGGCGCTCATTTGAACCCCTGTGCTGTTCCCCACGGGCGAGGTGGTTGCCTGCACGGTGGTGTTACTGGATTCACCGCCCCAGTTCGAGGCCAGAACCGTGAAGTGGTAGGTCGTGCCCGGATTCAGCCCGCCGGCCAGGAAAGAAGTTGCCGAAGCATTCTGCTCGATGAGCGTACTCAGGTCGAGCTTGGCAGCCGGGTTTGTACTCGCGTAGATGTTGTAGGTAACACCCGCGGTCGCGCTCGCAGTCCAATTCAACTGAACGGCGTTGCTGTAAACCTGGCTTGCGGTAAGTCCAGTCACAGGGCTGGGCACGCCGGCAGTTAACGTTGAATAGTGAACGTAATCGAAGGTGTAGTTGGACGGGAAGCCTGTGGTGCCCGGCGTACCGCCATTTCCTCCGATACCGGAGCTGATAATCAGGTTGAGCGTGTAGTTGTCTGACGGCCCCATCAACGGCCAAACGTCGGTTGCGCCGATATTGGCCAGATTGACATCGCCATATTGGACGCCATCCATGAAGTACTGGACGTGGTACGGACCCCAGAGCGTGGTGATGGTGTGGAAGCCCTGATCGAAGTTCGGCTCGCCACTCGGCAGGTTCATTGTGGCGCTGACTCCGCCGTACTCGTAGCTGGTTTGCGAATCCGTCTCTCCACCGTGAATTGTTGACCCGTTATGTGCGGGGTTGGACGCCTGAAGTTCCATCATGTCCAACTCGCCGCACCATGGCCAGGGCACGCCGCCAGCGGTGCTGGGCGCCGATGAACCCGGCCCTGTGCCTGGTCCGAAAGCATCGCTGCCCATAGCCCAGAAGGCCGCTCCCATGCCTGGAGCCGACGGGTTTTGAATGCTGGCATCGATTCTTCCGTATCCGATGTTCTGGATGCTGTGCAGGCGACCGGAAGTGTAGGTTGTCTGTCCAACGCCCGGAGTCGGGTTATAGGTCATCGCTTCCACGAGGTGGCCATTTCCATCCAGATACACATTACTAAGGCTGTCGCTGGTGGATTGAATGGTGCTATCGCCCCAAACGTTTCCGGTATTGACCTCGACCTCGTTCCACCACTTGGTGTGGTCGTAGGTGGTATTGGCTGCGCCAGTGAAGTCGTCGCCCCAAACCTGAGTCCAAAGAGTGGCGCCCGTGGCCAGCGTGGTGGCATTTGCCTGCGCTGAGGCAGCCGAAGATCCGGCTTCGTCGTTGGCAATGACATAGTAGAAGTAGGAAGTCGAGGCTGTCAGCCCGGTATCGCTATACGCAGCGTTGTAGTCGGTGCTGGAGTTGATCGGTGTGGTCGACTCATTCCCAGGGGTCAATCCGCGGTAGATTTGGTAGCTTACATTGCAACCCGCAGGTGCCGCACCGGCTGCCCACATCAGATCGATCTCTGTATCCGAAGCGGCCGTTGCAACGACCGTTGTTGGGACAGTTGGCAAAGTGGTGCATGAGGGCGGCAAGGTGGTGGCGGAGGCGCTAGCAAATCCAGAATTGATCGGATTGCCGCTATTTGCGTTGATGGCATCCACCGAATAGTAGTAAGTGGTGTAGTTGGCAAGGCCGGTGTTCTTGTATGTCGTACCGGTCACGCCAGCTTGCAGCAGGTTCGAAGCTCCGGGAGTAAAGCCGGAGGTAGTGCTGCCGTATATGTTGTAGGTAACGTTGGCGGTTGGGCTCGCCGTCCAGATCAAATCGATCTCGCTGTCCGAGGCGGCCGTGGCCGTGAGTGAAGTGGGAGGCGCAGGCACAATGCCCACGATGCCGGTTCCGATCTGAATACCGCTGATCAAGGCAGAGTTGATGACATTCAATGTGGCGACGGTAATGTTTCCGTTAGAATCGGCCGCCACCGCGAACGATTGCACGGTGCCAATATGTGCTCCGCCTGTCACAGCCTCGATGTCAAAGTTCGTCAATGCAGGAACGCCATTCAGAGTGACGTTGAAGACGCGCTGATTGGGGGTCGTAAAATAGCTCTCCTCGAAGTAGAGGTCCACAATGTAGGTTTGCCCTGGCGTAAACCCGCCAAAGACCCACTGTGAAGCCCCCGTCCGATTCGTCTGCAAAACGAATTCAATCGACGAATCGGTCACGCCGCTGGGAAGCGTTATCCCAACGACATTTGCTGCGGCAGTAGAGGCGCCCGAGAACGTAACGTTCAGCGCGGAATTGGTTGTGTCCTGCTGCCATGTAAAACCTGATTGAACGTCTGTGAATGGCGCGGAAGAGATGCCATACGGAAGCACAAAGTTTGCATCCAATCCGGCATCGATGGCGATTATGGTGTTCGTGATCACCCCGTTGGCGAAAGGTGTGGTGACGCTGGCCTGGTTGGAGTTGACGGTGCTGATACCGTCTGACGCCAATGCCTGCACTATGTAGTAGTAAGTCGCGCTGCCACTTACTGTGGAATCTACATAGGTTGTGGCAGTCAAGCCGGTTGCCCCTGCCAGTAGAGTCTGGGCAGAGGGTGTAAACCCGCCAGTGGTGCTACGGAAAACGCCATAGGTGACGCCGGGGGTACTGCTCGGATTCCAGCTCAGATTCACCTGAGCGGCGGAGATCGCTGTTGCCGTCAGGTGCGTCGGCTGTGCGGGTGGGTTCGGACCTGTCGGATTGCCAGGAAGCACACCCAAACCGACTTCGATACCAGCAAGCAGCGGATTATCCGTGGACGGAATCGAGTCGGAACTGCTCACGGTAATGGTGCCGTTGCTGTCTGACAGCGCACTGACCGCCTGAACATTGGCAATGTGCGCTGCACCTGTGGCGGCTACCGCATCATAGTTAGGCAAAACGGTAACGCCGTTTACGATGATGTTGTATACACGCTGATTGGGCAGGCTGTGATAATCCTCGGCCAGATGAAGATTGACCAGATACTCGGTGCTCGGTGTAAGACCGAAGATCGTGTATGTGAAAACACCGGCGTGGAATGTCTGATAGACAAGGGCAGGCGCGGCATCGATGAGACCGGCCGGAACCACCGTTGTGCCATAATGATCGGTTCCACCACCACTGACCGTAAAGCCAGGAGCTGTGGGATTGCTGGGCACCGTAGTGGCTGCGCTCGCGTCCGGCACCCAGTTCACACCCAAGGTTCCGGCTACGTTCGTCGTGTCAGTGCCGCAGTTGATGTCGAAAACATCGCTGCTCATGACATCAATTGTGCCGGTGGTTGCCGTGGCCTGATTGGAGTTGATGGTGCCACCCGTGCTGACCGCCTGCACCACATAGTAGTAGGTGGTGCCGCCGGAGGCCGAGTAGTCCTCAAAGGTTGTCTTGGTTACGCCCGAGATAATCCGTGTTGCTGTCGAGGGGGCGAAGCCGCTGGTGGTGCTGCGGTACACGTTGTAGGTGACTCCCGGTGTGCTGCTTGCAATCCAAGTCAGCGTCACAGGCAGCGCGGAGGTCGCAACGCCGGTGGTGGGCGGAAGCGCAGCATTCAAACCGACAGGCTGCACCGGCGGTGTAGTCCCTGTCGGCGAACCGGCCAGGATGCCCGTGCCGATCTCGATGCCCGCAATGATCGGATTGTTCGTGACCGCGGTCGCTGCAACTGTGATCTTCCCCGTGGGGTCGGCAGTTGCAGTGAACGATTGAATGTTGGCAACATTCGAACCGCCCGCGGTGGCAGCGATGTTAAAGTTCGACAACGCCGTCGCGCCGTTGATCAAGATATTGAAGATGCGTCCATTGGTGGGTATGCCCACCCAATCTTCATTGAAATGAAGATTCACGATATACGTTTGGCCGGCGTTCAGCCCCGGAATCGCATAGGTAAACGCACCGTTGTGCATCGTCTGATAAACAGCCTGTGGAGCGGCGCCAACCATTCCGACGGGAATCGTAACCGTCGCACCATTATTGCTCTCGGTGCCGCCGCCCGTGACATCCTCATCAGCCGCCCACGACGTGCCGGCAATCGCCGGACCGCCGGCATTGATGGCCACAACATCCGTAGTGATCACGCCGCCCGCTGCCGGTATACCGACGCTGGCAACATTCGAGTACGCAACGCCGCCGAGTGTTTGCGACTGCACCACGTAGTAGTATCCGGAACCGTTGGTAACAGAAGAATCCGTATACGTCGTGGTCGCGTTGCTGATTCCAGCCACTAACTGGTTGGCGACAGAGGGCGTGAAGTTTGGCGTTGAGCCGCGATAGATCGTATAGACGGCATTTGTCGTCGTGCCCGGCGTCCATGCCAGATCAATCTGAGGAATCAGCGACCCCGAAGGATAGGTGAGTGTCGCGGTCAGATTCGTTGCCGCTGCGGGGCAAGTCGCCGTGCAGGCTACGCCTTGATAGAAGGGAACATAGCTCGTCGTGGCGCCGGAGTTCACCGCCGTGCCCGCGTTGTCGATGGTGTAGGTTATCGATCCGCTTCCGCCGAGAAACACCGATACCGAATCGGTAGCCGTGACCCCGACTGCGTTCGGCACGCTGATCGCGCTGGTATCGACTATGTTCACGCTCTCATTGAAGAAGGAGTAAACGCCCAGACCGTACGTCGTATGAGTCGTCACGGTTGGCGATACGTAGTAGGACGCGTAACCATCCACGCTGCCATCCATCCATTCGCTCTGACTGGGAACGTCGTAAGGCAGTTCACTCTCTAAGAAGATGGTTTCGCCGCCCTGGCCGTTCCACACCACCTGATTTGCCTGGTAGTGTTCGACCGCCAGGCCCAGAGCCGTGACGTTGGCCCCGTTCACAACCAGGCCATTGGCGGCAGTGTTCACGGTCCACCCGAAGGTTCCAGCGTTTCCGTGGTCCGCGCGCCATATCCAGGAGTTGTCGATAATCACATTGTCGCTATCGACTTCGAGGCTTTCTGTAGCGGTTCCCGCCGTGGCGCCGCCAATGCGGAAGAAGACATCGTTGATCGAGGTCGGGTTGCTGGCGTGGCTAACGCCCGTGTCCGTGCCCGCAACACCTACCTGCAAGAGGATCGGCGAGTTGACCGGACCGGCATCGATGAGCAGTCCGGCAATCTGGACTCCGTCGACGTCGGCAACCGTAATCGCGGGCGTCCCATTCTGCGGGACGATGTCCGCGTAGCCAAGTCCTAGCACGACTGTGTTTGCGTTGGTTACATTGATGGACCCACTATATTGATAGATGCCTGGGGTCAGAATCAGGTTTTGGCCGGCAGCCAGCGCTGTATTGATGTCGGCCAGCGCGCTCGATGGCGTGGCGATGAAGAAGGTGCTGATCGCCAGAGAGGTGCCGGCATCTCCGCTGCCAATACCTCCGCCGGCCCAGCTTGTGCCCGAAGAATTTGTCAGGAGGCTGGGCGAGAAGACCCAGAAGTTGCTGCTGCCGTCTACATAAAGAAAGGGCTTTTCACGGACAACCGGGGTTGTCGGGAGAACGGTATAAGAATTAACAGGATAATTAGGCGTAGGCGCGCCGGTGACGCCGGAGAAGACCATATTCCAGACGCCGTTTATCCAACTGCCGATCGAACTGTTGCGTGTATACCATTGCGTCTGGGAGCAGGAGTTGACTTGCCCGGTAACCGCCGTATCGGCGAGGAATCCGCCGGCTGCGTTACCGCAGTAGGAATTGGTCAGCTCCAGCGCGCCATTGACCTGCATGCGGCGGAGGGGAGCACCCTGCGAAACGCCCCATTGAAGCGTGTTAGCGCCGCCGCCTTGCGGGGCATCGGTGGCCGCGTTGATGGTCATGTTCTCCATCGAACGCCAAAAAAAGCTGGTTATAGGGACCTGAGGGCAACTTCCCGTGCACCAATTCGACCAGGCGCCGAAATTCGGGGTGATGAAGCCGTTGATGACCACGTCGCCGGGGTTCTGGCCGAGGCCGGCAATCGACGTGTAGTAGCCGATCGGGGCCTGCACAGTGTATGTGCCCGGCATGAACAGCACCGCGTTGCGATTCGTGCTGAACTGGCCTCCGGTTGGATTGGCGTTGTACGTGCTTCCAGCGATGTTGTTGAGCGCCGCCTCAATATTCGCTTCCGACGTGCCGGCAGGAATGATTGTTACGTTGGGTCCGAAGATCGAGTTGGTATTCTGGGCGAAAGCCTGTCCGCCCCCGGGGAGAAGTGTTCCCAGCATCAAGCCCAAAACCAGCGCGACACTGAATTTCAGACACTTTCCAAAATTAGATTGCGTGATGTGATTCTTCATCCGATTGCCTCACTTCAAAGTCAGAAGTCCGGTGCGCCGAACGGAGTCCGGGGGCATGCCTGGGGGATCCGGGAAACGCTTTATAAAACAAAACAGCGGGGGGCACCTTTGTGGACCCGAATTATAGAACGGTTAGCGCTCAATGAGCAAGGGCGCTTCCAATAGACTCCTTTTTCAGCGCTGATTCCCTCGGATTGTGCCTTCCGCAGCTGATTGATTATAAATAAGTTCTCTGCCGGTATGAATCCCTCCCTGCCAAGTCCCGCGCGGCGCCGGAAACCGCCCCGCGCCGCCTTGGGGTGGGGAACGATCTCCATGTCCGGACCTTGGTTATATCTCTTTCCGGCGCATGAGTGGAGACCGTCCTCTACATGTCCCCCGCAGATTTTCCTTGTCAGGGAGTGCGGTCACAGGTAATATGGCTTTCGCGCCCGGCGATTCAGCAGGCAACGGGTGACCGGATTGGCTAAACCTGAAGTCCGGGCAACAACCTGAAGATCGGAGTCGATGCACGCCATGCCTGACACAACCGCGCCTTCCCCCGTATTTGCCGCGCCTCCGGCCTATTTCGCTGAAGCCCTCACGGATGCCGAACGCCTGCTCAAGTATGCGGCCGAATCCGGCATGAGCGTCGACGACGCGACGCGCGATTCCGTCTTGCAGGCCAGGGTGGCCAGCGCCAACGGATGGACAGAGCAATCGGCTGCCAATCTCCTTACCGCACTCACCACGCTCGCCGCGCTCGTCAGGCCTGTTACCGCCGCAAGCCTCAAGGCCTGCCAAGATGAAATCAAGCCCACCGTCTGGACCTACCGCATATCAGCCATCGTCCTGTCCGTTTTCATTGTTCCCTTTTCGGTGGCCAGCTTTCTTGTCTCCTCCCTCTCGACCACCATCCGCAGCGACATCTCTACAGCCAACGATCTCGCGGTGAAACTGAATACCCAAACCCGGCCTCCGCAACCGCAACTGCTGACAGCAGTACCAACGACAGCAGCACCAAAGAACACAGCAACCCAGACAGCCGCAAGCCCGGCATCCACAGCGCCTCCCCCTCCTCCAATATTCGTGCCCTGTTCCGTCTCTTCAACCCCTGGTCCGGTTGTCTCTCTTCCAATAGGGGTAAATTCCGGTGATGTGATTTTAGAACTCCAGCAGTACGCCACCCTGACTCGGTCCATCTATGCCCGTGCCCGGCAGTTGAACGCACTTGTTGTCTGGTCCGAGGGAGACCCATGCCGCGACATCCGGAATAACCCCGCCGCACTGCATCAGGTCTTCGAGCTGCCTGCGGGATTGCCGAATCTGATCCAGGCTGCGGATGATCGAACTGCTGTCTATCAGGAGGTACGGTACTTCGCCCAGAGTCTCCTCGACGATACGTCCTCCTACTACGGCGCAATCACCATCGTTTTCCTACCCGTGCTTTATGCGCTGCTGGGGACCTGTGCCTATCTGCTCCGCAACTTCGAGCAGCAAATGAGCGCCCGGACGTTCATACCTTCCCAAGCCAATTCCGCCCGCTTTTTTATCGCGGGCATCGGGGGTGGCGTCGTCGGACTGTTCAATAACTTCGCCATCACGCAAGGAGCCTCCATCCCACCGCTTGCCATTGCTTTCCTGGTCGGATACGGGGTAGATGTGTTCTTTTCATTCCTCGAGGGACTCCTCCAGAAATTCACGCGGAACGCCTCGCCCCCGGCCCCGCCTGCCAAATCCGAGGCAAAGTAAGTCTGGATAAGATACTTTCGATAGAAGCTTGTTGCACGAACTTGTCGTGACCGCGACCACCCGCGGGAAAACATTGCGCCTCGCCGTACGGCCCAGCGCTCAAAATGCGCGTCCAACTGATCGTGAGCTTCTTCGCCCCATCCCCGGCTAAAATCGTCGCCCCTCGCGTGCGCCATTTGCCGGTGCCCCACTTGCTCGTGCCCCACTGGCTCACGCACCTGGGAGCGCTGGGACTCTTCTCCGTCGCAGTGATCGATTCCTCGGTAATCCCTCTGCCCATCCCCGGCAGCACCGATCTGCTGTTGCTCTGGCTCGTCTCGCACAACGGGGATCCCCGGCTGCTCACCTTGAGCGCCGTCGCCGGCAGCCTCCTGGGCGGATACACCACCTGGCACCTGGGCAGGAGAAGTGGCGAAGCGGCGCTGCGCCGCTGGGTCTCGGTCCACCTCCGTAACCGTATCGTCGTGTGGGTGGAGCGTCACCCGGTCCTCGCGGTCTTTCTTCCCACCGTGCTTCCTCCGCCCATTCCGCTCACCCCGTTTATCCTCGCGTCCGGCGCGCTGGGCGTCTCGCGCAGGCGCTTCCTGGCCGTCTACGGAGCGGCCCGCGCCCTGCGCTACTCGCTCATCGCCTGGCTCGCCGTGGTCTACGGACGCCGCGTGGTCCGCATGTGGTCCAAAGAACTTCAGAAATGGTCGGCCCCGCTGCTCTGGATCTTCCTGGCCCTGCTCGTGGCCGGCGTCTGCTTCGGGATCTGGCAATTCCGCGTCCAGCGCAAATCCCAGGACGCCGAAGACCGCGCTCCCGGGGCCCCCGGCGCTCGCAAACCACTGGATTTTCCATCCTTCAGGGCAGAATTGCATTGACATCCGGAATGTTTGAATTGTAATCTACATCACACTTCCGGTTGCGATCCGCAGGCGTTCAAAAGCTTGGATTGCACCGTTCGTCCGGTCGTGCGGACGAGAGATCGTCCGGTTTTAGCGTTCGCAGCGGCGGGAAGAGACGAGTCTTCGCGCCGGCAAAAAGTTCACTTTTCCCCACCCATCCCCAGGGTTTCACTTCGGAACATCTTTTGCAGCTTGAGCATGCTTCCGCTTTCATGGTCCTCCGCAATATTGAATCCCCCGGAAGGTGCCAAAATGCAACATCGCAATTTCCCCAGATTGGCGAACATGGCCGCAGCTCTGTCCTGTTTGCTCGCTGTCACCGCGTTCATGGCCGCCTCCTGGCAAGCCCAAGCCCAATCTCCCACCGTCGCCCAAGGCAATCAAAGTTCCGCGCCGTCTGGAGCTTCGGTAACCTTTGCCAACCACACGCCCTCCGCGGTACTGAGGGGAGGGCCATACGGGTCAGCCATCGCGACCCCGGGCAGAAGCTGCGCCTGGCGCTGGCTGTGCAGCCGCCGCACATGGCTGAGGAAGAGCAATTCATCAAGGAATTGGAGACTAGGGGGTCGCCCAACTTCCACCAGTTCCTCACCGCCGAGGAATGGAACGCCCGCTTTGCGCCTTCCGCCGAGGATGAGCAAAAGATTGTGGACTGGGCGCAGAGCCAGGGCCTCACCGTGACCAACCGCTTCGCCAATCGCCTGCTGGTGGACGTGGAAGCTCCGGTAGGGGTAATCGAGAAGGCCTTCGGTGTCACCATCAACAACTACCAGGTTGGAGACGAGGTCGATTTTGCCAATGACCGCGACCCGGTGCTCCCTTCCAGTGTGGCCAACGTCGTCTATGCCGTCCTGGGGCTCAACAGCATCGACCGGGTTCACGGAACGAGCCCCGCAAACAAACACATCAAAGGACCGGATTATGTGCCCGGCCCGGTCTATGCAGCGGGCGAATCCTCGCACGGCGACGGCGATCCGACAAAGCGGGTGAGCAAGCAGCGGGCGCTGAGTTCCGATCGATCCGCGGCATCGCCCGAATTCACCAACAATTATGCCGACCCCGGTGATATCTTCAGTTCGCAAGCCTATAACTGGGACGGCTTGCAGGTGTACAGCCACTGCTGCAACGTGCATAACGACTCCGGCGGTTCTCCGAAAGAAACCTCGATCGCCCTGGCCACATTCGCAGGTTTCAACGGCACTGATGTGAGCACATTCTTCGGGCTGTATGGGTTCGCCTGGAATTACACTGTCTTCACGATCGACGGCACCAGCGGCACTCCCGGAGTGGAGTGCTCGCCTCCAGCGACCGGCTGCGCCAGCGTTGCGGTCGACGATGAGACTACGCTGGACACGGAGTATTCCACTGCTGCCGCAAACAGCTACGGCTCCTATCTGGATACCGCCCATGTGTACATCTACGAAGGCGCCAATCAGCTCTACAACACCTACGCAGACATGTACAACTTCATGTTGAATGACGAACATGCGAGGGTCATGTCCACCAGTTGGGGCGGCGCCGAGGCCACCTCGGGAAACAACCTGACCTATTGGGAGGATGCCGATCACGCCGTTTTCAACAATATGGTGGGAGTGGGTTGGACACTGATCGCCGCCTCCGGCGATCAAGGTTCAACCGCCGACTGCGCCACAATATCTGTTGAATATCCCGCCTCCGATAACGATCTTGTTGCCGCCGGCGGCACCGCGCTCATGTTGTACTCCGACGGAACCTGGGACTATGAGGATGCCTGGACGGGCGGCACGGGATCAACGTCCTGTGCGAAGAACAACGGCGGAGGAACGGGAGGCGTGAGCAAGGTCTTCTCCCAGCCATCCTGGCAGAGCTCTCTTTCTTCCCTGGGCTCCATGCGCCTGGTGCCCGACATCTCACTCAACGCAGGCGGCATTGGGGAGAACTACTACTACAACGGAAAGCTGAGCGCCGTTGGCGGCACCAGCATCGTCGCTCCTGAGCTGGCCGGGTTCTTCGCCCAGGAGAACACCTACCTCAACTACATCGGCAACATTTGCGGCTCAGCCGGTACCTCCGCATGCACCCCGGTTGGCAACCCCAATCCGTTCATGTACGAAGATGCCATTGACGGCGCGCCTCACAATCCTTTCTACGACATAACCAGCGGCTGCACTTCAAATAACATCACGGTGGCGAACAGCCTCACGGCATGGTGCGCCGGTACTGGCTACGACCTGGCTACCGGCTGGGGCTCGGCGAACATGCTGCAATTGGCCTGGGGCATCAACTGGGAGTTGATTCCCGCTTACGGCAACCCCTCGCTCGCCTTCTCCGGCCCGGCCACAAGCACCTGGTACAACACCGACCAGGAAGTTAGTTGGACCCTCTCCGACGCGGGGAGCGGCGGCTACCCAGCTCCCGGCGTGGCTGGATTCACGCAGGGCTGGGACTCCATTCCTGCCGACCCACAAAGCGAACCCCACGGCGGGTCCGGCAACTCCTTCTACAGCGGCCCGCAGTTCGCCTTCGCAACAGGGGGTTGCCTTTCGTTCAACGGCTTGAACGGCTGCACGGGCGGGTCGGGCCAGGGCTGCCACACCGTCCAGGTGGAAGGCTGGGACAATCAGGGGCGCACCACATTCGGGTCTTACGGGCCACTCTGCTATGACACCGCGGCTCCCACCATCACCGTCTCCAACAGCCCCGCCACTCCGGCAAGCGGCTGGTGGGACACTTCTGTCGTCGTCACGTTGAACGCAACCGATCCTGGCGGCAGCGGTGCATCGGGCATCTACAAGACCTACTACGCGATCAATACGGGTACGTGCTACCCAGGATCTGTCAGCACGTGCAACATTTACACCGGCCCGTTTACCGTCTCTGGGCAGCAGCAAAGCTACATCTACTACTTCACCGAGGACAAAGCGGACAACTTCAGCACCGAGCCGTATGAGTGGGTAAGCATCGACCTGACCCCGCCCGTCACCACGGCAAGTCTGAGCGGAACCCTCGTTGGCGCCGACTATGTGCCATCCGTTCAGGTGACCCTCAGCGCCAGCGACACCGGCGGCAGCGGCGTCGCGCACACGTACTATCAACTGGATGGCGGATCGACGATTACCTATTCGGGGTCCCCCTTCACCGTCGCGGCGGGCGGCAGCCATTCCGTCAAGTACTGGAGCGTGGATGGTGCGGGCAACATTGAGACCGCACACACGAAAACCTTCACGGTTGCCATTCCCGCAACTCTCACCACTCCCACGCCGGGCAGCACGTTTACCGGCTCCAGTGTGGCCTTCACGTGGACGGCCGGGAGCGCGATCACGGCGTACGAACTGCAACTGGGCACCACCGGAGTGGGCTCGTCCAACCTGTATAACTCGGGTTCAACGGCGGCTACCACTGAGACCGTGAGTCTGCCCACCTACGGAGTAACCGTGTACGCCCGGCTCTTGTGGGAAATCAGCGGAGTCTGGCAGCATGCCGACTACACCTACACCGAATCGGGCTCGACGGTGGCTCCGGTGCTCACGACTCCCGCGCCGGGCAGCGCACTGTCAGGCACCACCGTGACCTTCACGTGGACGGCAGGGGGCGGACCCGCGGCGTACCAACTGTGGCTGGGTACCACCGGAGTGGGCTCGTCCAACCTGTATAACTCGGGTTCAACGACGGGTACAACCGAGACCGTGAGCGGTCTGCCGGCCAACGGGGCGACCCTTTACGCCCGGCTCTATTGGGAAATCGACGCAGCCTGGCATTCTGCCGACTACACCTACACCGAAGCGCCATCGTCGGCGCCTCCGGCGCTCGTAACTCCCGCACCGGGCAGTGTGCTGAAAGGTTCCAGCGTGGCCTTCACCTGGACGGCAAGCGTTGGTGTCACGGAGTACCAACTGTGGCTGGGCACCACCGGAGTGGGATCGTCCAACCTGTATGACTCGGGTTCAACGAAGGCTTTCACCACGACCGTAACCGGTCTGCCGACCAACGGGGTAACGATGTACGCCCGGCTCTATTGGGAGATCGCCGGCGCCTGGAAGTCTGCCGACTACACCTACACCGAATCGGGAACGCCGGTAGCTCCGGTGCTGACGACTCCCGCACCAGGCAGCGTCCTGTCAGGTTCCAGCGTGGCCTTCACGTGGACGGCCGGGGCCGGCCCGGCAGCATACCAACTGTGGCTGGGCACCACCGGAGTGGGCTCGAAAAACCTGTATAACTCGGGATCAACGACGGGTACCACGGAGACCGTGAGCGGCCTGCCAACCTACGGGGTAAAATTGTACGCCCGGCTCTATTGGGAAATCAACGCAGTCTGGAAGTCTGCCGACTATACCTACACCGAAGCGGGAACGCCGGTGCTGGCGGCGCTGACTTCTCCCACGCCGGGCAGCGTGCTGGCTGGTTCCAGCGTAACCTTTGCGTGGTCGGCTGGGGGCGGGCCCACGGAGTACCAACTGGACCTGGGCACCACCGGAGCGGGCTCTTCGAATCTGTATAACTCGGGTGGAACGACGGCAACCACCGAAGCCGTGAGCGGTCTGCCGACCGGCGGGGTGACGGTATTCGCGCGGCTCTATTCGCTGATCAGTGGAAAGTGGCAGCCTGCCGACTACACCTACACGGAAGCCGGAACGCTGGTTCCGGCGGCGCTCACGACCCCCACGCCGGGCAGTACGCTGGCTGGTTCCACCGTGACCTTCACGTGGACGGCCGGGGCCGGCCCCACGGAGTACCAACTGGAGCTGGGCACCACCGGAGTGGGTTCTTCGAATCTTTATAACTCGGGTGGAACGACGGCAACCACTGAGACCGTGAGCGGTCTGCCGACAACCGGGGTGAAAGTGTATGCGCGGCTCTATCAGATGATCGATGCCAAGTGGCAGTCTACCGACTACACCTACACGGCCTACACGGTACCGTAGTGAACCCGAAGCCCTCGCGCCGCGCTCAGCGTGCGCGGCGCGAGGCCGAAACGAAAAGGAGAACCAACTCTCACTTCCAGGCCAGCTCGAATCGCAATTGTCCACCTCGGAAGTCGGCTTGTGTTCGCCGAGGGCCCAGGATCTCGCATTTGAGCCGGGAAGCTACCCCCGCCCATCACGCCCGGATGGAATTTTGGCGAAGCACAACTGGCATTGCCAGCTCCATACTGAAGTGGCCGTGAGGCAAAATGAAAATCCTGGATATGTGCGTGTCGAGCATCTTCTGCGCCTGTCGAGATTTCGACATACTTTTCGAGTCGATCTTAAAGACGGTTGAATCCTTCGCAGAATAAAACCCTTGAATGCAATTAGATGCCAGGATGCTCGTTTCCACTCTGCTTTGGCATTGCGCTTGCAGCAAGGATATCGGAATGCATTGCCGAGGCAGGGCGTCGCAAATGAATATATGCGAGGTCCATGGTGGGATTTCGCCATCTCCGATCACTGTGCAAATGATGTTTCGCGCGCTTGCGACCCGCGCTTTGCGTGGTTGCCTTCATGGCCGTCCCGAGATGCTCAGGAGATATTCGATTCGAGTTGGGCGCGAAGATTGACGAGTCCAAGCGGACACGCTAGAGTGGCAATGAGCATCTCGACGAAACTCGGACGGCCGGTGCGAATCGCTTCACTTGTCTGTGACCGCTATCACGGCGTGCACATCCAAAACGAAAATCAAGCAGGGAAAGCATTCATGGCGCAGATATTCGACCGCAGTTCCAATGCCCTGGCTCGGATGAGCCTGGTGTTGACGGGGCTGATCGCGATCGCCCTGGGGGTCACGCTGGACCAACTGCAGCGCTCGCCCTGGGTGACACGGCAGGGCCAGCGCCCAGACCAGCCTGCGCCCTTCAGCCACAAGCATCATGTGCAGGGACTGGGCGTGCAGTGCCAGTACTGTCACGTGACCGCGGAGAAGTCGAGCTACGCCGGAATCCCGCCTACGAAGACCTGCATGAACTGCCACGCGCAAATCTGGACCAACGCGGAACTGCTGGAGCCGGTGCGCCAGAGCTGGGCTACGGGTGAGTCGCTGGTTTGGACGAAGGTTCACGATCTGCCGGATTTTGTGTATTTCAGCCACGAGATTCACGTGAACAAGGGGCTGGGCTGCGCGAACTGCCATGGGCGCGTGGACCAGATGCCGCTGATGTATGCGCAGAACACGCTGCAGATGGAGTGGTGCCTGGACTGCCACCGCAATCCGGCGAAGAATCTGCGTCCCACCAGCGAGATCTACAACAACGCCTGGGAGAAGCCGGCGGAGGACCGGCCGGTGTGGTGCGCGGTGGGCGATGAGAAGACGGGGTTGCCAACGGCGCAGAGTGTGAACTGCGTGACGAAAGACCCGGCAGAGATTGCATCGCTGGAACTGCCAGCCGTCGGGACTCAAGACGTGGCCCTGAATGCAGGCAAAGACGTTCTCCCTCTGCCAAAGTACGAAAAGTTCACTAGCCAGGACGAGTTGGGGCATTTCCTGCTCGACCACTACAAGATTCGCACCCCAAAGGACTTGACCAGCTGCGAGGTATGCCACCGATGAGCGAGACGAAGAACAATCTGGTGACGACGATACAGCCGGCGCCGATGACGCTGGACGCGGTGCGCCAGGAGTTGAAGTCCGTGAAGGGGAAGAGGTACTGGCGGTCGGTGGACGAGCTGGCCAACACGCCCGAGTTTCAGGCCGCGGTCGAGAAGGAGTTTCCCGGCTCGGCACAGGAGTGGGTCGATCCGGTCTCGCGGCGCGGCTTCATGAAGCTGATGGGCGCGTCGATGGCGCTGGCTGGCCTGGCCGGTTGCACCAGGCAGCCCGACGAGCCGATATATCCCTACATCAAAGCGCCGGAAGACTTGATTCTGGGCAAGCCGATGTACTTTGCCACGGCGCATCCGTTTGTGACCGGCGCGGTGCCGCTGCTGGTAAAGACCGACCAGTTCCGCCCCATCAAGATCGACGGCAACCCCGAGCATCCCTACAACCAAGGCTCGTCGGACCCGTTCACGCAAGCAACGCTGTTGGATTTGTACGATCCGGACCGCTCGCAGCACGTGACCTTTCGCGGCGAGAACCGCGAGTGGGCGGAGTTTGCGCAGGAGTTTCGACAGAAGGTCGCCAGCACCAAGGACGGAACCGGGATTTACTTTCTGAGCGAGACAATCACCTCGCCGACGCTGGCGCGGCAGTGGAAGGCTGTGCAGGCGGCGTATCCGAAGGCGACGCTGGTGCAGTACGACCCGGCGATTGCGGGGACCGTTCTGGAAGCGGGCGACCTGCCGGTCTATGAGCTGGCCGAGGCGGATGTGATTGTCTCGTTGGACGCGGATTTTCTTTCGGGCGCCGGCTTCCCCGGTTTCCACAAGCTGGTCCGCGAGTATGCGGATCGGCGCAAATCGCCGGATAAACTGAACCGGCTTTACTCGATTGAAAGCACGCCTACCACGACTGGCCTCAAGGCTGAACATCGCCTGGGACTGCGGGCCAGCGAGATTCCGGCATTTGCTGCGGAGTTGGCGAAGGCTGTGGGCGTTGCCGGAATTGAGCCGCCTGCGTACGCCTGGACCGACGAGCAGAAGAAGTTCCTGGCCGCGCTGGCCAAGGATCTGAAGGCGCACGCGGGCAAGAGCGTGGTGATTCCGGGGCTGTATCAGGATACGTCGGTTGCGGGGCTGGCGCTGGCCATCAACAGTGCGCTGGGTAATGTGGGCAAGACACTGATGGTGAGCCAGGACGCGGTGAATCCGCTGCCCTTCGACCAATTTGCGGAGTTAAAGGCGCTGGTAGCAGACATGAATGCGGGCAAAGTGGATTGGCTGGTAATTCTGAACGCCAATCCGATCTATAACGCGCCAGCCGATCTGGAGTTTGCCGCGGCCTTCGAGAAGGCGAAGATGACCGCGCATCTCGGCTCGCATCTAGACGAGACGGGGCAGAATGCGCAGTGGCACATTCCGGCAGCACATTTCCTGGAATCGTGGTCGGATGCGCGCGCGTACGACGGAACGGTTTCGATCGTGCAGCCACTCATCGATCCGCTCTATGGCGGCAAGACGTCTCACCATATTCTCCAGGCGCTGCTCGACGAGCCGGGACTGAGCCCATATGACGCGGTCCGCCAGACATGGAAGGCCACTTCTTATTGGCAGGTGGACGTCAAGGGCGACTTTGAGACGAACTGGCGGAAATCGCTGCACGCGGGATGGGTCGAGGGGACTAAGTTCGTCACCGTCTCGAAGCCTCCCACAGATGCGTCCTTCAAGGGCAAGGTTCCCACTCTTTCGGCAAAGGATTCGCTCGAGATCATCTTCCGGCCTGATCCTAATGTTTATGACGGGCGGTGGTCGAATGTGGGTTGGCTGCAGGAGCTGCCCAAGCCGGTCACTAACCTTAGCTGGGACAATGCGGCTCTGGTTTCCGGCGCTACGCTGACTAAGTACGGCCTGGAAGAGGACGACATCGTCGAGCTAACTGTAGCCGGCCGGAAGGTGAATGCGCCGGTGATTGTTGCGCCGGGACATCCGGACAATTCGGTCACAGTTCACCTGGGCTATGGCCGCTCGTTTGCCGGCCGTGTGGGCTCAGGCGCCGGTTTCAACGCTTATCTGATTCGCACCTCGGACGCGCCGTTTTACGCCACAGGCACGATGAAGAAGGTGGAGGGCAAGTGGGGCGTGGCTGTTACCAAGAGCCACATCCAGGACCACCGGCCAAAGCTGTTTGGCGGCCAAGGCAACGGCAATAACTCGCTGGAAGCCGATGAGGCGATCAGCGAGCGCGGCATCATTCGCTACGCGACGCTGGCGGAGTACAAGGCCGATCCCGGCTTTGCCAACGAGGGCGAGACCCACACCACGACCGACAAGAGCAACTCGCTCTTCCCCAACTGGGAGTACAAGGACAATGCCTGGGGCATGTCGATCGACATGAACAGTTGCACGGGCTGCAACGCGTGCATCGTGAGCTGTTATGCCGAGAACAACATCGCCGTGGTGGGCAAGCAGCAGGTGCGCATCGGGCGCAATATGCAGTGGCTGCGGATTGATACATACTTCGAGGGCGACCTAGCCGCGCCGCGCGCGTACTTCCAGCCCATGGCCTGCCAGCACTGCGAGAACGCGCCGTGCGAGCAGGTTTGCCCGGTGGGCGCCACGGTGCATACGCCGGAGGGGCTGAACGCGATGGTCTACAACCGCTGCGTGGGCACGCGCTACTGCTCGAACAACTGTCCGTACAAGGTGCGGCGGTTCAACTTCCTGCTCTATTCGGATTACGAAACCGAGAGCCTGAAGCTGCTGCGCAACCCCGACGTCTCGGTGCGCTCGCGCGGCGTGATGGAGAAGTGCAGCTACTGCGTGCAGCGCATCTCGGCGGCCAAGATCGAGGCCGACAAGGAGAACCGGGCCGTTCGCGACGGCGAGATTGTGACCGCGTGCCAGCAGGCCTGCCCTGCCTCGGCGATTACTTTCGGCAACATCAACGACAAGCAGAGCCGCGTGGCCAAGCTGCAAGCCGATGAGCGCAGCTATCAGGTGCTTGCCGATCTGAATACCCGACCGCGGACCAAGTATGTGGCCGCGGTTTTGAATCCGAACTCCGAACTTGAAGCGACGCCGGTGGAACACGCGCCGGCGAAGGGTTGAAGCCACGATGGCGACCGGCGGCCTGAAAGAAGACGAAGCAACACGCGATCGGCGAATAGACGCCGCGACCGGAGAATACCGCGTCATCGCGCCGGGGCAGACCTTCCGGTCGGTCACCGAGAAGATCACGCGGATCGTGCTCACACCGGACACGCCGCTGGGCTGGTTTGCCTTGTTCGGCGTGGGCGGGGCGCTGGCGACCATGCTGATGGTGGCCCTGACCTGGCTGTTCCTGATCGGCACCGGCATCTGGGGCATCACCCAGCCGGCGGCCTGGGGCTTTGCGATTATCAACTTTGTTTGGTGGATCGGCATCGGCCACGCGGGGACGCTGATCTCGGCGATTCTGCTCCTGTTCAAACAGAGCTGGCGCAACTCGATCAATCGCTTTGCCGAGGCCATGACCATCTTTGCCGTGGTCTGCGCGGGGCTGTTCCCGCTGATTCATCTCGGACGCCCGTGGCTGGGTTACTGGCTGCTGCCGTATCCCAGCACGATGGACGTGTGGCCGCAGTTCCGCTCGCCGCTGATGTGGGACGTCTTCGCGGTCTCGACGTATGCGATCATCTCGGTGGTCTTCTGGTACATCGGCATGGTCCCGGACTTTGGCACCATGCGCGACCGCGCGGAGTCGAAGATCGCCCAGTACTTCTACGGCCTCTGCTCGCTGGGCTGGCGCGGTTCGGTGCGGCACTGGATGCGCTACGAGACGGCCTCGCTGCTGCTGGCCGGCCTAGCTACGCCGCTGGTGCTCTCAGTGCATACGGTCATCAGCTTCGACTTCGCCGTGGCCGTGCTGCCGGGCTGGCACACGACGATCTTCCCGCCCTACTTTGTGGCCGGCGCGATTTATTCCGGCTTTGCCATGGTGCTCACGCTGGCCATTCCGCTGCGCAAGTTCTACCACCTGGAAGCGCTGGTCACCGAGCGCCATATCGACAATATGGGCAAGGTGATGCTGGCGACGGGGTTCATTGTGGCGTATGGGTACGGGATGGAAATTTTCATGGCCTGGTACTCGGCGTCGCACTGGGAAGCCTTCATGATGTGGAACCGCATGTTCGGGCCCATGGGTTGGGCGTACTTGGTGCTCGTCACCTGCAACCTGGCGATTCCGCTGACGACGCTGTGGTCGAGGAAGCTGCGCACCTCGATCGGGTATATGTTCTTCATCTCCATCGTGGTCAACACGGGGATGTGGTTTGAGCGTTTCGTCATTGTTGTGACCAGCCTCTACCGCGACTTTCTGCCTTCGTCGTGGGGGACGTACCGCGCGACCAAGTGGGACTACATGACTTACGTGGGCACGCTGGGACTGTTCATGTTCCTGTTCCTGCTGTTCGTGCGCTTCCTGCCCATGATTCCGATGTCGGAGATACGCACGATGCTGCCGGGAGCCAAGATTACGGCCAAGACTAGAGCGGAGGCTGGCGACTGATGCCCCCACGCGAAGGAACCTACGGCCTGCTGGCCGAATTCGATACGCCGGGCGACCTGATCCGCGCAGCCCGGCAGGCGCGGCTGGACGGCTGGCGGCGGCTGGACTGCTACACGCCCTACCCGGTGGAGGAGGCGGCCGAGGCTATCGGCTTCCACCGCAACAAGGTGCCGCTGGTCACGCTGGTGGGCGGACTGATAGGCCTTGTTGCCATGTTCGCGCTGGAGACCTGGGTCTCGGTGTGGGCGTTTCCGTTGAACATCGGCGGGCGCCCGACGTACTCGTGGCCGGCCTTCCTTGTGCCCGCCTACGAGTGGACGATTTTGTTTGCGGGGCTTTCGGCGGCCTTCGGCATGTTGGCGCTGAACGGGCTGCCGGCGCTTTATCATCCGCTGTTCAACGCGCCGAACTTCCGCAATGGGGCGACCACGGACAAGTTCTTCCTGTGCCTGGAGGCGCTGGACCCCAAGTTCGATCTGTCGAAAACAAAGGCTTATCTGGAAAACTTCAAGCCGGTTTCAGTGGTGGAGGTGGAGTACTGATGATCAGAGATCAGAGATCAGAGATCAGAGATCAGGGAACCACCCTTGCGACAGAGAGTCAACCCGCAGGTTCTTCAACTCCGCTCCGCCCGTGCCCCATCCTTTCCGCGTTTTTCAGCGGAAAGGGTGGGAGACCACAGCGGCCCATATTCCGCGTTCCCGCAGCCTGCGGTTTGTTCGCACTGCTGCTTGTCGCAGGCTGCCGCCAGGACATGCAGGACCAGCCCAAGATTCGCTCGCAGCGGGGATCGGAGATGTTTGCCGATCACCGCGGCGCGCGTCCGCAGGTGGCGAACACCGTGGCGCGCGGGCAGTTGCGCGAGGACAGCTACTTTTATACCGGGGTAGTACAGAGCGCGAACGGCTATCGCGAAGAGCAAAACCTGATGCCGTTCCCGGTGACGCTCGACGTGCTCAAACGCGGGCAGGAGCGGTTCAACATTTATTGTTCGCCGTGCCACTCGCGGGTGGGCAACGGACTGGGCGAGATTGTGCAGCGCGGCTACAAGCCGGCCGCCAATTATCACGACCAAGTGCGGCTCTCGCAGCCCATCTCGCACTACTTCTATGTGATGACGCACGGGTATGGGGCGATGCCGGATTACTCGGCGCAACTGACGCCGGTGGATCGCTGGGCGGTGGCGGCTTACATTCGCGCTTTGCAGTTGAGCCAGGCGGCTACGGAGAAGGATGTGCCGGCGGGCGTTCAGGTGAGAAACCTGAAGGACATTGCGCAAGAGAAGCATTTGCCGGAGAGTTTTGCCGAACCCTGGACGCTGCCGGCAACGGCCATTCAGGCGCTTCCGAACGATGTGAAACAGGGCAACCCGGCGCTGGCCCCAACCGGTCCTGCTGACCTGAAGATTACGATACCGCAAAGCAAACCGGCCGCAGCGGCCGCGAAGTAAGGACTGACGGAATGGCTCACGAGACGCACGCCAACACGCTCCCCGCCGAGTTAGGCGCACCGGCCTTTGTGGACGGCTGGAAGACGCGCGCGTTGGCCATCGGATCGGTCTTCTCGGTCATCGCCGTCGTGCTGGCCGTCGCCGATGGGTCCATCGACCATGTGCTGCGGGCCTGGCTGCTGGGCCTGATGCTCACCTTTGGATTTTCGGTGGGCGGGCTGGCGCTGCTGTTGGTGCAGTATTGCACCGGCGGCAAGTGGGGCTTGCTGTTGCGCCGGCCTCTGGAAGCGATGAGCCGCACACTGCCGCTGGTCTTCGCCTACTGGGTCGTGGTTGCGTTCTCGCTCAAAAAACTTTACCTGTGGGCAGCGGTCAGCGATGTGAGCGCGGCGCTGAAATCGGGATGGATCAACGAGGCGCAGGCACACGCAATCGAGTTCAAACGGCCGATGCTGAATCCTGGCGCGTTTATCTGGGTGAGTCTGCTTTGCTTTGCCATCTGGGCCTTCTACACCTGGCGGCTCAACGATCTGGGATTGCAACGGGATGCGGCTTCCCCCGCTACCACGCCGGAGTGGATCAAGCGATTTGAAAACATCAGCGGCCCCGGCATCGTCGTGTATGCCATCACCATGTCCGCCGCTGCCATCTATTGGGTCATGTCGCTTGATCCCACGTGGTACTCGTCTGTCTACGGACTTCTATTTTTGGTCGGTCAGGGTTACCAGGTGCTGGCGCTCTCGATCATCGTCGCAGTCTCGCTGTCGAAGGGCGAGCCGTTTCGCACGATTCTGCGCCAGACCGAACAGCACGACCTGGGCAAGTTCACCTTCGCTTTTGTGATGCTGAATATTTACCTGGCCTTCTCGCAGTTCCTGATCATCTGGTCGGGAAATCTGCCGGAAGAGATTCCCTGGTACCTGGATCGCTTCAAGGGCGGCTGGGGCGTGATTATTACGCTGGATTTTCTCTTCCACTGGCTGATTCCGTTCACGCTGCTGCTGTCGCGGGACTTGAAGCGCAACAAGAAGCGGCTGGTGAGGGTGTGCCAATGGATGGTTTTTGCCAAGGCCTTCGATCTGTTCTGGCTGATCGAGCCGAACTTCAAGGATGCCGCGCGCAACCTCCACTTCAGTTGGGGGATTCTCGAATATGTGGCAGTACCGGTGGCGATGACGGCCTTCTGGGTTGCCTTCTACTGCACGCAGTTGAAGGCGCGTCCGCTGGTGCAAACCAACGATCCGCATGTAGCGGAGATTCTGGAGGCGGAGCATGTCGATGCTTGATTCTCACGAGCCGGAAGATCGCAAACCGGAAGAGATTGATGCCTCGAAGGGATACGAGGCGTCAGACGTCCGTATCTCCGGCGTCGTCGGGTTTTTGGTTGCGATGAGCATCTTTGCGGTGGTGACGGGGGTGCTGGCCTACGGCATCGGCAAGTTTCTCAACGCGCATATGGCCAAGGAAGACGGGCCAAAGAACAAGTGGGCCGCGCCGGTGGACGTGCGCCCGCTGGGCAATATGCCCTCCAGCCCGGAGTTGCAGCACAAAGTGGCCGAGCTGACGCAGCAGTTTCCCACCCCGCGGTTGCAGAACGACGACGGCTTGCAGGACCTAGCCGACCTGCACGCGCGCGAGGACCTGCTGCTGGAGAACTATAGCTGGGCCGACCAGGCGCAGGGCTCGCCGCGGCGAGTGAGGATACCCATCGAGCGCGCCATGGAACTGATCGCCCAGCGCGGGTTGCCGGTGGCGCCGGCGGTGGAGCAGGCGCCGCTGTTGACCGGGGACAGCAAGCCGGTGGTGGCTGTGCCGTTGACCAATGGATTTACGCGCACCGGCTATGAGCAGGATCAGGCTGCTGCGCAGGCTGTCGAGGGCAAGCGCGGGGAGCGGCCGAAGTAGAGAGCGCGGAACCGGAGTTATCAATCTGGGCCAGTTCAAATGTGGCGGAATAAAGACAAAAGCAGGTTCTTCGACTCCGCTACGGATGACAACCATTGAGGGAGCAGCACAGGAGAGGCGGGAAAGATGAAGAGCGACGGCAAAATCCGGAGGAGTTGGCGAAGCGCGGCGAAGACTGCGGCGGTTGTGTCAGCATTTTGTGCGGCGATATTGACCCCTGCTTTGATAGCGCAGGTGTCAGGGGTAGGCGACAAGCAGATGGGGCCGGCGAACGACAAGCCGCCGTCGATTCTGAGCGGGGTAGGCATTGCGCAGCGGCTGAATGAGCAACTGCCGCTCGCGCTGACGTTCACCGACGACCAAGGCAAACAGGTGCAACTGGCGAGCTACTTTGGAAAGAAACCGGCGATTCTGGCGCTGGTTTACTATCAGTGCCCCATGCTGTGCTCAGAGGAATTGAATGGGCTGACAAGCGCACTGCGGATCGTGGACGAAGTTCCGGGCAAGGACTTCAACGTGATCGTCGTAAGCATTGATCCCACAGAAGGGACGGAACTGGCGGCGGCCAAGAAGGCCAACTATTTGAAGCGGTATGGGCATCCGGAGACGGCGGCAGGCTGGCACTTTATGACCGGCACTCAGCCTAACATCGATGCTTTGACCAAGGCGGTTGGCTTTGGGTACGTGAAGATTCCGGGTCCGGACGGCAGGCTGACGCAGTTTGCGCACGCCAGTTCGATTCAGATTGTGACGCCGGAGGGCAAGCTGGCGCAGTACTACATGGGAGTGGAGTATTCGCCGAAGGACCTGCGGCTGGGACTGGCGGAGGCTTCTTCCAATCGCATCGGCTCGCCGGTGGACAACATTCTGACCTACTGCTATCACTACGATCCGCTGACTAACAAGCACTCGCTGATCGTAGTGCGGGTGGTGCAGTTGGGCGGCCTGTTAACGGTCTTCACGCTGGGTGGATTCATGCTGATGATGTTCCGCAGAGACGCCCGGCAACACAGCCCGCCAAATACAGGAACGAAAGGTACAGGAACAGAGGGGAACGGATAACGGAATGAACCACATCAGTCCAGTAATCTGGCAGTTTCCCGTCAAGTGGATGACGAACTTCCCGCTCTTTCCGCCGGAGGCTTCGACGATAGCGCCTCAGATGGACGCGCTTCTCTTCTTCATGGTCCTGGTGAGCCTGATCGGGTTGACGGTGGTGGTTCTGCTGATCATCAGCTTTTCGATTCTCTACAACAAGAAGCGCCATCCGGTGGCCGAGCAAATTGAAGGTTCGATACTGCTTGAGGCCACATGGACCATTATTCCGCTGGGGCTGTTTCTGGTGATGTTCGTCTGGGGCGCGGTGATTTATTTTCGCGTCTTCACGCCGCCGGCCAACGCGATGAACATCTACGTGGTGGGTAAACAGTGGATGTGGAAGATTGAGCATCCGGGCGGGCAGCATGAGATCAACGCGCTGCACGTGCCCGCGGGCCGCGCCGTGCAGTTGACGCTCATCTCGCAGGACGTCTTTCACTCTTTTTCCATCCCCGCTTTCCGGGTGAAGCGCGAGGCGATTCCGGGCCGTTACACAACCGTCTGGTTTGAAGCCACCACGCCGGGCACCTATCACCTCTTCTGCACCCAGTACTGCGGCACGAACCACTCGCAGATGATCGGCGACGTGGTGGTGCAGACGCCGGAGGATTATAGGAAGTGGCTCTCCAATTCCACATCGGGTGTTTCGCTGGCGCAGGACGGCGAACGGCTCTTCGCCAGCCTGAGCTGCAGCGCCTGCCACAATGCGCGGCCCAACGCGCGGGGACCGAATCTGGCCAATGTGTACGGCTCCAGGTTGACGCTATCGAACGGGCAGACCATCACCGCCGACGAAGCCTATCTGCGCCAGTCTATTCTGAACCCCTCGCAGCATATAACCCAGGGCTACGCGCCTATTATGCCCACTTATCAGGGGCAGATCAGCGAAGAGGGAGTCATCGCGCTGATTGAATTCATCAAGAACCTCAACTCCGACTACCGCATCCAGCAGACGCTGAACACCACCGATCTGCCGCCGGAGAGTGAAGGCAAGACGCCGCCGGCTGCGCAAGCGCCCGCGGCAAAAGCGCACGCCACACAAGGGAGGGTGAAGAAATGAGCACTAACACCATCGTCAGTCTTCCCGATCAGGAGACGGCCAGGATTCCGAAGAAAAACTTCCTGACCAAGGAGAACGGCCTGCTGAGCTGGCTGCTGACCAGGGACCACAAGCGGATCGCGATTCTTTACCTGATCACGACAACGTTCTTCTTTATTATCGGCGGCGCGGCGGCAGCGCTCATTCGCTTAGAGCTGTTGACTCCCACGGGCGACATGGTTTCTTCGGATACCTACAACAAGCTGTTCTCCATACACGGCATCATCATGGTGTTCTTCTTCCTGGTGCCGATTGCTCCAGGAGTGCTGGGTAATTTTCTGATCCCGCTCATGATCGGCGCCAAGGATGTGGCCCTCCCCAGGATTAACCTTCTTAGCTGGTACTTGTTCGTTATTGGCGGCTGTTTTGAGCTTTATATGATGATTTTCGGCGGGGTAGACACCGGTTGGACGTTTACCACGCCTCTCAGCACGCACTATGTGAATTCGCATGTGATCGGCGCCGCCATGGGGATTTTCATCGCCGGTTTCTCATCCATTTTGACCGGAATCAACTTCATTGTCACCATCCACAAGATGCGCGCGCCGGGCATGACATGGTTCCGGCTTCCATTATTCATTTGGTCCTACTATGCGACGTCCATCATCTTCGTTCTTGCTACACCGGTGATCGCCATATCCATGGTGCTTATCATGCTCGAGCGGGTCATCGGAATCGGTCTATTTGATCCAACCAAGGGTGGCGACCCTCTTCTGTTTCAGCACCTTTTTTGGTTTTATTCCCATCCTGCCGTATATGTCATGATCTTGCCCGGGATGGGGATCATCTCCGAAGTGATCTCCAACTTCAGCCGCAAGCGGGTCTTCGGCTATACGGCGGTAGCCTTCTCCTCGGTGGCCATCGCTGTCTTCAGCTTCTTCGTTTGGGCGCACCACATGTTCATCATGGGCATATCAACTTATTCCGCGCTGCTCTTTTCGTTGTTCAGTATGCTGGTTGCGATTCCATCGGCAATTAAAGTGTTTAACTGGTCCGCAACCTTGTACAAGGGATCAATCACATTCGATACGCCGATGCTATACGCCTTTGGGTTTATCGGTCTCTTTACCATTGGAGGCTGTACCGGAGTCATGCTCGCAACACTGGGTATGGACATCCACGTCACTGAGACGTATTTCATTGTGGCGCACTTCCACTACGTAATGGTTGGCGGCATGGTAAGCGCTTTTATGGCTGGCCTGCACTTCTGGTGGCCGAAGATGACGGGCAGAATGTACCCGGAATCGCTGGGGAGACTGGCCGCGGTTATTCTGTTCATTGGCTTCAATCTCACCTTCTTCCCGCAGTTCATCCTTGGTTATCTTGGCATGCCCCGGCGTTATCACTTTTATCCCCCGGAGTTCCAGGCCTTAAATGTTCTCTCAACTTCCGGCGCCTCAATTCTCGCTATTGGCTATTTGTTGCCAGCGCTGTATTTAATTTGGTCGCTGAGGCATGGCGCCATCGCTGGTAACAACCCCTGGCAGGCGACGGGCCTGGAGTGGCAGACTCAGTCGCCGCCCCTCACCGAAAACTTTACCGAGATTCCCATCATGGACCATGAAGCCTACGACTATGCGTGGTTGGAACGCCAGAGCCGGGATAACCGGAGAGAAGAGGCGCCCAGTGCCGAATAATCAAGCGATTGTTCCTGCTGCTTCTGAGCCGGCCGGCGCCGGGCATAACGAACACCCGTCCTATCTGCTCCATCACTTTCAATCCGTGGAGCAGCAGGCCGACACCTCAAACTTTGCGATGTGGCTGTTCTTGCTGACCGAAATGATGTTTTTCGGTGGGCTGTTTACCGCATATCTTATCTACCGCAACTGGTACTACCTTGCCTTTGTCGCCGGCTCTCACCAACTGAATGTGGTTTGGGGCACGCTGAACACAGTGGTGCTGATCTGCTCCAGCTTCACCATGGCCATGGGCGTCTGGTGCGCGGAGACGAGGCGCAGGAGCGGGCTGGTGCTTTGTCTGATCTTGACCTTCATTCTGGGCCTGGGCTTTTTGGGCATCAAGACCATCGAATATTCAGAGAAGATCGAGAAGCACCACGTTCCCGGCTTCCACTACAACCTCAGTTCGTTCCTCGATCCCGCGTCCGATCCCGAGATCTTCAAGGAATACCACGACAAGCCGCTGCCGTTGGATATCGCGCGCCACACCGAGCTCTACTTCTCGCTCTACTTCCTCATGACCGGGATGCACGCGCTGCACATGATTATCGGCATCGGGATACTTGGATTCATGATCTTCCGCGCGCGGGCCGGGGCTTACATATCGGGGCACGTGACCTTTGTTGAGAACTTCGGGCTCTACTGGCACTTTATCGATATTGTCTGGATCTATCTCTTCGCGCTGCTGTATTTGATCAGCAGACATTGACCGGCGAACAAGGAGGGAAAAGCGGCATGAGCGAACAAAACGGACACGCGCACACAATCGTCGGCCCCGGGGTCTACGTGGCCATTCTCTTCGCTTTGCTGGCGGGCACCGTGCTCACGGTATGGGCGTCGTTTGTCGATCTGGGCTTTTGGAATCCCATCATTGCACTGGCCATCGCCACCACCAAGGCCACGCTGGTGTTGCTGTACTTCATGCACGTGAAGTACAGCACAAAGCTGACCAAACTGGCAATTGCAGGAGGCGTCTTCCTGTTTCTAACACTGGTCAGCATGACCTTGGCCGATTACATCAGCCGGGCGTGGGGAAGCTGGTAGGGCGCTGCCTATGTTCTTTCACGAGGGGTTGCACGAAGTCGTTGGCATCTTTGCAGTCAGTATGTCGGTACTTGGTTCTCTTGCCGGGATGGCGGTGATCCTTGCATGGCGTGTGCGCGAAGGCCGCACCGCCGTCACAATCCGGAAGATTGTCATTCCCCCCATCGGCATGGCAACGGGATTTTCGATGTTCCTGGTCCCCGCCTTCCGCATTCCATTGGGATGGGCGGTATGTGCCTTCCTGATTGGCGCTGCCGGACTCGCCTATCCATTGATATATACGTCCCGTCTGGTGCGCGATGGTGAAACCATCATGATGCGGCGTTCCAATGTCTTTTTCCTGATTGTGGTTGCCTTGGCAGTGATTCGGATTCTTGCGCGCGGCTACATCGACACGATTCTCAACATCAAGCAAACGGCGGCACTCTTCTTTGTGCTCGCCTTTGGAATGATCCTGCGCTGGCGCCTGAGTATGTTCTTCGAGTATCGCCAGCTCACCAGAGAATAGCCGGGCGCTATTCGGCATTCCGCGGTTCGAGCGCCAGCCGGGCCGTGAGCACCACCAGCGACACCCAGGCCATATCGGCGCACAGCAGATGCGCCACCTGCGCCCACAGCGGGGCCAGCAGCACCACGTCCAGCAACCCCAGCACATAGACGCCGGCCAGCAGCAACAGCATCAGCGCGACAAGGCCGCGATTGTCCCAGTGCGTTTTGCGTAGCGCCGCGCGCGCCAGCAGCCAGACGAGGAAGATGCTGGCCACGAAGGCGACGGTCGGATGCATCCAGCGCCAGCGCACCAGCCAGCCGCTGGTGGAAGAAAAATCCTGAGCCAGCGCCTCGCCCAGCGAGGTCACGGGAAAAAGCGTGTCGCCCAGCGCGGCCAGCGAGCCGGTTACGCCCACGATCATCACCACGATCACTGTGGCCACGGCGCTAAAGGGAACTGCAAGGCGGACGCTGCCGCGCAAAAAGCCTGTGCGGCGGCTGAGCAGATGCGCGGTCAGAGTGAGCGCAGCCAGCAAGAGCAGCGTGTTGGTCAGGTGCAGCGCCAGAAAAGCCGGCCGCAGCGGCGACTGGCTCTGCGCCGTCAGTCCCAGCTTGACCAGCAGCGCTCCCAGAATCGCTTCAATCAGCGTGAAGACAACCGAAGCCACGGCCGCCGCGCGCGCCAGGTGGCCGCGCGCCGTGCCCATAAAGGTCCACGCCGCGAGGCCGACGACCGCGAAGAACGAGAGGCCGACGGTGATGCGATGGGTAAACTCGATGAGCGTACTCACACTGGCCGAGTGCTGCATCACCGTGCCGTTGCACAGCGGCCAGTGGTTGCCGCAGCCGGCTCCCGCTCCGGTGGCGCGCACCAGCGCGCCCCACAGAATGACGGCGATGAAGTAAGCCAGCACGCCCCAGGAAAAGCGGCGCAGGACGGGTGAGGGCAGGCGTTGTACATCGGCGGAAACTACGGTAGCTGACATAAAGCGAGGCTCCAGATGCGACTCATCAGTGTAGTACAAACCAGTACCTCGCATCTTTTCTTTGAAATAGTGGGTGGCGGATCAGTTCGAAGGGTACGGGCCTTACTCGCCGCGGCGAGCGGAAAAACGCGATTCGGAGGGAGGCGGGGGTTTCAACCCCCGCATAAAGCCAACATAATCAACGTGGGCTTTAGCCCCAGAGGGCGAGCTCTCACTCAAAATGCCCATGACCAAATATTGGGCGAGCGACAGGAATGCGGGTACGGCCCGCTTTATCCTTGCGCCAGGCGCAGCATCGCGTATGTAACCACTCCGGTGACTGAAACGTAAAGCCACAGCGGGAAGGTCCAGCGGGCAACTTTGCGGTGCTCCCGGATGCGGCCGGTGAGTGAAAAAAAGAAGGTGACCAGAATCAGCGGCAGAGCCACCACGGCCAGCACAATGTGGCTGGCCAATAGCGGCAGATAGACGGAGCGCAGAGCAGCGTGAGCCGGGTAGCGAACGTCGCCGTGCAGCGCGTGGTGCAGGATGTAGCTGACCAGAAACAGCGTGGAGAAGGCAAAAGCGATCATCATAGCCGCTCGATGGGCCCGAATGCGCCGGGCGCGGATCAGCGTGTAGCCGATGAGCAGCGCGGTGGCGCTGAGGCCGTTGAGCAGGGCATTGAGCGCGGGCAGAAAGGCAAACCGCGCGCTGGCTGCGTCGGCGGCGGGATGGACGTAGATCAGCCAGAAAAGAAAGACCGTGGCTGCCGCGCTGACGGCAAGAATGGCGGCGATGGCGGATCGGGTGCTGTCTGGGTGGGTACTGGGCGATGGGGATGCGGTCGTCATACGTTTCTCAGTGTCTTTGAGTGGCGAAGAGCATGAGCGTGGTGAACAGCAGAGGCAGGTAGAGCACGCTGACCTTGAGCAGGTCGCGGGCCAACCTGCGGCTCTCTGCTTCAGAGGTGCGCAGGATGCGCGTGAAGCGGATGGTGTAGGCCAGGTAAACCAGGCCCAGCGCGGTGGCCAGCACGGCATAGTGAATGTCGGCCATGCCCAGCCGCCAAGGGGCCAGGCTGACGGGAATCATGAGCACCGCGAAAAACAGAGCCGAGGCCACGGTGGACCTGCCGTCGGGCTGGACGACGGGCAGCATACGGATGCCTGCGCGGGCATAGTCGTCGCGATAGAGCCAGGCGATGGACATGAAGTGGGGGAACTGCCAGACAAAGAGGATGGCGAACAGGGCTAAGCCTGGCCACTCGATCCGCCCACGGGCAGCGGTCCAGCCCAGCATCGGACCCATGGCGCCCGGAAATGCGCCGATGAAGGTGGCCAGGGGGGTGATGCGCTTGAGCGGCGTGTAGATGGCGACGTACGTGAAGGCCGTCAGCAGCGCCAGGGCCACGGTGAGCAGATTGCTGGTGAGCGCCAGCCAAACCGCGCCCAGAGCCAGAGCGCCCAAGCCGGCCAGCACTCCTTGGGCCAGCGAGAAGCGTCCGGAGGCCATCGGCCTGTCCGCGGTGCGTTTCATACGCGCGTCGGTCTTGCGTTCGATGGCTTCGTTGAGCGCGCCGGCTCCGGCCGAGACCAGGCCGATGCCGAAGAGCGTATCGAGCAGCCCGCGCTGCACACTGGTGATGCCAGACAGTATCGATCCCAGGTAAAAGCCGCCCCAGCCTGTCACCAGCACCAGCATCACGACTTTGACCTTGAACAGTTCGATGCAGTCTTGGATCAGTGTGGCCGTAGCCCCGGGGTCGGGCGCATGGATGTGCCCCGAACCCAAACCAGTAACCAAACCATGACCCAGACCCTGACCGAAACCAGGATCATGCTCGACGTTCTCCGTCGAGGGCACAGCGCAGCGTTCTGGAACTGTAACCTGGGAGACAGGGGTCATCTGGACGAGTAAAGCCCTCAGCGAGCGAGCCCGGATCAGTTTGCTGCCGGGAGCCTGAGTCGATCATACCGCCTTCCGCACAGCGCGGTCTGAAAACATCCAAGTCATTCACTTTGCAAGGGGTCTGTCGGCGATAGATTCTAGCGGACGCCTGGACCCGCCAGAAGCAGCGCTCCGGCAAGGTGATTACCGGCCAGCTCGCCGCGCAGATCGCCGGCCGCTCCCTCCAGCCGCCGCCAACTTGCCAACTCGCGAACCCCGCGCCAGCGGGGGCTAACTCGCTGCCTTCAACCCAAACGAACCAAACTCCGCACCCATCCCCGCCCCACTCCCGTGCAATCATTAGAGGCAACGTGCCCAACGTCTACACCGTCGCTCAATACCTCACCGATCTCCGGGCCATCCGTTCTACCGGCTCTGCGACCGCCGAGACCTCGTACTACCCTCCCATTGACCGTCTCTTCAATGCCGCCGGTCAAACCCTCCACCCCGCCGTCCTCTTTTCCACCCAGCTTCGTGACAGCGGAGCGGGTCTGCCCGACGGCGGCTTCTTTCCCCAACCCAAACGCCAGCGCCGCACCGCCGAACCCGAGCCACTTCGGAATCCCGAACGCGGCGTCGTAGAAATCAAGCCCGCCGAATATAGTCTCGACACCCTCGCCAACGAACCGCAGACCCTCCGCTACCTCCGCCAATATGGACTGGTCTTCATCACCAACCTCCGCGAGTTCCGTCTCCTCGAACTCACACCAGAAGACGCAGTTCAAACTACGGAACGCTACAAGCTCGCTAACTCGCCAGCCGATCTCTGGTCCGCACCGCTCTCAACCTTTGCCAAACACAAAGACCTGCTCCCTGACTTTCTCGCACGCATCATGCTCCATAGCGCCCCGCTCGTCCAGCCCAAAGACGTAGCTTGGCTGCTTGCCTCATACGCCCGCGAAGCCCGCGCCCGCGCCGAAGACCATCCTCTCGGCAGCTTTGAAGCCGTCAAGCGTGCCCTCCAGGAATCGCTCGGCATGAGGTTTGAAGGCGAAAAGGGTGAGCACTTCTTCCGCTCCACCCTCGTCCAAACCCTCTTTTACGGCATCTTCTCCGCCTAGGTTCTCTGGCGTCGCTCCCCCGAAGGCCGTGCGCCGGGTGCTCACTTCGATTGGCGCCTCTCCGCCTACTATCTCCGCGTCCCCGTTCTCCGCAAGCTCTTCGGCGAGGTCTCTGAACCAGGAGCACTCGACTCCATCCAACTCCAGGAAGTTCTCAATCTGGCAGGAGAAGCCCTCAACCGCGTTCAGCCCACATTCTTCGATACCTTCCGCGAAGACGAGGCCGTCGCCTACTTCTACGAGCCCTTTCTTGAAGCCTTCGATCCCCAACTCCGCAAGGACCTCGGCGTCTGGTACACCCCCAAAGAAATCGTCGAGTATATGGTTGCCCGCGTTGACCATCTGCTCCGCACCCAGCTCCAGCAGCCCCTGGGCCTGGCCAGCCCCGCCGTCCGCATCCTCGACCCCTGCTGCGGGACCGGAGCCTATCTCACTGCCGTCCTCCATCGAATTCACCGGACGTTGCTCGAAAACGCCGGCGACGACACCGCGCTCGTTCCCAGCAGCCTTCGCACTGCTGCCCTCACCCGCGTCTTCGGCTTTGAGATCATGCCCGCGCCCTTCGTCATCTCTCACCTCCAGATTGCATCCTTGCTTGAAACCGCGGGCGCGCCACTCACCGACCAGCACCGCGCCGGAGTCTACCTCACCAACGCCCTTACCGGCTGGGTTCCCGAACGCCATCCCCAATCCGTCATCTTCGAGGAGTTCCGCCGCGAGCGCGAAGACTCCGAACACATCAAGCAACAGGGAACCATCCTCGTCATCCTCGGCAATCCGCCCTACAACGGCTACGCCGGCATCGCACAGATCGAAGAGGAGCGCGACCTCACCACCGCCTACCGCGAACAAATCCCCGGCCTGCCAGCCCCGCAGGGCCAGGGTCTCAACGACCTATATATCCGCTTCTTCCGCATCGCCGAGCGCCGCATCGTCGGCGACGCCAACGTTCACGGCAACGACGGCGGATGCGGTATCGTCTGCCTCATCTCCAACAACAACTGGCTCGATGGCCTGTCGCACGTCTCCATGCGCAAGAAATACATCGACACCTTCCAGTCCATCTACATCGACAACCTCAACGGCGACAAGTATCGCACCGGCAAAACAACCCCTGAAGGAAAGCCCGATCCCAGCGCATTCTCCACTCCGCAAAACCGCGAAGGCATTCAGGTGGGCACCGCCATCGCCACCCTCGTCCGCACCTCCGCAATGCCCATACCGAAAAGACCCGTTGCTTTGAAAGGGCACGGCTTCAGCCGTGCCGCAAGCGCGCCCAATATGGACGCGGCTTTAGCCGCCGAGGGAATGATGATTGCGGAAGAACTCGATCCGGAGGGAGACGGGGGTTTCAACCCCCGCATAAAGCCAACCGAACCAACGCGGGCTTTAGCCCCGGAGGGAATCTCTTCGCCTGCCGCGCCCATGCCCCAAATCAACCTCCGCGACCTCTGGGGCACCAACAAACTCGCACAACTCGCGCGCGAAAGCCGCCGCGAAGCCGAACCGGCCTACTCCCCGCTCACGCCCGCGCCGGCTCTCGGAAGCCCGTTCGCCCACCGCGCCCACTCTGCCGCCTACACATCATGGCCGCGCCTGCCAGAGCTTTTCCCCATATCTTTTCCCGGCATCAAAACCAGCCGCGATACCCTGTTGGTCGACATTGACCGTAATTGCCTCGATAATCGAATGCGACGGTACCTAGAAAAAACTACATCAGACATGGAAATCGCTGATTTAGTTCCTGCCGCAATGCTGGATAGTGCTCGCTTTGACGCGACCAGCACACGCCGAACGCTCCAAGAGAAGGGATTTCGTCCGTGGCAAATTCTTCGATATGCATACCGTCCATTCGATCTCCGTTGGCTCTATTGGGAACCGGATACAAAGCTTCTGGACGAGAAGCGCTCAGATTACATTCGCCAAACTCTCTTCCCGTCAGCGTGTCTCGCTGCACAACAAAAGAGCCGAGGGGAATCCAGCCCTCCACAGCTCATTTCGCAGCCGGGATGCCTTGATCTTCTCGATCGGGGAGCAAGCTGCATTCCAGCAGTCATCATAGAGTCCGCTACTCTGCACTCCACTGTGAGTATCCGTACCAACCTTACGCAATCGGCAGAATCTTATCTGGAATCCTTGGCCGCGCCCAAGCTCGACCCCTTTCACCACGCACTGGCCACGATGCATACGCCAGCCTATCGCACCGAAAACGCTGGAGCCTTGCTGGGCGATTGGCCCCGCATCCCACTCCCCGCTACAGCCGAGCAATTAACCCATTCTGCATCGCTAGGCCGCCGTCTCGCCGAACTCCTCGACGCCGAATCCAGCATCAATCTCGCCACCGAGTGGTCCTTTCTCGCCGCCCTCAAACTTCCGCGTGACCCCAATCTCGAAGAAGCCCTCAAGCTCACCGCCGGATGGGGTCATAAAGGCCAGGGCAGCACTGTCATGCCCGGCCGCGGCCTCGCCTCCGAGCGCCCCTGGACCGAAGCCGAAATTGAAAAGCTCTCTGCCCTTGCCGCCGCCTGCTTTCCCACAAACTCCCCGTGCCCCATCCATTCGCGTTCTTCGCGAATGGGTGGGAGACCACAGAAGCCCGGCAGTCAACCACCTGTGACCCTCGAAGCCGCCCTCGCCCTCCTCGGAGAAACCTGCGTCGATGTTTACCTCAACGGCAACGCTCATTGGGCCGCCGTCCCCGTCAACGTCTGGAACTACACCCTCGGCGGTTATCAGGTTCTCAAGAAGTGGCTCAGCTACCGCGAGTTCACCGCGGAACCCGCTTCACCCCTCCTCCATCGCGCCCTCCACGCCGATGAAGCCGCATACTTCGCCCAGGTCGTCCGCCGCATCGCCGCCATCCTCCTCCTCGGCCCCGCCCTCGACATGAGCTACCGGTCCATCCTCCCCACCACCACCGGCCTTCCCTCTGCTGACTAGCCGCCCGCCGGCTTCCCGACCCGCCGACCCGCCGTCTTTCTGTTCCCTGCTCCCTGTTCCCTGACCTTCGACCCCAGCGCCGCCCGGCAAAGATCGAAGCCGGCCATAAATCGGCAATCTGTACACAAAATATGTACATATTGGCTGCAAAATGTGCGTAAAAAGGGGGCAAAAAGGGGCCAAAAACGACCAATTTTGCCTACTTTTCGCGCTTTTGGTCCGCTTCCCGCCGGACCTTTTCGTTTTTTTGTAGTCCTGGAACGCGACTTTTTCGCATATTGCTATGCAAACCTGCTGTTTAAGGCCTTGCAGGTCAACAAACGTGTGGGCTTGCAGGCAGACTTTTCAACTTCCACCCGACCCTAACCACTAACCACTGACCACTAACCACTGATCCCTGTTCCCTGCCGGGGTCCCCAGCGACTGGTCCTCGTCGCTGGGGTGGCTGCTCTCAGCCTTTTGCCAGCATCTGCCGGATTCCCCTCAGCGCCTGCCGTGTCCTCTCTTCGTTCTCGATCAGCGAGAACCGCACGTGCCCGTCCCCGTAGTCCCCAAACCCTATCCCCGGTGAAACAGCCACTTTAGCCTCGCTCAGCAGCAGCTTGGAGAACTCCACCGACCCCAGCTTCCGGTACTGCTCGGGAATCTGCGCCCACACGAACATCGTGGCCTTCGGCAGCGCCACCGGCCATCCCGCCTTGTTCAGCCCCTCCACCAGCACGTCGCGCCGCTTGCGATAGTTCTCGCAGATCTCGCGGACGCACTCCTGCGGCCCCTCAAGCGCCTGAATCGAAGCCACCTGGATGGGCGTGAAGGTGCCGTAGTCGTAGTAACTCTTCAGGCGGGCGAGGGCATTGACAAGGACCGGGTTGCCGACCATGAAGCCCACCCGCCAGCCGGGCATGTTGTAGCTCTTTGACAGGGTAAAGAACTCGACCGCAACCTCTTTCGCTCCAGGCACTTCCAGCACGCTCGGCGGCTTGTAGCCGTCGAAGGCGATGTCCGCGTAGGCCAGGTCCTGGATGAGGTGGAAGCCGTACTCCTTGGCCAGCTCCACCAGCCGCGCCAGAAACGGCAGCTCCACGCACTGCGTGGTGGGGTTGGACGGGAAATTGACGATCAGCGCCTTGGGCCGCGGCACCATCCGCGGAATCAGGTCCTCGAGCTGCGCCAGAAACTGCTCCCGGTCGTGGATGGGCACGCTCACCACGTGGGCCCCAGCGATTACCGGCCCATAAATATGAATGGGATAGCTCGGATTGGGCACCAGCACCGTGTCCCGCGAGTCCAGAATGGCCAGACAGAGGTGGGCGATGCCCTCCTTGGAGCCGATGGTCACGATGGCCTCGGTGTCGGAATCCAGATCGACGTCGTAGCGGGTCTTGTACCAGTTGCAAATGGCCTTGCGCAGGCGCGGGATGCCGCGGGAGACCGAATAACGATGGGTCGCCGGCTTGAGCGCCGCCTCGACCAACTTGTCCACGATGTGCTTGGGGGTGGCCCCGTCGGGGTTGCCCATGCCGAAGTCGATGATGTCTTCGCCGCGGCGGCGGGCGGAGACCTTCATCTCGCCGGTGATGTTGAATACGTAAGGCGGGAGGCGCTGAATGCGAGAGAACTCTTCCATCTAACAAGTTTAAGGCAAAGGGGGCGGGCGAGGGTTCGTGAGCCTGGAATTTGAGGTTTTGTATGCTCCGAAGCGGTTCTTTTTATACAGATTACCTGCCCCGAGGTGGGAGAATGGATGCAGGAGCGGCCTGCCGCACCGAGCATGGCCGCACTTGTTTCCGCGCTGGGGAAACACGGCCTGAACTTCCCAATTCTGCTCGCGCGGTCGCTCCTCCTTTTGCGAGGTGGCCGATGAACGCCCTCTTGATCTATCCAGAGTTTCCCGACACGTACTGGAGCTTCAAACATGCGCTCAAGTTCCTGGGCAAGCGCGCCGCGCAGCCTCCGCTGGGGCTGATGACGGTGGCCGCGCTGCTGCCGGGCGAGTGGAAAAAGCGGCTGGTGGACACCAACGTCGAGCGGCTGCGCGACCGCGACCTGGCCTGGGCAGACGTAGTGCTGATAAGCGCGATGCACATCCAGCGCGAGTCGCTGGCGGCCATTGTGGAGCGGTGCCGGGCGCGCGGGTTGCGGACGGTGGTGGGCGGGCCGATCGCCAGCAGCCTTTCGCCAGCCGACCTCAAGGCAGACCACGTGGTCGTCGGCGAGGCCGAGGCGCTGATTGCCGGACTGGCGCGGGACTTGGAGCAGGGGACGGCGAAGGCCGTGTATCAGGCCGCCGAGAGGCCGGCGATGGAGACCAGCCCGCTGCCCGACCTGAGTCTGATCAAGATGCGCCGCTACTCGACCATGGCCGTGCAATACTCGCGCGGCTGCCCCTTCAACTGCGAGTTCTGCGACATCATCGAGATCTACGGCCGCCGCCCGCGCACCAAGGCCGTGGCGCAGGTGCTGGCGGAGTTGGACCAGTTGCGCGCGGCCGGCTGGCGCGAGGCGGTTTTTATCGTCGATGATAACTTTATAGGCAACAAGGCGCGCGCCAAAGAGCTATGCGTGGCGCTGGCCGAGTGGCGCAGCCAATACAAAACCAGCTTCGACTTCAATACCGAGGCTTCGCTGAACCTGGCCGACGATCCGGAGCTGATGCAACTGATGAAAGACGCCGGCTTCGTCTCGGTCTTCCTGGGCATCGAGACCCCCGATGAATCGGGCCTCATCGCCAGCAATAAGCTGCAGAACACGCGGCGCAGCCTGCTGGACAGCGTGGCCACTATCCAGAGCTATGGGATGCAGGTGATGGGCGGCTTCATTCTGGGCTTCGACACCGATCGCGACGATATCTTCGACCGCATGGTGGAGTTTATCCAGAAGAGCGGCATTCCCATTGCCATGGTCGGCCTGCTGCAGGCCATGCCCGGAACGCAGCTCTTCCGGCGGCTGCGGCGGGAGGGCCGGATTCTGGACGCGGGCGGGGGCGACAACACCGGCGACAAGCTGAACTTTCTTCCCAACATGGATGCGGCGCGGTTGGTGGAGGGTTACCGTTCTGTGCTGAAGAGGATCTACTCCAGCGCGGCTTATTATGAGCGCGTCAAGCTCTACCTGAGCCGCACGCAGCCGAAGCCTGGGAAGCGGGCGGCGGGAGAGCGGTCGTCGAGGCAGCAGTGGTTGACGCGCGCCAATGCGCGGGCCTTCGTCACCTCGATCGTCCGCCAGGGAGTCTTTGGCCGGCAGCGCTGGAGTTATTGGAAGTTTCTGCTGACCGTAGCCACACGCTATCGCCATTGCGTGGGCACGGCCATGACGCTGGCGGTGATGGGCTATCACTTCCAGGTGATGACCGACAAGCTGGCCAGGGCGGTGAAGGCGCCGATGCTGCCGGGCGGAATGGAAAAGGCACTGGCGGAGAAGGCCGGCGGCGAGTAAAGGATAGCCATCGCCGGAGATGCCGCAGCCGGTCTGCCCCCAGGCCCACGAATTTATACTGAAAGACGGCATGAGCACCTTCTTACCTGTAGACGAACAGATGGACCTGCTTGAGAAAGGCGCGGCGGAGATCATCCGCGTCAGCGACCTCCGCGAGCGCCTCGAGGAAAGCCGCAAGACCGGACGCCCCCTGCGCGTGAAGGCCGGCTTCGACCCCACCGCCCCCGACCTGCACCTGGGCCACACGGTGCTGATGCGCAAGCTGAGGCACTTTCAGCAGTTGGGCCACCAGGTCATCTTCCTGGTGGGCGACTTTACGTCGCTGATCGGCGACCCCACCGGCCGCAACGTTACAAGGAAACCGCTCACACGCGAGCAGATTGACGAGAACGCCGAGACCTACAAGCAGCAGGTTTTCAAAATCCTCGACAAAAAAGCGACCGAGGTCCGCTACAACTCCGAGTGGCTGGGCAAACTGGGCTACGAGGGCACCATCCGGCTGACGGCGCATTTCACCGTCTCGCAGATGCTGGAGCGCGACGAGTTCCACAAGCGCTTTCAGGCCGAGCAGCCCATCAGCCTCCACGAATTGCTCTACCCGGTAATGCAGGGCTACGATTCGGTGGCGTTGGAGTGCGATGTGGAACTGGGCGGCACCGACCAGAAGTTCAACCTGCTGTGCGGGCGCGAGCTGCAGCGGCACTACGGGCAGAAGCCGCAGATCGTGCTGATGACGCCGATTCTCGAGGGCACAGACGGCGTGCAGAAGATGTCCAAATCGTTGAACAACGCCATCGGCATCGACGAGCCGCCCGCCGAGATGTACGGCAAGCTGATGAGCATCTCCGACGATTTGATGTGGAAGTACTGGGTGTTTTTGACCGACCTGCGCCAGAGCGAAGTGGACGCGATGCAGGCCGAGGTAGCCGCAGGCACGCTTCATCCGATGGAGGCCAAGAAGCGCCTGGCCCGCACCATCACCGCCGGCTTCCACGGCGAGGCCGCGGCCCAAAGTACAGACGAGAATTGGGCGCGGATGTTCCAGCAGAAGGAAACCGCCGAAGACCTCGAAGAAGTTTCAGTCGCTTTCGCCGATGTCACAAGACTGAACGGGGAGTTGCAGATTCCGAAACTGTTGGTGCGGATGGGGCTGGCCGCCAGCGGCACCGAAGCCAACCGCAAAATTGCCGAGAATGCAGTCAAGCTGTTTGGGGATGTGTCTGGCGTTATCCGGGTTCGGCTCACACAGACGCCCGGACGTGTGGTCGTCCGCCTCGGCAAACGAGCCAAGGTCGCAATCATTTCGTAACCGCCGCTGGAATCTCTTGGGCCATGCGCCTCAGCCGCCCAGCGCAAACTCCCGCGCCGACTCCAGCAGCTTAGCCACCGACTCCTTCGAGCACGACTCGGTGTAGATGCGCATCAGCGGCTCGGTGCCGCTGGCGCGCAACAGCAGCCAGGTCTCGGCGGCCTTCGGCTTGGTGGAGGCTTCAGGGTTGTCGAGATAGAACTTGACGCCATCCAGCGTCTCCTGGCAATAAATCTGCATTCCGGCGAAGACCGGGTCTCCGGGCTGGAGCGCCATGGCCCGCGCAATGGCGCCGTTCTTGATCTCGTCGGGCAGATCCAGATCGATGCGGCCATACTGGTGTTCGCCGTACTCGGCCTGGAGATCGGCGACCAACTGGCCCAGCGTCTTGCCTTCCTCGGCCATCACGTTGGCCAGCAGCAGCGCGTTCAGCAGGCCGTCGCGCTCCGGCAGGTGGCGCTGGAAGCCGATGCCGCCCGACTCCTCGCCGCCCATCAGGATCTCCTGCTCGAGCATGTGGTCGCAGACATACTTGAAGCCGATGCCGTGCTCGATGAGGGTGCGCCCGTGCTTCAAGCAGATGCGGTCGAGCATCTTGGTGGTATTGAAGGCGCGGGTGACGGCGCCGGGCCAGTTCTTGCGCCTGAGCACCCAACTGAGCAGGACAGAAAAAATTTTGTGCGGATCGACAAACTCGCCGTGTTCGTCGGTGGCGCCGATGCGGTCGGCGTCGCCGTCGGTGCAGAAGCCGGCCTGGCAGCCGTTGGCCACCACCGCCTCGCCCAGGGCGCGAATGTGCGGCTCGATGGGTTCGGGGTTGATGCCGGGAAAGAGCGGATCGACGTTGCCGCGAATCTGCACGTGATCGACGCCGATGCGGGTGAAGATGTTGGATAGAATGGTCCCGCCTGCGCCATACATGGAGTCGATTGCAAACCTCATGCCCGACTTGGCGATCAGGTCCAGGTCGGCAAAGCTTTCGATGGCCTTGAGGTACGGAGGCAGAAAGTCGACTTCCTGGATGGGCGCTGGCCGTGCGGGGCGGGTCACCGGCTGGCCCAGGCGCGATTCAATCTCGGCGATGATCGAGGGCTTGCCGGATCCTCCGTACCAGGCCTTGTACTTCACTCCATTCCATTGCGCAGGATTGTGCGAGGAGGTAATCATGATGCCGCCGGCCAGGCCGCGTTCGCGCACGGCGTAGCTGAGCGCCGGGGTGGGCGTAATGTCGTTGGCCAGCAGCACCGGGATGCCGGTCGAGGCCACCACATCAGCGCAGGCGCGGGCAAAAGCTTTTGACCCGAAGCGCGTATCGTAGCCGATGCAGAGTCCCTTGGCGGGGTCCTCCCTGGCGTGAATATAGGCGGCGATGGCTTCGGCGGCAATGCGCACATTGGCAAATGTGAAATCGTCGGCGATGAGGCCGCGCCAACCGTCGGTGCCAAACTTGATTGCAGGATGAGGCATCGCTGGGTTCCCGTTCTCCCTCGCAATGAGTGTAAACAATGCGAGGCAGCCGGCGTCTCAGGAACGGCGCGGTTCAACTCACATCCGCGGAGCGGACCAGACATTCCGAACGCGAGGTTCAGGTTCGCGGCAGTTTCAGATCAATTCGGTGTGGCCGGAGAGGCCCAGTTCCTTCACAATCTTTCCCACATCCTGGGAGTGATCGCGGTGGGCGATCAACAGAGCATCCTCGGTATCAATGATCACGAGGTTCTCTACGCCTACCAACGCCACGAACTTCCTGGGGCTGTAGATGTAGTTGTTGCCTGCGTCGATGGCCATGTGGCCCTCGGTTTCGGACACGTTCCCCTCGCCGTCCCCGCGCAGACGGGTCTCAAGCTGGTACTCGTAGAGCGAGGCCCAGGAGCCCAGGTCGTTCCAACTGAACTCCGCCGGCAGGCAGTAGAGGTGAGAGAGGTGTTCGCCCTTGGCAGAGCGCGGCTCGAGCACCGCATAATCCACGGAAATGTTTTCACACTTGGGATAGAGGGCGTGAAAGACCTCTTCGAACTCGGGTGTGCCGTAGGCGGCGGCAATGCCCTCCAGCAGCGGAGCGGTTTCCGGCAGATGCTCGCGCACGGCATTTGCCAGGGTGCGAGCCGACCACAAAAACATGCCCGAGTTCCAGTAGTAGTTGCCGGCAGCCACGAACTCCTCGGCCCGGTTTTGGTTGGGCTTCTCGGTAAAGCGGCGCACGTGCAGAGCGGAATCGTCCTTGGTATAGTCGCCGGTCTCGATATAGCCGTAGCCGGTCTCGGCGCGGGTAGGCTCAATGCCCAGCACCACCATGTTGTCGCCGGCCACAGCCACGGCAATGCCCTTCTGTAGCGCCTTGAGGAAACGCGGCTCGTCGGCGATCACATGGTCCGAGGGAAACACGCCCAGCACCGCCTCGGGGTTTTGCCTCTCGATCAGGAAGGCAGCCAGTCCGCAGGCCGGAGCCGTGTTGCGGGCCACGGGTTCCTGGATGATCTGGCCGGCCGGCAAGCCCGGCAACTGATCGGCGATCTCGTGGGCCAGATACTCGTTGGTGATGACCCACGTCTTGTCGAGTCCAGCCAGGGGCTTGAGCCGCTCCACCGTCTGCTGGATCATGGAGCGCTCGCCGTCGAGCGCCAAAACCTGCTTGGCGCGAGCGCGGCGGGAGCGGGGCCAGAAGCGGGTACCGCTGCCTCCGGCAAGAATCACAGGGCGAAAATCGATAGGCTTCGACATTGCTGAAACATCCTACCGGACAAACGCTACGTTTGCACAGTGGAGAATGAACCTTTTTTCGGAAGGCAACCGCGGCTGCGCGGCGCCGCCCTTGCAGGAGACGGTTTTATCCATCCCACATTGCAAAACGGCGCGCGCGGCAACTTGAGTTGCAAGGCCCGGCTACGCTAGTTTGGCCAGGAATTCTCCGATGCGGCGGGTTCCCTCGTCGATGTTCTGCCTGGTCACCGGGTAGGAGATGCGGATGTGCTCTCCTGTTCCAAAGGCCTCGCCGGGCACCGTCACGACGTGGGCCTCGTGGAGTAGGCGTGTAGCCAGCTCTGTCGCGGTCTTGATGCCGCCTTTGCCCAAAAAGGCGCTGATGTTGGGGTAGACGTAGAAGGCGCCTTCGGGCTTGGTGCAGGTGACGCCGGGAATGGCGGTCAGCTTGGCCAGCATATAGTCGCGCAGCTCAATGAACTCGGCGCGGAACTCGCTGACGCACTCCTGCGAGCCGGCCAGCGCTGCGATGGCGGCCTTCTGTACAAAGCTGGTGGCGTTGGACGTGGACTGCGACTGGAGCTTGCTGAGGTTGGCCACCACGGGCTTCGACGCCAGGGCGAAGCCGGCCCGCCAGCCGGTCATGGCATAGGTCTTGGAGAGCGAGCCGAGGATGACCAGGTGCTCCTTGGCCCAGGTGAACGAGCCGCCGGAGACCGGCTTGCCGGCATAGTTGAGGTAGACGTAGCACTCGTCCAGGAGCAGATAAATCCCCCGCTCGTGGGCCAGATGGACGATCCGCTCCAGGTCTTCCTGGGAGACGACCGAACCGGCCGGGTTCGAGGGCGAGTTGAGGATGATGGCCTTGGTCTTGGGCGTGACGGCCTTCTCGATGGCGTCGGCCGTGATGCGGAAGTTCTCCGCCTCCTGGGTTTCGAGGTAGACGACCTTGCCGCCTGCGTACTGGATGATGTCCTTGAAGCTGACCCAGTAGGGAACGGGCAGGATGACCTCGTCCCCGTGCTCCACCAGCACCTGGATGGTGTTGAAGAGCGCCAGCTTGCCGCCGGTGGTGAAGATGGCTTCGTCCAGCCCGTAGTCCGACCCAAAATCAGTCGCGTGCCGCTCGACGATGGCCTTGCGCACATCGGGAATGCCGGGAACCACCGTGTAGCGGCTGAAGTTGGCCTCGATGGCGGCGATGGCCGCGTCCTTGATGTGCCGGGGGGTGGGAAAATGCGGCTCACCGGCGCCGAAATCCACCAGGTTGGCGCCCTGGGCGCGCAGCTTGGCGGCCTCCGCGGCCACAGCCATGGTTGCGGAGACCTCGATCCGGCCAATGCGGCCGGCAAAGACTTGAGAAGGAGTAGAGACTGTCATAGCAGTTCTATCTTTACAGATTTCCCGGGAATGACCAAACCTTGCCATATGGACAAAGCAGTTGCTGCTGGATAAACTTGCACTTTGCTTCCCAAATGCGAAAACGTGAGGACTCACTCCGACTTCATGACCTCTCAACTGTCGTTCACGGGATTTGTCTGGAAGAATCTTTGGCGCCGACGGCTGAGAACCCTGCTGACGCTTTGCGGAATAGGAATGGCGATCGGCGCATTTGTGGGCCTGGTGGGCTTTTCCCGCGCATTCGAACACGAATGGCTGCGCATTTACACCAGCAGCGGCACCGACATTGCCGTCATTCAGCAGACCTTTCTGAACACCTCGGTGGATGAGTCGGCGGCAGAAAAGGTCAAGGCGCTGCCTATGGTGGCGCAGGCCACGCCTATGATCTACAACGTGATGGACCTGACGCCCGAGGTCAATGCGCTGGCCTACGGCTGGAAGGCGGACTCGTACGAGTTCCAGTCACTGCAACTGCTTTCTGGACGGCCTTTCCGGGATGGTTCCGCTGAAGTGATGCTGGGCTACCTGTTGGCTGACAATCTGAACAAGAAGCCCGGCGACACGTTGGAGATTCAAGGCTCTCCGTTCACGGTGGTCGCGGTCTACCGCGGGGGCTCGGCACTGGAGGCGGGCGCGGTCATCCTGCCGCTTGACCAGCTACAGCAGCTCAGCAGCCTGCAGGGCAAGGTCTCCACGATTCATGTGCGGCTGCGGCCGGCGCCCCCCGGAGAAGCGCCGGATGAGTACCTGAAGCGAGCCTCAGCGCAGATCGAGGCGGCCCTGCCGGGGTTGCGCGCGGTTCCCGCGGTGGAGCGCGCCAGCAACAATCAGTTTGTCCGGCTGGCGCACGCTTCTGCCTGGGGCACCTCTTCGATCGCCTTGCTGATCGGCATCCTGGGAATCGCCAACACCATGGCCATGTCGGTCTTCGAACGGACCCGCGAGATAGGCATCTTGCGCGCACTGGGCTGGAAGCGATGGCAGGTGCTGGTTCTCATCCAGCTTGAGGCGGTTGTGCTGGGCTTGGGCGGCGGTTTTCTTGGCATCGGCGTTGGATGGGGCGCCCTCCGCCTGCTGTCTGCGCTGCCGCAAACCGCGAGCATCGTCTCGGCATCTTTCTCGTTGCCGCTGATGATCGAGGCGCTGGGCGTCGCCCTTCTGGCCGGGCTGATCGCTGGCGCGCTCCCGGCGTGGCGCGGCGCGCGGCTTTCTCCGGTGGAAGCGCTGCGGCATGACTAGCCCTGCTCTTGAAGTGCGCAGCCAGCATAAGAACTACTGATCCGGCGCGATTGGATTGCGACAACCCAACCGAAGTGAAAATGCGGGTCCTTCGACTTCCCCTTCGCTTGACTTAGGGTCCGCTCAGGATGACAGCTTTGTTGGGATGCAAACGTCTCAAGCCGAATTAATAAGACGAAGGGCGCATCGTGGCCAAGCGCGGCGCGGATCTCTCGATCTCAGTCCATCTCTTTAGAAAACCGCTCCCGAAGGACCTGCCGGAGCATCTTGCCATTGCAGTTCTGCGGCAAGCCACCGGGTTCGAGAATCCAGATGCGGCGCGGCGCTTTGTAGGCCGCGAGACGCTTGCCGCACCATTCCAGCAAGTCGGCTTCGCTGGCCTGTGAGTCTGGATGCAGTTCGACCGCCACAACTGGAATCTCGCCCTTCTCCTTGTGCGGCAGGCCGAAGGAGACGGCGCTGGCCACCGCTGGATGAGCCAGAACGGCCTCCTCCAGTTCGCGAACGTAAACCGAGTAGCCGCCCGACTTGATCACATTCTTCATGCGCCCCACCAGCCGGATCAGGCCAAGGCGGTTGCGCGTGGCCAGGTCGCCCGTGCGCAGCCAACCGTCGCTCGTGAGCAAGCCTTGGCCGTCTTCCTTGTCCTTCCAATAGTGGGGAGCAAGACCGCGGCGGCGGATCTGGCACTCGCCCGTCACGCCGGCTCGAACGCGCCGGCCGCTCTCGTCAACCACGCGGATGCGAAACGGCGGCACGGGAAAGAATAGGTCGCCGCTGCCGGGCAAGAGCGACAAATCGACGCCCATCATGGCGAGCCCTCCCAGCTCTACCATGCCGTAGCCGTTCAGGAGTACCGGCGGAATGCGCCGGCCGAATGGCAGCCGGACCAGCGCGCCATAGTTGTGCAGACGCTGCCGGACTTTGCAGGGCAGGTGGTCGCTGGCCGAGAGCCACGTGCGCACGCTTGCCAGCCGGGCAGGTTCAGGATTGCTATTGACCAGCCGGGCGAACATCTCGGGGACGCCGACGAAGGTGGTGACGCCAAAACGTTCGATAAGGCTCAACGCGCTAGCGACGTCGAAACGATCAAGAAAGCAGCCGCGAATGCCGGCCATCAGGCCGTAGAGCGCAATGCTTACGGCCATGATGTGTGACCAGGGCAGTGCGATGAGCGCCAGGTCCCGGTGCGAGAGAAACAGACCGGCCAGCACCGTGGATGCGCGCGCTCCGAGCAGCGCGTTGCTTGAAAGCGCCGCTCCCTTGGGAAAGCCGCTGGTACCGGAGGTGTGGAACACGGCCACGGTCGCGGCGGGATCGATGGCGGTGGGCGGAAACGGCGTCCCGGTGTCTGTGCCGAAGCCGGGAGCGCGCACGAATCCGTCCAGCGTCTCCGGCTCATCGTCTGCTTGTATCCAGGTGCTCACATTCAGCGCCTGGCGGTCTGCGATGTTGCGTTCGAAGACCGCTTTGTCGGTCACCAGAATATCGGTGCCGCTATCGGCCAGAATGCGGCGCACTTCGGTGATTGAGAGAAGAGGGTTGAGCGGAACCGCGATACCCCCGGCGCGAATGATCGCCAGGAACCAGTGAAAGGATTGCCGGTTGTTGCTGCGATAGATGGCCACAGGTTGGCCCGGTTTGAGCGCGATCGAGCGGAGAAAGGCATCGATAGAGCGGATGTTGGAGTGCAGCTCGGCGAGATAAAAAGGGCCGTTCTCTCCGACGGAGACTTCGCAGTCTCCTTTCCGCCGGACCAGCTCGTCCACAAGATTGGCCACTGTGACGCTGCTGTCGCGCGCGAGTTGAAAGCGGCGGAAGATGTTCATTGGGCAGGTACCGGCTTGCGGCCCCAGTCGCTGGCCACGCAGTAATGGAACAGGCGGTCGAGGTAGTCCAGCACCGGCGGCGGGCACACTCCGGCTGCGCCCAGCAGCCGCTCGGCGTTGCTGGTGTCAAATTGCATCTTCATCGTGAAGTAGTCCCGGTAGGCACGGCCGTCGCGCAAGACGCGGCGCTTGCGTCCCCATAACGAAACCCACAGCAGCGGCCGCACCGCGGCGAAGAAGAATCGCGGGTCCACGTAGCGCGGCTCGGGCGCATGGAAATACTCCATGGCGCGCCGCGCCACCTGCTGGATGGTGGCGCTGCCGTGCGGCCCGGCACAGAGGTGGACCGTGCTGCCGAATGCGGCCTCGTCGAAGGCAAGCCGCGCCACCGAGGTGGCCACATAATCCACCGGCACAATATCCAGCACGGCATCCGGATAGCCCGGCACCGTGCGCCACAGCCGCCGCGCATAGATTTTCAGCGGCCAATACATCATCTTGAAGCTGGACGTAACGCCGGTGCGGGAATCGCCCACGATGATGCTGGGACGCAGAATCACGCCGGGCAACGAACCCAGACGCGAGCGCACCAGCGCCTCCGCCTCGGCTTTGGTCTGTTCGTAGGTGTTGCGGTAGCTCTGCCCCACGGCGAGTTCGCTCTCGCGCACCAGGTCCGCGCGCTCGCCGGCTACGTAAGCCGTTCCCACGTAGGCGAAGCTCCGCAACTGGCGCGCGCCCGCGGCAAAATCCAGCATGCGGCGGGTGCCTTCCACGTTGATGCGGCGAGCCTCGTCGAGCGAGTGATCGAAACGCACCGTGGCGGCGGAGTGAATCACGCGGGTTGTCTCCGCGGAGAGGCGCTCGTAGGCCGCTTGATCCAAGCCGCAATTAGGTTGGCTGACGTCTCCGGAGTAGACCTGAACGCGGGATCGATCGGCTGGAGCAACGATCGAATCGGCGCGTTGCTGACCCGACTGGCCCGCTCTGTCGCGAATGAGCAGCGCCAGCCTGGCGTGCGGCTGGCGATCCAGAAGTTCGCGGACCAGTTGCACCCCGAGAAAGCCGGTTGCGCCGGTAACTAGGATAAGTTCTTCGCTGTTCATTCAGAGACCGGCCTCAGTGCCCGAACCACTCGAAGGCCGTTGAACGATGACCCTTCGGTGCCTAGGCGACGGGGGAAGTTATGCTTCATTATAGTTCTATCCCCAGCCGTGAAAGTGCCGCCGGATAAAATCCATTCAAAGTCGCCGCACCCAACCCATTCAAATCCAAAGAACTCCACACGCCGCCCGCACAGCAACGCACCCTGTGAAACTGTGAATCGGCTAGCTCTTGCTCATCCGCCCGCGCAGGCGCTTGAGCACATTGGGGGGCACCAGCCCGGTGACGTCGCCGCCGAAGCTGAAGACCTCCTTCAGCATCCGCGAGCTGACAAACGAGTAACGGCCGGCGGGTTGCAGGAAGACGGTCTCGATCTCCGGGGCCAGGCGGCGGTTCATCAGAGCCATCTGGAACTCGTATTCGTAGTCGGAGATGGCGCGGATGCCGCGCAAGACTGCCGTTGCCCCCTGCTTGCGCGCGAACTCCACCATCAGCCCTTCGAAGGTGGCCACCGAGACGTTGTCCAGCGAACTGGTGACCTCGGTAAGCATCTCCACCCGCTCCTCTACGGTGAACAACGGGTTCTTGCCCGGATTGTTGAGGATGGCGACGGTGAGGTGGCCAAAGAGCTTGGAGCCGCGCGTGATGAGATCAACGTGGCCGTTGGTCGGCGGGTCGAAGGTTCCGGGATAAAGGGCCGTTGCGCTCATGCGGGTTGCTCTAATGGGATTCTAGCAGCGGAGACAGAGTGCGCGAGTCGCCCGTCTGCGTTCCTCCGGAGGGAGCAGAGGCCTTTAGGCCTCTGGATGCAGGCCTTCAAGATGGCCGGCTTCAGCCGCGGGGTTTTTGCTGGGATCAAGGCCCGGGCCTGAAGGCCCATTGATCCGATGTGGGGGTTTTCAGGAGCCTGAAGGCTCCTGCTCCCTCCGCAGTAACTCTCAGGTCCGAAAATCCGGACCTGGGGCACCCGGCGAATCGCCGAGCCTAGCTAAAGGTCAAAGAAGCGAAGCGCGCCCAGCGCGAGCAGCCACAGAAAGACCTGGGCCGCCAGAATGGGCAGCGCCTGTTTGAACGATCGCCAACTGATGGCGATGAACAGCAGAATGATTGGCACCGCGAGGACCATCAAGAGCTGAAAGAGATGCGCCTGCCAGCCTTCGTCAGCGGGCGGATGGTTTCCAAACTCGAGATGGCCTTCGATGACAATGGCCAAAGCGGCGAGCGACATAATAATGGGGGCGTATGCCGATACGCGTTTGACGGTTCTCGGGTCCATATAACTCCAGCCAGCCGCAGCGCACGGCTGCCTTGATCCATGGCGATTCTAACCCTTGCGGCCGCGGACGGCTTCCTTGGCTTCAGTGGGGCCGGAGGCTGGAACCTCGGGAACGTCGGCCTTGATGCCGCCGATGTTCAGCTTTTTGCGGACCTCCGCGTCCATCTTTGCGAAGATGTCCTTGTTCTCCTTGAGGAAACCGCGAGTGTTTTCTCGGCCCTGGCCGATGCGCTCGCCGGCGTAGCTGTACCAGGCGCCGGACTTCTCGACGATGTTGTTGGCCACGGCCAGGTCCAGCACGTCGCCCTCGCGGCTGATGCCCTCGCCGTAGAGNNGTTGCCGGTGACCACGTCGCCTTCCTTGATGGCGGCGATGCGGCGAATGTCAACGCGGACCGACGAGTAGAACTTGAGCGCGCGGCCGCCGGTAGTGGTTTCGGGGTTGCCGAACATGACGCCGATCTTTTCGCGGATCTGATTGATAAAAATGAGCGCGGTGCGCGACTTGGAGACCGTGCCGGTGAGCTTGCGCAGGGCCTGGGACATAAGCCGCGCCTGCAGACCCATGTGGGAGTCGCCCATCTCGCCGTCCAGCTCGGCCTTGGGCACCAGCGCGGCGACCGAGTCCACCACCAGCACGTCGATGGCGCCGGAGCGGACCAGGGTTTCGGTGATCTCCAGAGCTTGTTCGCCGCTATCGGGCTGCGAGACCAGCAGGTTATCGATGTCCACGCCCAGCTTCTTGGCGTAGCTGGGGTCCAGGGCGTGCTCGACATCCACAAAGGCCGCCAGGCCGCCCAGCTTCTGCGCCTCGGCGATGATCTGCAAGCAGATCGTCGTCTTGCCCGAGGATTCGGGGCCGAAGACTTCGCTGACGCGGCCGCGCGGGATTCCGCCCACGCCCAGCGCCGCGTCAAAGCTGATGGAGCCGGTGGAGATGACGGCAATGGGAAGGAGGGCCTCCTTGGAGCCGAGGCGCACAATCGAACCTTTGCCAAACTGTTTTTCGATCTGTGCGAGGGCTAGTTCTACGGCTTTGGCGCGGTCATCGGCGATGGCCATTGGGAGGGCTCCTTAAAATGCTCACTTGATGCGGTTTCCGGTTTCTTCACAGGAAATGCGCGGCGAGCTGAAATGGATTTCGATGGGATTGTAGCAGGGCGGGACAGACAATGACAGGGGAAAATGGCGAAGAAATGGAGAAGCCTTAGAACAAGGCTGTACATATTTGATTCTTCTGGGGTTATTGGACGCTTGCGGCGGCGGAGAAGGGGATTGCTGCGTGGCATATTGCTGCTGGCGGCTAGACCGTGTAAGCGCCGATGCGGGTTTCGCGCGTGGTGAGGGCGTCGCAGGAGCGGTCGAGGGATTCGTAGGCGGCGTCGTGGTCCTTGCGGAAGGCGCGGAAGTCGTCCTCGCTGGCCCAGCGATCGATGGTGAGGTAAGCGCCGGGGATGTAGGCGTCGCGCAAGAGCTCTGTTCCCAGATAGTTGGGGGAAGCGTGGAAGAGCTGGGCCCAGGCGCCGTTGGGGCCGTAGGCGGCCTCAAAGGCGGCGATCTTCTCCTCGGCAATCTCGAACTGCCAGACAACGACGAACATCCGCGGCTCCGATCGTGTGTCCCTATGGTAGCGCAGAAGAGAGGGGGCGAAAAGGCAGTGGTTAGTGATTAGTGGTTAGTGGTCAGGCCGAAGGCTCGCCGTGGCGAGGATCAGTGATCGGGACAAAACCTAGGTGCGTTTGTAGGCCTGCAGGTCGTCGCGTATTTGCGCAAACAGCCCGACAAAAGAGCGCGGTTCTGTAGGCCCGCAGTCCGGCTTAGGAGCGTATTGGTTTTCAAAGCGAAAAAACGGCGGGTCGCAGGTGGACGGAAAAGGGTGGAAATGTGGGGTTATGAGCCGGCCAAAAGTTGAAAAACAGGCGAAAAATGGGCTGTTTTTGGTCGTTTTTTGGCGTTTTTTGGCACATTTTTGCGCGTATTTTGCAGCCAATTTGTACATAATTCGTGTACATAATTGGCGGGTTTAGGCCGGCGAACCGTTTTCGCTGGGGGAACCGGGCGCAGGGGGGGCATGACCGGGTTGGTCAACGCTAGGGCGTTTATGGGGACTAAACCCCATCATTCAGAACTTCCAAAGCTGCTGAAAGCCTTGTGAATCAGGTCAAGCTCATACGCCTTCAAATGTAAAACTTGAACGGAAGTCGCGGTTCACAATCGATCGGAGCTGACATCAGCACATCCCCGACGGCATTTGCGAAACGGATCGTGACCGGAAGGCGATCGTTGAACAGACAGGAGTTGAAATTGATCTTGGTGAGACCGAGGATATCCTTTAATACTGTCGGTAGTTCGCATGAACCGCGTTGGATACGAATCTGAATCGGATTCGGAGTCTCTGGGCCCATATAGGTGTCCAGACGAGGAACGTAGCCGGATGTCCACAGATACGCAGTTCGCGGGGCGGTCACGAGTACCGTGCCTCGAATCACTGGATAAGCGCCTGGACGGAACAGCTTGAGGTCATCATGGGTATCAACAATCTGAACCCCAACTAGATTCGTTCCTTCGTCACAGGCTTCTGCAAAGCCCGCCCACTCCTCGTCGCAGAAGGTGGAAGTCGCATGAATGAAAAGCTCAGCTGGAGGTCCCGAATGCTCTCGCTTGTACTCCTCAAGCACCATCGTAATGAGATTCTTTGCCGCTGATTGGTCAAGATGGAATTGCTTCGTGTCTGTATGGAACCAGGGCCCGAGAGCCCCTCGAAAGACTACTCCCTCACCGTCCGATAGGAACATTTGAGCAGCGCAACATGCATGTCTCGAGTCAGCTGAGGACTCACTTCGTTTGTAGACCAGGCCTACATAACACACACCGGCTCTCACATCCGCTAATTGCCAGGGCTTTCCTCCGCTTTTGTAATATGCCCCTGTTCCGAGTTTCCAAGCGATGGTAGCCGGATCTTCGATTCGACGTAATGGCATCCCGTTTTCGCGTAGAAATTCGCCCGGGGTGAGCGTGGTTTCGCGAACGATCTGGGTGACTATTCGATCTTTGAGGAGACGCGCCTTTAGTTGACGGCGAAAGTGCAATGCATATTCGTAAACAGTTGCATCTCGGTCCTCTGTGCCAAAGAGGGTTGGTTGAATCTTTAACTCTTTGGCCCGCCGCTGCGAGATCGCGATCTCGCCGGTTGTTCGCTCCTCCTTCGGCACGACGGACTGAGGGCGCCCAAGCTCATAGACTACTTCCGGTATTACTACGAACCAGAAACTTGGAGGGTTTTCAAGGCGGTTGTTCTCGCGAATTAGTCGATCAACAAACTGATCAACAGCACCGTGAACTGCTTCATATCGGTTCGCGATATGCATGAGCCGACTGAGTTCGGCAGGATCAACATCGTCGATCACCGCCGCAGGTTCGATTGGCCATTCACTTCTGAATGCTTCAGCAAAGCCAGGGAATGGGACATGCTGTGGCTCGACTTCACGACTTCGGAGTCCCGGTACTGGAATGTTGTTAAAGCTCCTCAACCTTTGGGACCAACTCCTAAATCGCCGTAATCCATCTGGGGTTCCAATCACGCCAAACTTGATAGAAGCATGTTTGCCCGGGCTGTCCACGGGCCCAAATAGAAACAAACCGTCGCGAGGATATGTCATCTTTTGCCCATAGCCGAATTGGAGCAGCGGTTCTTCGAGGTACTCGATGTATGCTCGAAAGTTCTTGCTTATTTGTTGTTTTTTGGGGCGTGGCGCGCTCATATAACCCACAGCTTTCCGCGCCTTTGGTGAGCGCTTAGTCCTCATCATGCAGCTCCTCGTCATCCAAAGAATCGATTTCGGGATCATCAAGGTCCTGGTTGGCAGGTGCAGATTGTGCGGGGATGCTGAACGGGCTAGTGAAGCTCATAGATGGGATTGTGAGAACCAGATCTTCGGTAGCTCCCATCGCAACATCCAGTAGTGTGGAGCCATTCTCAAGCCACGCGAAAAAGGCCAAGAGCATATCACGCCATCGGGCATTTCGCCACCCTTTGGCAAAGGAACGCCTTAGTCTATGCATACGTGTGGCGCTTCTTAGTGGGGTCTTCTTGTCTTCAGTGAAGATTAACCTTGGCCTCACTCTCACATGCAAAACAGGAGCACTGCGGAACGACATAGAAACGCCAAAATGCCAATAGACGTTTCGCTTAGAGGAGAAACCCTGCAGTTGTCGGCTTCCCTTCCATTTCTCCCATTTGAAGGCGATTCGTCCATCTGGCACTCCTTCGCCTAGCCACCAACATATCTGCTTGTTGGCCATTGCGTAAGGCGTAAGCCCCTTCGACTGGAGAACTCGATCGATCGCTTGGTTAGCCAAATTTGTGAATAACTTTCGGGCATCGTCCGTCCGTATCCCCAATTTAGGCCATCCTGATTGGAGGAAATCGTTGGTGGAAATCTGTTCTGGTTCTTGGCGATAGACATCATCGCAGGTCAGTATTCCGTCCTTGAAACTGACAGACGGCGGGATCGTGGAATTACTTTCCCTTCGAACACTTGCTGCGTAGAAGACGGTTGGCGGAGTTCTTCGCACTTCCAGCCAATTTGAGACAAGCAATTCCGGGGTCTGACAAATGCTCTTGGAGTGCGACAGTTGGAGCGACATCCATATGTCGGTGTTTGGGGCAGCTAGCTTTGGAACTGCGTAGCGTTCTTCCAGAACGGAAATGAGTTCCTGCAGGCCTTGTGCCCAACTCAGCTCAAAATCGATATATTGAGCGTGGGCAATCAAAAAGGGGGCATCGAATGGCCCAAGTCTCAATGGAATTATGAACTCGTGGTCGCCGATCTTCTTTGCGGTATCTGAGGCGAGTTGGATCTCATTACGCACACCTTGCTTTTGCACGGAGTGAGCATTAGCTGCCAGAAGTACTTTGCAAGCCCGTTCGCGAATAGCCGTTTCGAGCTTCCGCTGCCAATCCTCGCCCCCAGAGAGACGTAGAACATCAGCCCATACCTCATAGCCCAAAGCCGATAGTTTAGCTCCAAGCCACAACGTAAAGGAATTGTCTTCAGGCGCTGCGTGACTTATGAAGATCGCATTCCTTTGAAGCATAAATACCGTTGCCTTCCCATGACCGACAGTTTTGTCAAGCCCGCAGAATTGCATCCATTCTAATTCAAACGCTAGTGTAGACCTCTCCCTTCAACTCGAAACGGAACCACACGATGCACTATTTATACTGGCTGTGCGGCAATCTTCGTGGGGATAGGTCCCCACAAGTCATCATATCGGAAGTTTCGAGATGCGAGGATTTGAGCGCGGATTCTGTCGGGGTTAAAAGAGGCTGCGGAAAAACTCGGGATTTCGGGTGAAATTGGCGGAAAGCGTCCCTCCGGGGCTAAAGCCCACATTGATTTTGTTGGCTTTATGCGGGGGTTGAAACCCCCGCCTCCCTCCGGATCGGTACCGTGAAGCCGGGATATCGGAAGTTTCGAGATGCGAGGATTTGAGCGCGGATTCTGTCGGGGTTAAAGAGGCTGCGGAAAAACTCGGGATTTCGGGTGAAATTGGCGGAAAGCGTCCCTCCGGGGCTAAAGCCCGCGTTGATTCTGTTGGCGTTATGCGGGGGTTGAAACCCTCGCCTCCCTCCGGATTTCCCTTCGCAAAGGATGACAGAGCAGTTGAGTGTTGTGGTATCCCACCCTAGCCGCAAAAAGTCGCCGCGGCGACACGCGGCGAGGATGGGGCACCCGGCATTTGTAGGCGGGGCTGGATTTGAGCGCGGATTCTGCCGGGGTTAAAACCTCGACCTGCCGTGCGGGCCTTTCCAGGTGGCTGATTGAGGGCATGGGTTTCCCACCCTTTCCGCAGAAAGAAACGGAAAGGATGGGGCACGGGGCTTTTTGGGCGGGGTGGGTTTTAAAGCGGCCTCGTCGCGCTGGTTGGTTCAAAATCGAGATGTGGGGCACCCGCTTTCGTGCTGGATGGAGGGGGATGAAATCTGGACCCGGTTACCGCTGGAGGAGGTCGATGGGGTTGGTGAAGTCGGTGATGCGGATGTGGGCGGCTAAGGTGGGGTGCTGGCGGTGGAGGGCCAGGAACATTTCCCAGGCTACGCGGCGGTAGCTGAAGTGGCCGGCGGGACCGGAGCGGAGTTCGATGATGTATTGGGCTTCGGCGAAGTCCATTTTGAAGAGGCTGCGAATGCGGGTGGCCAGGGGGAGCAGGTAGAGGGCGGATTGGGCGGCTTCAGGGGCGTGGCTCAAGGCGATTTGGGCGCTGGCGGCGTGGGCGGCGTCGATGGCGGATTGGTATTCGGCCAGGACGCCGGCTTCGGCGAGGAGATTGACGTCGGGCGCGAGGTCGGCGGAGGTGGGGGTTTCGTAGCCGTGGAGGGCGGTGAAGGGCTGGATGATCTGGGTGCAGCGGCGGTGGCGGTGCATGTCGCGGAAGCCGCCGATGTCCATGAGGATGTCGAAGCGGAGGGCGGCGCCGGCGTGGAAGGCGCGAAGGGCTTCGTCGTGGGGGCCGCGATGGCGGAAGCCGAGCGAGATGATCTCGGTGACGCGGGCGGCGGGGAGCGCGGCGACGAGCGAGCGAATCTGGCGGTAGGGGTGGTGGGCGGCGGAGTAAAGGAGCGTGGAGGCCAGCTCTACTTCGAGGGTTTCAGTGCGTTCGACGAGGTCGACTAATGGGGCGTTTGCAATGGGCAGGCTGGCGAGGAGTTCGGCGGCGGCCTGGGTGAGTTCGGCGCGGGTTTGGAGGGCGTATTGGTTGGGTTGGGCGTATTTGACCAGGGTGGGGGCGGTGCGGACTTCGCGGGTGAGGAGCTGGGCGGCTTCGGCGGCGAGGCTTCCCTCAGGGGCTAAAGCCCCTTCCGATTCAAGGGGGCTAACGTACGGGCTGAAGCCCGTACCCTTCCCCTCAGG
>PMYL01000032.1 GCA_003170825.1 Acidobacteriaceae bacterium
ATTTCAGAGACAGGACACTAGGGTGGGAAACCATTACTGCGGCGGTTTATCGGGGCGCGACAGCGGTAGCCGGTGCGGCCACTGGTTCCTTCACCAGCAGGGCAAAGCGCGGAAACGCAAAACTCCCGCCCGCATCGTCGATCACGTTCAACTGGCAAATGTAGGGACCGGCTTTGAGTCCGGCCAGCGGCACATCCAACTCGATGGCCACCGCATCCCGCCCTTCCACATTGATCGCCCTGGCCTGCACCAGCGGCGTTTCATACACCTTCGTCGATCCTTGAATGAGTTCCAGGCTGCTGAGCAGGTTGATGCCCGGCTTGGTTCCCTTCGGCGCATCGGCCGCTACCTTCTCTCGCGTCGGACCATAGATCTCGTAGAGCAGGTAGAGGTGCTGGTCCTGGCGGAAGACGTGGCTGATGTTGGGCACGTACTCTTCTCCGCCGCGCACCAGCGGGCTCGTCTTCTTGCTCGGCTGCCGCATCGACGCCAGAACGATCGAGCTCATCTTCAGCGGTGCCTTCTTCATATCCGGCAGCGTGATCTCCGCTTCGAACGAGCCCATGCGCCCAGTCTGGTTTTCGCGCACCACAAACTTCAGCCGGTACTTGCCCGGCGGCAGGTTGAAGCTGGTCGTGTACTGAATGTTCTTCTGCCGCGCCTGGAGCGATGGGTCCAGATTCAGCTTGACCGTCTCGCGCGCGCTGCCGATGGGCCGCTTGGCCTCGTCGATCACCGTGCCGATGATGTCCAGCGTGGCTCGCCGCAGCGAGTCTTTGTCTCCGCCCTTCACAAACGGAATCTGCGATCCGGGCACAATCAGCGAAACCGGCACAAATAAGCGATTCTCGTCCAGCCGGAAGTACATCGCGTCCAGATAGACAGCCATGTCGGTGGCCGGCAGGTCGCTGGCCAACTGCTCCTCAAGCTCGCGCTCGCGGTCTTCGCGGCCGGAGTGCTGAAAGTCCGCCGGCGCGTAGTAGCCGGGCCGGTATTCCAGCGCGGTTCCAGGCCGGTTCACCTTGATGGTCAGCTTGCGATAGCGGCCGTCGCGCGCCGGATTCGTGCTACGAAATCCAATTGCGTAATACGCCGACGTATCCCGCTCCATCTGCGCAAAGGCCGGCGCAAAATCGTTGGAATCGAAGAACGCCTTGCCGCCCGTGCCGGAGCTGAGAGTGGCCATCACCTCCTGCGTGGCAAAGTTGGCGTTCATGTTGTTTGTGATCGCGCCGCCGTTGTAGGCGCCGGTCCCGCGCAGGCTGCCGGTCGATGCGTCACCCAACGGCGAAATCGCCTGCAGGCCGCGCGTGTCCACGCTGTAGATGGCCAAGTTGGCCCGCACTGCCGAGTTGATCGCCGCCCGCAGTGAGGCCTGGTTCTCGATCCCGTCGCGCGAGATGCCGCCGGAGAAGTAAAGCAGCGACTTCTTCTCCGTAATCTTTTCCAGTGACTTGGCGACAGCCCGCAGCGCGAACAGTTCGCGGTCGGTGTTGATGTCGTTGTACTCGCTCTCGTCGGGCGTGTAGCCTGTCGTGTCCTCCACCTGGTTTGAATTCGCGTTCGCGCCCCCGGCAAAACCCTGCCCCTCGGTGCCGTTATAGACCGCCACCTCGTTGATCAGCGCATTCTTGTCGGCCGTAAAGTCCTGGTCTACCTTGAGCGAGTCTCCCAGCGAAACCAGCGCCACCAGGTCGGCCGGCTGCATCTTTGCGCGCAGAAAATCCTGCGCCGCCTGCACGCTGCGGTCAAGATCCTCCGGCTGCATCGAGGTCAGGTCGAAGAACATCACGATCAGCCGGTGATTGCGCAACTCCTCGGGGCGCGCCGCCACAGCGGCCTTGCCGCCATTCACGCTGCCGCCCGCGGCCAGCCCGCTGATCGTCGCCTCATTGAGCGGCGTGGCCATATCCACGCTCTCAAAGTCGAAGGTCGAAATCTGCTGCTGCTTGCCGTTCTCTTGAATGCTGAAGTCGCTCTGCTTGAGCCCGCGCGCCAGCTCGCCGGTCTTCGCGTCCCGCGCCACCACGTTGGTCAGCACCAGCTCGGCATTCATCTTCAGAACAAACCCGCCCTGCGGCGTAGCCGTGACCTGCGCGCCCGAAGCCTGGCCGGAACTTTGCGCAAGCGCCGGCTGCGCGCCCGGAACCACAAGCGCCACCGCCGCAATCCCGGCCCCGATCCTCTGCGCCCAACCCTTCATCAATTCCCTTCCGCCACAAACCCGCTAATCTGCTGCTCCGCTAAAACCTGAACCTCGCCGTAAATTGAAACTGCCGCATCGTCCCGGCCGAGGTCACTTGTCCAACGGTCGGCGAAGCCATATTGGTATCCACGCCCGAGTACTGCACGGTATTGAAAACGTTGTTGGCCGTCGCGCGGAACTCCATGCTGCGCGTGTCGCCCAGTTGCATCGTCTTCGAGAGCGACATATTGTTCTGGACGGTCCCCGGCCCGGCAATCGAGTTGCGCGACGCATTGCCAGACACGGCGCAAGGATAGCTGCTGTTTGCGGCTATTGGCGCCCGATAGGCCGCGGGGTTGAACCACTCTAGCAGCGAGCCTGCGCCCGCGGTCACTGAAACCCCCGTGCGATCAGGGCGCAGTGAACCGGCCGTGCCGCACGCAACGCTCGACTCCGCCGCCTGATAGCTGGGCGAAAGCGGCGTTCCGGTGGCGAAGGTGAAGCTGCCGGAAACCGAAAATCCCTCCAGAATGTGCGAAGCCGCGCCGCTCGTGACCCAGGATTTGTCCTTGCCGAAGGGCAACTCGTAGAGATAGGTGCCGCTAACCTTGTGCCGCTGGTCGAAGCTCGAATTTCCTTCCTCATGGTTGAGGTGCTGCCAGTCTTGCGCCACCACCGTCGAGGTGCCGCCCACCGAGCCGGCGTCGCCGATCGAGTGGGAGTATTGGTAGTTGGCGCCCACGGCAATGCCGCTACTGAGTCTCTTATTCACCCGCAGCGTCCCTGCCTCGAACTTCGAGAACGCCGCCGACTGCTCATAGTTGAAGATTGCAATGATCTGTTTGGTGATGGGATTGAAGTCGGTGTTGGGGCTGCTTGCGCTCGGGCGCGGCGCGCTGGTGATGTCCAGGTGGTTGCCCTTCGAGCCGTTGTAACCCGCACTCATCACAATGCCCCAAGGCAGCGTCTTCTGCACATCGAGATTCCAGGCCTCCACGTAGGGCAGTGTGTAGTGCGGATCAAGCGCATAGTTGCCCGTCGCGGCAGGCGAGCAGAATCCATCTCCCAACGTGAGCGGTGCGCAAGCAGTGCCAGCCTCGTTGGTCTGCTCGTTGACAAACGACGGCTGATTGACCATCGGCTCATGCGCCATCGTTGTAGCAAAGTTGGCATACGCGCCGACGGTGTAGTTTATGCCGAAGCCGGCCCGCAGCACAGTTTGCTTTGGCAGCCGCAGCGCAAGGCCCAATCGCGGGGCAATGGCTGTGCGAAAGGGAAAAACCAGCGATGCGGGCAGGTTGCCGCTGTAAGAGGGCGGGGCGCCGGGCTGCACTTCGGCTACATCGGGAAAGCTCTTTGCCGCATCGGTGTCCACCATGGCCAGGTGGTTGTACTTCTCGGTGTAGGGCGCAAAAAACTCGTAGCGGAGTCCGTAGTTCAGCGTGAGCCAGGTCAGCGCGCGCCAGTCGTCCGTGGCATAGGCATCCCACACGTTGTCGCGCAGATAGCTCTTGCCCGCGGCCGCGTCGATGGTGGTCTCCTGCGGCAGCCCGAGCAGAAGATCCGCCAACGATGAGCCGGTTGCCGGGTCTTGCGCGGCGTCCTCGGTGAACAAGCCCGAGAATGTGAAGGTTCCGGTTGCGTTCGAGCCGCCAAGAAAGTCGCGATGCACGCGGCGATAGTCGCCGCCGAAGCGCAGGTTGTGTTTGCCGTGAATCCAGCTCAGGGTTTCGGAGACGGAGATGGTCTGCGAGAGCGAGAAGCTCGGCTGCTGCTCGTTGAGCCCCTGGATATTGCTGAGCACCACGTTGGGCAGACCGTAATTGAGCGGAGCGCTATCCGTCCCCTGGATGCCGATCTGGTTCGCTATATCGGTCCCATTGGTGAAGAAATTCGTCGCCTGGCTAGTGCTGCGGTTCCAACTGGCGTTCAAGACGTTGGTTAATTTGTGGTAGCCCACCGTGTAGCCGGCCTGCACGGAGTTCGAGTCCGAGGAGCTTTTGCCGCCCAGTCGCGGAAAGATGTTTACGTTGTCCGAGGCCGAGTCGGTCCAGTTGTAATTGAAGTTTATGCTCTGGCGCAGGCCCTGATTCTGATTCCTGCGCCCGCCGCCGCCGCCCCCGCCGAATCCTCCGCGCCCGCCGCCGCCGGGTTGCGTCGCGTTCGCGCCCAGGCTGCGCATGTAGCGAACGCCGGCCTGCGTCGTGTTCGTCTGTGCGGTGGTCAGCAGGTGATAGTTCTGCGCGTAGCCGGGCAGGTTCGGCGCGGGGAAGAATTGAGTTAGAGTGCTGGTTCCATTCAGTAGCTTGGATGCCTGGGTCGCGATGCATTGAGAGGGAATCACATTGCCTGAAAAGGGCTGACCCGGCGTGGCGCCGTACTTGACGCAGGTGGTGTCATTGACGGGATCGTAGATGGTAGGTTGGCCGGTGAAGTTTCCCGCGCGCTCGTTGACCGTTCCAAAGCTGCCATCCGTGGGCACGGTGGCGTACTCGTCCAGAGGGTTCGAGCTGCGCTGGCCGGAGAGTGTCAGGAAGACCATGTCTTTGCCGCTCGGCTTGGTCAGCTTCGGAATGTACGGCGCGCTCATGAAGGTGATTCCGAACCGGTTGGTCCCCGAGGGCGGCTGCTCCTGCGGCTGCCCGCGCAGTGCAAACGGCTCCGCATTGAGCGCCGAGTTGCTTCCTATCCAGAAGACGGCCCCATGCGGCTGGCCGGGGTTGAAGCCGCGGAAGTTTCCCCGTCCGCCTCCGCCAAAGCCCCCACCTCCAAACCCGTCCCCGCCGAAGCCTCCGCCGCCTGACGCACCCGCGAAAATGCCGCCGCTCTGGCCGCCAGGCAAACCGCCCTGCGCGCGGATCGTCTCGATCGCATCCCTGATCCGGTCCATATCCAACCCGGCCAGCGGGCTCACCGTTCCCGTCTGCCCGCTGATGGCCACCGAATCCCCGCCGAAGTCCGAGTTTCCCGCAATCGAGGGCAACGCCGCGCCCGGCTGCCCGCCTGCGCCCTGCGTTCCGCCCTGATTCTCGGTATCGGCGGCCAGCGCGCTCATCAGGCTCAGGTTCTGCGCCCCGTTCCCCGCCAGTTGCCGGATCGCTTGCTCCACCTGCGATCCTTGCTCCTGTCGCTGCTCTTGCTGTGCCGCCCGCGAGGCCAATATCAACTCAAACGCCACCGTCTGGTCGTGGCTCGTCGCGTTCAGCACCGCCTCCTGCGAACCCACCGCAAAGGCCGCGAACTGCGTGCGAATCACATAGCGCCCATTCTGCGGAATGGTCAGCGACCAGGCGCCCGTGATGTCAGTGGTGGTGGAATACCGCTTGCCGGTAAGCGTATTTTGCGCGGTGACTGTCACTCCGGGCAGCGGTATGTTGCCGCTTTTCACCTGGCCATGCAGCCTTCCGCCGGTTACGGCTTGAACAGATGGGGCCTGCGGCGCAGTGCCCGCTGTGGCCGCGCCAACCGAGCTGGCCGGCGGCGGAGTCGGGGGTGCAGTCTGCGCCCATGCCGCAAAGCCGCCTGCCACAACCATCCCCATCGCTAACGCCCACAGGCCTGCTCGCCGCATTCGCGCTCCCCGGCATCTCGTACTGGTACTCAGTCAGACGGCCCACGCGCCGCGAAGGTTTACTATTAAGCTATTAGTCTTTTGATTGCTGCCACGGTAGTAAACTCTCGTCAGGCAGCGGACAGGACGTTTCCCGCCATGAAAATCGGCACCACCATTCGCGCTCACCGGCTCCAGAAGGGGCTGTCTCAAGGGGATATCGAGAAGAAAACCGGCCTGCTGCGCTGCTATCTTTCGCGCGTGGAAAACGGCCACACCGTGCCCTCGCTGGACACGTTGTCCAAGATTGCCCTGGCCCTCGACCTGCCCATCGCCCAGTTCTTCGCCGACGATTCGCTGGGCCGCCACCTCAACACCCAGAAACTCTCCGACGAAGAACTCCGCTTCCTTACCCAGATCCGCCGCTACTCCTCCAACCTCAACGAGAGCGACCGCAAGCTATTGCTGGCCATGGTCAAGAAGTTCGCCGCCACGGCAACCCGCTAGCCGGCTGCACTCAGTTCCTTGCCAACGCTGCTCTACACGTCGTTGCCCAGGTGGAAGATCGGTTCCACCCCGTGCCCTCCGCTCAGCAGTGCCTGCTCTTCGGCAGCATCCAGCGGCTTGTAGTTCTGCGCCACGTCCATGGCCAGGCGGAAGTACCGTTCGTCTCCGGGCGGGATCGTGGCCGTGATGGGATGGCCCAGCGTCCAGCGCAGCCCCAGCGACGCCTCCTCGGGAAAACCGGCCGGCTGATACCAGCACTTGGGTTCCGGATGATTCTTCCTCTGGTCCGCCGCCCACACGGTCTTGGCCATGCCCTTCAGCGCCAGAATGCCCATCTTCTTTTCCTGCGCGCGCTTCAGAATCTGCGGGCCAAAGTTGGCCTGCGTAAAAAGCACCCAATTCACAGGAAAAAGCACCGTGTCGAAGTTGTAGCGATCCATCGCCGCAAGCGCGGTTTCAACCGAGTGAACGGAAAAACCGATATAGCGGATCTTCCCTTCCTTCTTCGCCGCTTCCATGGTCTCCATCGCGCCGCCGGGCCCCAGAACCTTGTCCAGATCGCTCATTTTGGTGAGCGCGTGAAACTGGTACAGGTCGATGTGGTCGGTCTTGAGCAGCTTGAGGGACTGCTCGAGCTGCGCCCGCGAGTCGTCTTTCATGCGCCCTTCGGTCTTGCACGCCAGAAAGCACTTGTTCCTGTACGGAGCCAGCGCCGGACCCAGCCGCTCCTGGGCATTGCCGTAGTCGGGCGCGATGTCGAAATAGTTAATCCCGCGGTCCACGGCTTCGGCAACGATGTTCGCGGCCGCGCCGGAGTCCTCATTCATCACTACAATTCCACCGAACCCGAGGATGGAGAGTTGTTCGCCCGTCTTGCCCAGAGTGCGGCGAGCGATGGGACTGGTTGGCTTCGTGCCGGACGGCGCCGAGTGAGACGCCTTCAGTTGGCTGGTGGATGCGACGGCAGCGGCGGTGATGGCAGCTTGCTTCAGAAAGTCGCGGCGCTTCATGGTCTGCCTCCGGAGATTGGATGAGACGATCAGCGTACATCGATATTTTTGCACAAATCTCAGTTCGACGGCGATGCGATAAGGCCGCAGCCGCTCACCCCGGCAACTGCGCCAGGTAGAACCCAAACAGCACCAGCACCCCCACCACAATCCCCACGGCGATGCGGCGGCGCACAACGAAAAGTTCCTTGGGCGACCCGATGCGCGGGACCAGCGGGGCTGCGAACAGAAACCCGCAGGCGCAACCACCCAGGTGGGCCATGTTGTCGATGCGAATCCCGGAGCCAATCACCCTGGTGCCAAAGCTGATGGAGAGGCCAAGCACCAGGTTGAGAACGGCAAAGTAAATGACCGACCTGCGCAGCCTTTTCAGCTCCTGGGGCGGCACCGGCAGCCGATGCGACTTGAGCAGCACGATCAGCGCCCCGGCAATCCCGAAGACGGCGCCCGAGGCTCCAGCGCCGACCGGAAAGACGCCCGAGCTGTGGTATGCGACCCAGTTGTAGAAGGTGGAGAGCAGGTTGCCCGCCGCGCCGGTCAGGATATACACCGCCAACACTCCGCCCGAACCCATCAGCGGCTCGGCCAGTAGTCCCAGATTCCACAGGCACCACATATTTGTAGCCAGGTGAAGGATGCCCACGTGCACAAACATGGCGGAGACGATGCGCCACCACTCGCCGCCGAGCAGCACTGCTCCAGCGTGATCGGCTCCCCAGTACATCAGTTGGTCGGTCGTCGGAGCTCCCGCGCTGACCCCGCGCGCCACCATGGCCAGAAAAACCGCGCAGTTGATGCCCACCAGCAGATACGTGGCCGGCGCGACCGCCCATGACGGACGCACCCGGCGGACCGGCTGCGGCGGCATATAGCCGGTACCCGGAGGCAGAATCTGTGGCTCGGGAGGAGTGGGGGAATAACTTCCCATCCTCTAACTCTAAAGCATTTTCAAAGACTCTGTAGGCTGAAACATCGGATCGCAACCTGTAGCTGCAGAAGTTTGATGACAGTGAATACAGCCGTTTGATGACAGTGGTTGATGTTGAATAGACCTAAAAGCTGCCGGAATATGGCTTCTCATAGGCTCCTGCGAGGGGGTTTGGCAGACAACGTGCCTACAATAGTTCCTTTTCGTTGCAATCAGCGCATCAAATTCACAAGGTTTTCCGTTCCCACTACTGCACCCGTTGCCCCAACAGGATCATTGCGGTTCCCTGCGCCCCAGCTTGAGTTCTGAGGTCGTTGATCGACGATGCGGGCCTGAGATTGTTTGCCATGTTGCTCCTTTCTCCTGTCTTGCTCGTGATCTGCACCGCCACCCGGTTGCTGGAGTGTGACGGTCCTGCTTAGATGCGGCGCGACGCGCTATCTAACCGTGTCGCATTGGAATAACAAATAATCCACAGCCATTGTCACGCTGGTTCCTGAGAGTGCCGTGACCGCCCACGCGCCCGCGTACTGAGTTGTGGACGGAAGGCTAGCTATTGTTGTTCCAGTTCCACAAACCTCAGTCCCGTTGATATACCAGTGGGCCGTAGTTCCATCATTCTTCATCGTAAGTCGCGTCCAGGTGGATGCCACTGCAAGCGTACTGCTGTTAGTATAGGTTGTTCCGTATTGGCAGTACCAGTCATTCGCCACACCGTTGGCCCTCGATAGATAGAAACCAGCGCCAGTAGTCCACGGATTCACATTTTGCAAGTGAACCGCCCCGGCCTGATAAGAGCCTGCCGTAGTTCCGGGTAATACCGGCACATAAACCGCCGTCTCCCAGGTCCAGTCCAGAGTTCCGTTCAGTTGGATAATCTGCTGGCTACCAGACGACCCGCTATACAGCGCAAATTCTCCAGTTCCTGATCCTCCGGTGCCCGACGTAAGAAGGATATTACCTGGGTGGTTTGCGTCCTCGTAGGGAACATAAGTCGAAGTAGAGTTACCCGATGCTGATCCGATCGGGCCTGTGTTGCCAACTGCGAGGAGGTTATAAAAGTCATCGAAAATCTGAGTATGCGGACCCGCTGCACCGCTTTGCAGATAGAACCCTGGGGAAGTCTGATTGCCTGAGAACGATGCGCTGGTGCCGTTGAGTGCGCCGGACAGCGTGCCGCCAGAGAGAGGAAGGCCACCCAGGTTCGCCAGCGTGGTCGATGCCGTGCCCGTACCGGAGAAGCCAATCGACCCGGTCATTGTGCCGCCGGTTACCGGCAGTTTGGTCGCATCGGCCACCGTGCAGCTTCCAGCCGGAGCACAGGAGATTCCATTCACCGTCGCGGGCGCGGGCCATTGATTCGGCGTGCGCACATCCGTAATGCCGGTGATGGCGGAGCCGCCGGCAACGACTGTAGCCAGCGGAATATCCGCCGCCGTAAATGCCGTGGTCTTCGCCGCAGGAATACAGGAGCTGGCCGTGTTCAGGTAGATGTAATTCGTCGTCGAAGCGGTCATAGTCAGCGTGCCGCCGGCGTAGGTGGCGACGGTGCCCGCACAGTTGGCGTAGCCGGGACTGAGATTCAGCGTCAGGCCGCTGCCCGCGGTGGGCCAGTACTGATTGCTCTGGATGTGAGGAGCCTGCGCGGCCAGCGTCGTCGCAAAGAAGAGTGGAAGCAAGATTCCAAGGAGCTTTTTCATCGGTTTTCCCCCAAAAACAGTTATTGGCGAGCAGTCGCCAGTTACATGGAGCAAGGCGCATTTCCGGTGATTCCAGGGTCGGAAGCGACCAGATAGAGATTGGTTGCGTCGAAGGCCGGCGTCTGCCACCAGATTCGGCCATCAGAGGTCATCTGCACGGCGCCCACAGCCGCAGGCGCAGCGCCGAGGCCGTGAGCCACGGTGAAGTTACCCGCCGCTGCGGGAGCGAGAGCTATACGCGGCGAGACCGCCGGGCGCCATTGCACCCAGGCAGAACCCGTGTCGTAGTAGAAAGCCCGCGTGTCGGTGGCAAAGAAGATGCGGCCGGCCATGCCGAAGGCGGGACGGGATGCGTAGACATCCAGGACGATCACCGAGCTGAGATTCACGGCCATAATAGGCTCCTATTCCACATCGATTTCCTCTCCGTCCACGGTGATGATCTGGCCGTTGGTTTCCAGGATGTTGCCTGGATCAGGAAGCAGCGTTCCCCACACGGCGATAGCGGCCGAGCCCGAGGCGGTGGGATCGGCCACACTGGTGGCGACGATCTCATGCGGGCCTTCCGCATTCGGCGCCGAATAGAAGCCGGTGGAATCGACAGTTCCCACGGTCACATTGCCGCCGGCGACGCCATCCACGCTCCAGCTCACGTTGGGGTTGGCATTACTGAGAACCGCCGCTGTGAACTGCATCGACGCGCCCGCGGCCACGGAAGCTGTTGGAGGCATCACGTTGACAACGGTGGGCACAGCCAGACCGGAGGTGCAGTAAAGCGCGAAAACATCCGCCGCGCCGGGCCAGACGATGGAACCATCGGAATCGCCAAATTCGATGTGAACCATGTTATCCGCATCGAGATAGGAAGCCTTGACGCCGGTGGCGGGAGTGCCGTTGTCACCGTAGTCCCAGCCTGAAGTGCCAACGATCGCTTCCAGAGCGTTGGAGACATCGACGCTCGTGGAACCGGGGATCTGACCGAGGATCTGAATGCCATGGATCTGCGCGTTGTCGATAACTGTGGTGAACACAATCACAATCTGGCCGGAGCCGTTGGCAGCCGCCTCGAACGATTTAACAATGGCTATATTCTTACCGCCGGCCGCGGCAAAGACATCAAAGTTGGTGAGCACCTGCGTTCCATTGATCGAAACATTGAACGTGCGGCATCCGGCTGCGGTCCACCAGATTTCGGCAAAATGCAGGTTCGCGATGTACGGCTCGCTTGGATTCAGACCTGGAATGGTGTATGTCATTGCTCCATAGTTTTCGGTCTGATAGACGGCCTGGGGCGCCGGATTCACAACTGAAGAGGTGTTGATCGCCGCGCCGGTTGAAAGCATCATCTGCGCCGAATAGTCTCTGTCGGCCACCCATATCCCAGTCGCCGCGCCGCCGCAGTTGATCGCGATAACGTTCTGGTGGGTAATCGTGGTCGCTGGAAGCGCCAGCGTAGCGCCGTCCGACATGCTCAAGGCGCAGCCCACGCCGAAGACCTGGCCGTTGGAGAGCGTGCATTGCATCCAGTTGCCGGTTGTGCCCGTCCCGCTCATATAGGATGGCGCGCCGTTGGTGAGCGTCTGGGTGGTGACCGAGCCCATATTGTTCTTCCAGGCGAAGACCAGCACAGCCGCGTTGCCGTGCCAGACGTTGCCCTCGCCATCTTTATAATTGAGGTGGACAACCTGGTCAGAGTCCACATACGCGCCGAGAAAGTGAGCATGATTGCCGTTGCCGGGAACGCCATCGTGGGGGTAGGCGACCATGAAACTCTGAGCTGTGGTGCATCCCGCGGGCAGCTCGACGGTGAAGCTGCCGTCGCCGGCGACGACGCCCATGCCGAAGACAATCTCTTCCCCGCCCAGCAGCGTGAGCGGAAGCCAGGTCAGGCCGTTACTGACATTGGTCACATCCGCGCTCAGCCAGGTGAGAACCGCGAAGTTCAGAGGACCCAGCCAGATGTTGCCGGAGTTGTCGTCGTATTTCAGGATAAGTCCGTGGGGCGCGTCGGTGCCCGCGCCGCACAGTCCGATCACGTTCAGATCATTGCCCGTGTAGAGATAGCCCGCGGGGCCAGCCCAGGCCAGAACGTTGCCTACCGGAAAGCCGGTCGAAGGGAGCGAATAGGCGCTTCCGCTGGCCCCCATGCCGGTGAAGAAAGCGAAGATGCCATCCGCGAGAGGAATGCTGGTGAAGCTGGCGTTATTGCCGGGATCGCTGCCCGGCACATCCAGCCAGCCGGCCTGTAATGGATCGCTGGCGTCGTACATGACCGACTCGTCGTAAGGCCCGAGTGAAAACTCGATCTCGCCGCTGGATTCATCCGGCGGCAGCGCGATCGCGCCGCCCGAGCCAGCCGCGGCGCAGGTGGGCGGCTGCACCGTGAGAGGCTCAAGGACTTCATATTCGCCGGCGTACTGGAAGTTCACAGTGGTGTCGAGGGAAACGCGATCGCCGTTTTGAATCGCGGCGGCCAGATTGCCGAAGATATCCTTGGCGAACATCGAAGTGCGCAGCTTGACGCGCGGCGGCGTGACATAGGGAGAGCCCAGTTGGCCGGCGGCATTGGTGGGATCAACGCCCAACGTTCTGTCGCGCTCATACATAGTGAGCCGGGCAGCCTGATCCCAGGTGGTGGTGGCGAAGTCCAGGTTCTGTTTCACCTTCATGCGCTGGCGGGGAAGGCCCAGGCCAACCACGCCGCGCGCCATCATATTCGCCTTGTGCCAAAACTCCGGAGAGCGCTCCTTGAACCGCGAATAGAGCAGCCCGCAGCCGCCCACCGAGCCCACCGCGCCGGGAAAGTTTTCGCCCTGAGCGGTGAGCGTGAAGGTCGTCGGGTCAACCTCGTCAGGCTGTCCAGCGTTGATGATGTCCGGCACGTCTTTGATGACCCAATTCCGGTCATAAGGAGTTCCGGTGCCACCGATGGCCATCCACTCGCCCGATTCAAAGGGATGCGGCTGTTGAGTGGTCACGTTGGGCAGCCCATTGAGCACACCGGGGGTAGCAATAATGGACTCGATCAGCGAGCATTGAGGCACAAGGAGTCCGCGGAAGGTGGCGATATAACGGTTAGCTCCAGTATGGAGAGCTTGATCGGTTGCCTGCCACGAGCCGGGCAGGATGTGCTTTTGGCTGAAGGTGAAGACGCTGGAGCGCGGCATATCGCATTTGAGGCTGATTTTGCCGGCATATTCAGAGGAAAAACTACGGCAGCAAAGCAGGATCTGCTCGATCACAGCTTGCAGAGTCGTCTGCTGGCTGAAAGAGTAATTGCCCTCAAAGCGGCGGCGGCCGTTGGCCAGGAACTCGTCGAAGTATTGCGCGGCACTGTAGATCGGTCCCCAGTCGAAGCGATTCTGCACGGCGGAGGGAAGCGGATCGGGACCGCCGTTGAGATCGATGCCGAAGTCGGGAAAGATTTTACGCCGCAATAGCACGTCAACGTAATGCCACGCAGGATTCGTCGTCCACGCATAGCCGGTCTGGCTGCCTTGGTCATCGAAGAGGCGGCAGCGCAGTGCGCGCCACAGGCCGACAGGCGCAATGTCGGTCCATTGAGTGGGATCGGTCTGGTGCGTGTTGGTCTGATTTTCGATGGGCTGCTTGCGCATGATCGCGTAGTAGGCGATGCGCGAGAAGGCCAGCGCCTGCACGGCGGGCGGGAAGGCCGCATAGAGAACGTCGACGCCTTGATCCGGGCCATTGGAGACCGGCGCGAGGCCTGTGCCGATCGTCGAGTCAGAGCCGCGGTGGAAATTGAAGACCATGTTCTGATTGGCGTTATCAAGGCAAGCCGTCCACTGCTGGCCCATCCAGGTAGAGACGATGTTTGAATCGCCGTTCCAGGCCAGCTTGTCGTTCAGCCATAGCTCGATCGGGCCGTCCCATTCACCATGCCCCAGCAGCCAGATGCCCACGCGGGTGAAATCGAGGCCGGATTGGCCTGTTGTCAATGGCTCCCCAAGCTGGTAATAACAATGGCGCTTGCCCGTTGCCCAGGCGTAGCCATAGGCCAGCGGGATCGGCTGGCCGGTGGTCTCGCTGGCGGAGCTGCTCTGCGTGGTGGAGGCGTTGGGCATTTAGATCGTGCGCCTCCGGTTGATGACGTTCATCGCAGTGTTGGCATCGTTTTCGCCGTAGTTTTTCTCAAAGCTGTTGAGCGCCACCATGATGCGCTCGGGCACCTGGCAGCTCTGAAAGCTGTACTGACATTCCGTCGCTTCCATTGATCCGCAGCGCCGGCCTCCCCACTGGAGCTGGCAGGTCTCGCTATAGTTCTCCAGCGGCGTGTCGTCCTGCGAAGGGTTGAGGAGCTGAGAGCCTTTCAACCGCACCGTATCCTGCCCAATATCGTCCACGCTCAGCGTGCCATGCACTTCCAGCCACGCCTCTTGGGCATCCGCCTGCCACAGCCGGTAAACGAAGAACGCACCCTCCAGGGCGGAGCGCCGCGCGATCTTTTCAAAATCCCGGCTGAGCGTGTCGCCGGAGAGATTCTGGATCACGAAGGAGCCGGTGTCGGTGACCAGCGAACGATGGAAACTAAAACTCGGCACGGCGACCAGCCAGGGAATATACGGACCGGGCTCGCCGCCGGACGCGCTGGTGTAGTAAACGCAAAGGCCGACGAACGAGGCTGTGAAAGAGCAAGATCCGCCCGGAGACCCGGCAGGAAGGCCTAAGGTATGGGGTACGACGACTTCCTGCTCCAACGTAAAACCGGAGAGGCTGTTCGCTTGCCAGAGCGCCGGGGCAAAAGGCCCCCCCCACTCAGGAGGGTCAACGGCCCCGCTGTATTCTCCGGCCCACACGCGAGTGGATGGCCAGGAAATAACGTCGTGTCCATAAAAGCCGCCTTGGATCTGATCCTGAAGGTAGCTCCCGTTCATCACCGCCAGAATTTTAGTGATCATGGCATCCGCGGGCAATGGAGGCAGAGTGAACCCGCTGAAGCGCATATATGCGGTTCCACCCCCCGTGCCACTTTCGCCCCAACCAACCCCAACCTTTGCGCCGATGGAGCCGTTCGCGCTCATCTGCGTATGCGCGCAAGCTGAACTTCCGCAGCCCGACGCCCAGTTCTCGACGGTGTTGGGATAAATCCATGTCACTTTTTCCGCTCCTACCGGAGGAACGGGGGGGATGATATTTGGATCGAGCTCTCCGGGGATGACGACCAGGGCATTGGAGGGACGATCGGACCAGTAGTACAGGTTCCCATTCACGTCCTGCACGTCGAGCAGATTCACGGGCGCGATGCCGGTGCGCGCGCCGCCAACGGCCTTCAGCTTGGGCGAGTAGGGAATCATACCGGAGCCCCCGGCGTGCGATTTTTGTACGCTGGGGTGGTCATCGCATGACCTCCAGTGCGTACCAGCTCACATTGGTGCCCGTGGCTGAGCCGTTCTTGGAGGCGTCGCAGGTCACCTGCACGCGATGGATGTCCAGAGGCAAACTCTGCTGGGTGTAGACGATCTGCGGGCCGATGGCCGTGGCGTTATAGAGGTCGAGGGTCTCCACGAAGACGCCGTCGATCGACAGGTCGCACTTGCCGAATGCAGGGCCTTGAAGCATGTAAAGCCGGAAGCCGTAGCCGCGATATTCATAGCAGGCCCAGTCGCCCAGCGTCCCGGGATCGTCCATGGTGACGTAGGGCGTGCCCACCGTGGCTAGCGAGACGTGCTCGGTACCCTGGCTGCCGGCAACGGAATTGCGCGCCGTCTGAGTCCATGAGCCGCTGGTGGCCAGCTTCTGATCGCCGAAGTCGTTGGTGATGAAGAACGCGATCGCATCGCCTGCCCAGTCGGATGGATACTCGACCATGGCCTGCTGGGGAATTTCCTCGAAGGTCACGTTCTGCACCGTCCACATGCCGTTGCCGATCTCGACTGGAACGACTTCGGTGGTGAAGCGGCCCACGTATTGGCGGCTTCCTCCATCCCAGTCGACAATGGTGAAAAAGCCGTCTCCGTACTGCTCCCAGTAGCGCTTGAGCCGCTGCACGCAAAGCCAGGAGCGGGTGGTCCAGGTCAGGTTGAAGATGTGGCCGGTATTCTGGGTTTCGCGCGTCCACGGCGTTCCCCCCAGGGCTTTCTTTTGCAGCATGGTATTGCTGCGCTTGCGGGTGAAGCCGTAGTCCGGGGTCATCGAATCCTCGATGTCCTCCTCCCAGACCGTCGTCGGGTTCAGAATGTCGCTGGCCGGCATCAGTTCAACCCTCCGCCCGAGTTCTCGCCCCGGCTGTCGTTCACCGCGCTCGCGATGTTGTGCTTGTAGGTGTCAAGGAACTTTGAGACGCCCTGGGCGTCGATGGCGTGGACGTGCAGATGCACATCGCCGCCGGAGCTGGATTGCACGGGCATCTTGCCGTTGCCTTCGATGGCTTGCGTGATGCGCTCGTTTTGATCGGAGGGCATGACGCGTTCGCCGGGATGCAGCGTGTATTGGCCCGCGCTGGGCACATAGTCGGTGCCCGAGGCGTAGGAGGCTTTCGACTGCGTATACTGGCTGCGCCCCGCCTTCTCCTCGGCGCTGAGCTTGGCCATCGACTGCATAATTTCCGGCTTGATGGTGGTGGTCCAGTAGTGCTTGCCCAGGCCGCCCATGTTTTTCGTGACCGCCCAGGAGGCGCCGATCAGGCTTTGCTCGTCGGAGTAGGCGCTGGTGTAGTCGAGACTTCCCTGGTGGTATTGATCCTCGTCGTTGGCGATGCGCGGCCGCACTTCCTTGAGGTCGTAGACGCGGGCCTTCTCGCGGCTGCCGATGGCGCCGGCGATCATGCCGATGGCCGCGCCGATGCCCTCGCCGATAGGGCCGAACTGCGAGCCTTTCTGCGCGCCTTCGTTGCCGCTGGCCATTGTGCCGCCAGTGCCCAGGCCGCCGCTGGTGCCCGACGTGGCGTAGCCGCCGGTGTTCTGAGCGCCCTGCGAGGCGCTTCCCTGCGAGGCTGAGGCGGCGCCCGTGGGCGAGTCTTGCGTTCCCGTGCCTTGGGAATTGCCGGAAGAGCTTGTGTCTGAAGTTCCCGAGCCGCTCTGGGAGCTGGAGGTGTTGCCAGTGTTGGTCTGACCGCTGCCTTTGTTTTGAGACACCGCTCCGGGACCGCTGCCTTGGCCGTTGTAACCGGAGCCGCCGCTCAATAACGACATCAGACTGCGCTTGGGAGGCGCTTCCCCGCTGCCCTGGGTGAAGTTCGGAAGCGCGCCCGCGCCGCCGCCGCTGCCCGCGCCGCCCAGTTTTTTAGAAGAGCCGGAAGAAGAGCTGCCGCCAAAATAGTTCGCAGCGCCGCCGGCAGCGCCGCCGGCGAAAGCGCTGATGCCGGCGCTCCCCTGTGAGGCTCCTCCCCATGTGCCGCCGCCGCCGAAGCCGTGGCTGTAGCCACCAGTCGATCCGCCGCTAAAACCGCCCGCCCCGCCGCTGACGCCGCCTGCTAACAGGGCCGTGGAGCCTCCAGGACGGCTCCAGGACGCGCCGGGAGAGCCGCCCGCGGTAAACCCTCCGCCTCCGCCGCCCGCGTTACCTGAGCCGCCACCGAAGGCCGCGCTCCCTATCTGAATATCCGCATGGGAGATGGCGATCGACTTTTCGGCGTGCGCGCCGCCTGCGCTTTCGCCCGGAGACGCTCCGGAGCCTTTCTTGCCGCCGAAAAAGCTGCCGAAGTAGCCCAGGATGCCGCCCTGGGGCGGAGCTTGGATCGGATTGCCTGCGGCATCTTTCTTCTGGCCGTGCTGCTGGACGTGCTGCCACGCATCCGCGGCCAGTTGGCCGGCCATCTTCGCGCCCTGTTTTTCCGCCTCTTTTTCCAGGCTTTGGAGCGGATGCTGCCAGTTCTCGAAAAGCGAGGTGAACTCGCCGGCCATCTTATCCCGCGCCTGCTTTGAAGCCTCGACCATCTCCGCGTTGGCCTCTTGATGCGCGGCGATGGAGCGACGGTTGAAATCGTCCTGGGAGATGAGCTGCGCGTCCAGCTCCTCTTTGTATTTCGCCAGGCGCTCGTCGAGTTCAACTTTGATGGCTGCGGTTTTGTTTTTCTCGGCCGAGAACAGCTTGGCCCGCGCCTGTGTTTCGATCTGCGCCGTCTCCTGCTCATTGCGCCGGGCCAGATCCGCAGTCTGCCCGGCCGCGCCCGCGTTGATGCCGGCGACTCCCCGCGCCAGGTCTTCGGGCCTTCCGCCGTTTTTGTCCAACTCCTCCTGGAGAGAGCGAATCTGGTTTTGCGCCTCGGCGCGGATGCGCGCGAAGCCTTGCAGCTCACGGGCGGCGCTCTGGCCGACGATGGAGTCCACGCGCTCAGAAAAGGATCTATTCAGCTCGTCGACCTGCCGCGCGGTCTCGTCATTGACCGCTTTGATCTCCGCCAGGCGCGCACCGGGATCGTTGGTGGGCTTATCGTAGACATCCTCCAGCCGGTTGCGGCCCTCCTGCTGGATGCGCGCCATGCCGGTGAGCCCGGCGAGCTGGGTCTCCTCGCGCATCTTCTGGACGGCGCGATTCTCGTCGTCCAGGCGCTTCATCTGCTCGTTGTGGTACTTCGTGTGGACATCCTCGACGGCCCGGGCCGACGTGATGCCTCGCCGTTTGAGATCCTCGATCGCGTACGCTTCCTGCTGGTGATAGAGCGCCGAGCCGCGCAAGCCCGATTCGATCGCCTGCTCGTGGAGACGCGCCAGCTCCGCTGTATCGTCCTTTTCCTTGCCCGCGTGCTTGTCTTTTTGATCCGCAAGCTCGGCGTCGGCTTTGATTTGAGCTTTGAGGACGGTGGCCTTTTCCTGGGCGGCGCCGGATTGAGGCCCCACGCTCAAACCAAAGCGCGAGTCCTGTTCGTTGTTGTAACGCCGTTCCTCCGCTGCGGCCTCGCGTGCATTCTGAATCTGCGCATCGTGCTTGGATTTGGCGTCTTTGGCGGCTGCATCGCGCTCGGCTGCGCGCAGTTCGTTCTCATCCATCATTTGCTTGTGATATTGGCTTGAGTCGCTGTGCTGCAGCGCATCCAATTTTCTCTGTTCTTCAATTGCCTTAGTTTGAAGGTCGTTCGCTTCTGTAAATTGGTTATATTTTTCCATTGCAGCGCCGGCGATGGGGACCAAACTGCGCCAAGTGATCGAGGGCGTGCCCATCCCGAGGGGTCCGCTCCGGACCTTTTCCACTTGGTCTGAATATCGCTTAAGCGAATCGGTGCAGTCGTCGATGCGCGCCCGCGTGAGCTCGATGGAATGGGTATCGCCAAAGGCTTCGTTTCGGCTTTTTTCCATCTCGGCGTTGTATTCCCGAACCGCCTTCGGCAGCGCGGTCAGCCTATCCCAGAGCTTCTCCGCCCCGCGGATCAGAGCCTCGAAAACCATGGCGCCGATCTGGATGGCGCCCAGGCTGATCATGGCCGTGCCCACAGCGTTGAGCGCCGACTGCACGGCCGGGACGCGCGAGAGCAGGGTCTGCATGGCGCGCGGCAGGCGGATACCGAACTCCTCGGTGAGCAACCGCGTCTTCTCCCGCGCGGAGAGCGCGCCCACGCCCATCTGATTCATTCCCGCGCTTACCTGGCCACCGGAGCGCGTTCCGGCCGCGCCGAGCTTTTGGATGTTCTGCTCCACGCCGCCGATCACCGCCGCGGAGTTGGCGTCGGTGACGTTGACCACAATCTGAACGGCGCTGGCCTCTAAAGCCATGGGTCAACCCTTCTTCCGCCGGAACTTGGCGCCGCAGCCGGGACACACGGCTCCGAAACGATTCTGCTGGCGCAGCCCGCAGGCGCTGCACGCCGGATGCTTCCCCTCAAAGGCGGAACGCGCGCGATGGAGGGCAATGAAACCCTCCGCCTCGCAGAGAGCCAGGTCTCGAACGGCAAAGGCAACGCCTGCCTGGCGAAGGGCGTCGAGGTGAAGCAGGTAGTCTGCAAAACAGTAATAGCCCCAGGCCAGCGATCGCGGCTTGACCTGGCGCTCCATGCGCTCGACGGTTTCAGCGCTCGCGCCCGCGGACTGGCTCCGGATGAGGGCGCGCGCGAAGTCGCTCTCGAAGATCTCTTCGAGAGCGAGCGCCACGCCTTCCGGGTCTTTCCAGACATCGATCACTCTTCCTCTTCAACCTTCGGCGCGGCCGGCGCGAAGAGCAGGTCCACGGCCGAGACTTTGTGGTAGGTGTCCATGAACTCGACGATGGCTTCATGATCGAGCGCCGCATTGCCATCCACGGTGTAGCCGCCGGTGCTCACGATCAGCTCGTCGTAGAGGTCGGCGAGCGTGGCCTGCGCGCCCATCCATTGCGTCTTGCCATTGCGGCTGCCTCCGATCACGCGGGAGCGGCTGCTCGCGCGCGAGAGGAGGCGCTGCTGCTCGGCCGTGGGCGTCTTGAAATCGTGGCGCAGGCCGTGAAGGCGGCGCATCACGCCATCCTCGCCGGCGCCCCAGACAGCATCCAGAAAAACAGACTCCGCCCCCAGCGCGATCTGCGCCTCCTCGTCAATTTCACTGGCGGAGACGCCGATGATGGAGTTGGCCACCGCCAGGCGGTGGGAGAGAGGCAGGAGCGCCTTCCAGCCCTCGATCTCGGTGATGCTGGTTTTGCCGTCGGGCAGCGCGTAGCCTTCGGCGGAGACGAGGATCTGCTCCACCAGCTCGAGGCGCGCGGTGCTGGAGTCGAAGCTGTCGATGCGCTTGCCGCCCTGGTTTTCAGAGGTGGAGAGGATGCCCTCGAAGTAGCGCAGCCACTGCTTTTTGAGGATCCTGCCGATGGTGAGCCGGTACTGCTTGCCGCGATCCTCGATGACGATGAGGCGCGGCGCTTTGAGTTCGATCGATGCGGACATGGGATTCCTTCTTTCGCTTGGGATTTTGATCTTCGGATGCAGCGAGAGGGTTGAAGGAACCCTTTGGTTCTTGAAGCCCGCGCAGCCCTTGCGGAACTTCACCGCGGCGAAGGGATGCCGCGGGCAGTGCGGAAGCGGTAAATCCCGGTAATAACCGGGAAAAAGAAGGGCGTGCTCCATGCGCAGAACGCGCCCCGGAAGAAAATCGTTACGCCGGCACCAGGTAGGCGGCGATGTTGTTGGTGACGCTGAGGGAGATGGGAGGAACGCCCGCGGCCTGGTAGTTGGTGGTCTCGTCGTTCTCCACCTGCCAGACCACCATGTCGCCGTCGTAGCCTATCTTGGCGGTTTTCAGGTGCATCTGCGGAATGGAGATGGTCATTTGCGACGACGCCCCGGAGTTGACGGCCAGCTCGTAATCGCACGCCGTATCGCCGGAGAAGCGGCCATAGATGTCGTCGGTATCCTTGGCGGCGAAGGTCGTCGACACAGAGAATTTCGGGTTTCCCTTGCGCACGAAGATGCCATAGAGGCCGCCGCCGGGAGCCCTGTGGACCACCAACTGATTTTGCAGTTTGAGAGTCGTGCTCATGTGGCGGCCGATGAAGGATGCCGTATCGCCCACCGGGCCGAAGGTGAGCGCCGCATCGGAGCCCAGCAGGAGGGTCTCGGCGGGAGCGGCAGGCAGTGAGGAGAGGTTGTGCGCGATCTCGATGCCGGTTCCCGCCATGCTCAGATCGGCCATGATGGCGCCCGCCCCGTTGATGGTGAACGTCACTTCGTCCAGACACATATCGGGGTAGACGTGATGCAGGTCTTCGGTGTCTTCCACGTAGATCGAGGTGGGCACCGCGGTGCGCGTGGTCTCGTCGAAGGTGAAGGCGTGGGTATAGATGCCCGGGGCCAGGGCGTCCGAGAGGCCCGCGCCCACCATCGTCGGAGCGCCCGTGTCTCCGCCCGCGGCCGCGAAGGTCATGTTTTTCCCAGGTCCATCCAGCGTGGCCACGATGCCGTAGGCCGAGTGGGTCACGTTGATGTTGTTGAGCAGGTTGGCCATCGTGTCGGTGGTTCCCGACGTGCCCAGGGTGATCGAGTAGGCTGTGACGCCGTCCCCCATCACGCCGGAGAGCGTGCCGGTCAGGATATCGGTGGCGTTGGCGACCGTCAACGTCCCGGCAAGCGATGCCAACACCGGAGCGTGTTCAGCAGTGGTGACCGTATCGGTGCCCATCAGGAAAGCGAGCATGTATCCGGCCAGCCAGGGCGAGAGTTCCGCCTCGTCGCCGCCGAATTTGGTGTCGTAGCCGGTGATCTGGCCGTCGGTGGCGAAGGCCGTGCCCTTGCCGGCGTAGGCGATGTCGGATCGCCGCGTGATGATGCGCTCCAGCGCCGCCGCGCCGTCAAAACGCTGGCGGTAGGTCAGGTTCGCATCAGCCAGACGCGTATTCCACGCCGCCTGCGAATTGATGCTGAGCATAAGGTTTCGAGCTGTCTTCCACTGGGAGCGAAAATTGTAGGGACCGGGCATCACTTCACCTCAGGTTCAGTTGCGGCCGCGTCGGCGGCCGAGGGGTTGTTTGGAGCAGACGCAGGCTGAGCGGGCGCGTCCGTGTGGCTGGCGGCCGGCGAAATGACGCGCGCGGCTCTTAGGCTGGCGGCTTTTACCGGCGGCCGCGCAGCCGGAGCTTCCGGAATAACCTCCAGAATCGGCTGCCCGTTGCATGTTTTGACCGGGAAGCCGCGCCGCCATTCGCTGCTCAGCACGCGCACCGGCGTGCCCGGCGTGAAGGTGTAGTCGTAATGGCCGTTGGCGATGCGCAAAGACGCGCCCTGGCCGCAGAAGGCGATGCCGGCGGACGATAGTTGCAGGTCAACAAAGTCAGAAGTTGTCATGATCCAAACCTCGCATTCGGGCCGTCGTACTGCGCGATGCCGGAGATTTCGATGGTGATGGCGAAGAGCTGATCCACCGGCCCTCCATCGTTGGGCAGCACCAGCGCGACATCCTTGATCTCGATGGGCATGGAGCTGGAGCCGTCGGCGAGCGCCAGGCGCGCGCCGGCAAGCTGATTGAGGGCAACGGCGACCAGGCTGAGGATTTGCAGCCGCTCGTCGGCCTTCGACCGCAAGCTGGACACGAAGCACAGCACATCGAAGAGCTGGCCGTTTTCATAGGTCAACTTCTGGTTGTCGCGCAGGTTGCGGAAATGCGCGCCTCCAAACTCGACGCGGATGGAGGGAGGCTTCAGCGTTAACTGGCCCTGGGCGTTGAAGTCCTTGCTATTGACCGAATTCACGTCCACCAGCACGGGAGCTTCTTCCGTTCCATAGGCCGCGGGCATGACGGATTTGAGCAACGCGATCAGCGCGGCCTCGACGTAATCCACGCGGAACTGTGAAGGGGAGCCGCTCACTGCTCGCCTCCCAGCCCGGCCGCGGCGGCGGCGCGGCGGATGTAGCCGTTGACCAGGCTCTGAATACGGGCTGGATCCTCGGGACGGAAGACGAGATAGGGCCGCGCGGGAATGTTCTGATGGCGCGCGTGGCCGGCGACGTGGGAGAGGAGCCGGTTGCGCGGCCCGGCGATATTGCGCACGCGATTCCCGAGCCGTCCCTTGCCGAGAGCGGCGGAGAGCCGCGCGCGCCCGTGTTCCTTGACGTTGACCGTGGCTTCCTGCATGGCCCTGGTGCGCGGGCCGAAGCCAATGGAGCCGCGATCGCGCGAGCCGAACTGGTGCACGGCCGCATACTTCACGTTGGTCGAGAGCATGACCTGGTCCGGAGAAGTCTGCGCGATTCCGATCGAGTTCAGGAGCAAGCCTGTGTCGATGAGCAGCTTGTGGCCGGCGCCGTATTTCTTCGGATCGCTGCGGATAGTGGACGGCGCGAGCCCCATCCAGGAGTGCGCCGGCGAGCCTTCCTCGCGGAAGGTGCGCCGGATGGAGACAAGCATGGACATGCCGATTTCCTGCATCAACTGGCCCTTCTGCGCCAGCGACGCGCGGAACTTCCCCAGCGAGACTTTGAGGTTGGCGTCGTCGATGCGGACCACTTCGGCTGCCATGGCTATACAAAACCTTCCAGATTCCTGTCGCTGAAGCGCAGATCGCGGTCTTTGCGCGAGATCTCCGGGCCGCCGCGCGAGGTTTGAGGCGTCTCGCCCACCGGCTGATCGAGCGAAGCCCTGACGTTGGAGATGTCCTTCAAAAACGCGATGGCCTGGTCGAAGCGGTCTTTCACCGTCTCGCCCATGTTGGTTTCGCGGCGCCGCGAGAAGAGCAGGTAAACCGCAATGTCCAGCGTCAGCCCGACTACGTCGTTAGAGGTTTGCAGCGGCGTGCGGTAGCGCGCCCGGCAGTAGCTGTCCACGCGCCCCGAGGCTTCCTCCAGCGCCGCCAAGACAACCGCCGCGTTGATCTCCCCGGTGTTGTCGTCGTCGGTCATCTCGGTCAGGTCCTTCACCGTCATGCGAAGGGGGACCAGGTCGGATTGTGTTGCGTAGGCCATCGGCACCAGTTGTCAGTGGTCAGTGGTCAGTGGTCAGTTACTTGACCAGCTTGAGAAGCTCGGCGGCAAGGTGCGGAGCGGCATCTTTCGCGCTGAGCGGCACGATCTGGCCCCTCACCAGCAGCTTGCTGTTGTGAAAAAAGTTTGCGAGCACAAGGTAGGATGTTTCAGCGGGTTTTTCGTTGGCGGCCATCGGAGGTCCTTTCGTTTCGGTTTCAGATTCGCTTGAGGCGCTGCACTCTCAGGCCGCGCCTTAAGCGAGTTCTTGAGATACGCGCCTTAACTCTCGCGGGTCTCGGTGGTCTTCACGTCCTTCGCCGG
>PMYL01000033.1:0-52454 GCA_003170825.1 Acidobacteriaceae bacterium
ATCGCGGCCGGCGTGCCGGTGATTCCCATCCCTGGCGCCAATGCCGCGCTCAGCGCCCTGGCGGCCTCCGGCCTGCCCACCGGCGAGTTCGTGTTCCTGGGCTTCCTGCCCGCCACGGCGGGCGCCCGCCGCAGCCGGCNNCACGCTCATCTTTTACGAGGCGCCGCACCGGATTCTGGAGACGTTGGCCGATCTGGAGGCCGTTTGGGGGCCGAATCCGCGCGTGGCCGTGGCCCGCGAGCTGACTAAAATCCATGAGGAGTTTCTGCGCGGAACGGTGGCCGGCGTACACCGGGAAATGGCAGGCCGCGATCGCATCCGCGGCGAGATCACCCTGTTGGTCGAGGCGTTGCCCCAAACCCGCTCCCAGGCCGGATTACTGTCCGCTAGCGCCGCACCCGAGAAGATTGCCGGCCGGGTTGCGCGCCTCCAGGCCGAGACCGGCGTGGACGAGAAGGAAGCCTTGAAGCGGCTGGCGCGGGAGCTGGGCCAGTCGAAGAGCGAACTCTATCGCGAGCTTCAGCGGGAGCGGGCGCGGCTGAGGGCCGGCTCTCGAGGAACTCGCAAGGCTCTGTGAAAAACGAACAGGACAAACGCCACTTGCAGGATGGTCATTGGGTCCTCGCCTCCGAACTTCGGGATGAAACCAGCATCTCCTTCAGCAGAGGCATCGCGCTGCCGAAATGGGGGAACGACTCGGCTGCCCCGTCCGGCAACCGCCTGGATCGAAAGGAAATCGGATCAGGCAGGGCTTCATCCGGCACCGGCAGCACCGCATCTTGCTGAATCCGGTACGGATAGACCCTTACCCTGGCCAGAAAAAACCACGGATATTGCGTTAACTCGATATGCTCCACTTCCACGACGTTGAAGTGTTCACTTACCCGCCGAAGCGCCAGCTTGAGCGCGCTGGCAATGGCCTCCTGCGATGTCTCGCCTACGCCGCTTCTCAGCAATCCATCGGCAATCTTGATGAAGTTCCATCCGCGCGTCTGAATCTTCTTTTCCAAACGGCGCGCATCCCCCGTCCGCACAAAGTTCCAGCCCTCGCGAAACTCATCGGTCGCCAGTTTGAGGCCAACGGGCAATTCAACCCGCGCGCGCAAAAGCATGTTCAGTTCAGCGATGGTGTGCATCGGGACAACTCTTTTCTTTCTCAGTTGTAGAATTGGGCCGCGCTGGCAGGGTTCGGGACCCCCTCGGCGGGGTACCTTTGGAAAACCTGCAGAGGCGCCCGATCCGTTGACTGGACGATTGCGTAATGAATCAAGCTGTGGCAATAGATGCAATCTGTTTTGCGTACAAGGCTTATCGAGCCGCCGCAAACCTGGGGAAAGGTCCGCAGGCATTCCGTACAGCAAATCATCACGTAGGGCTCTCCGGAATTGTCGCGTCCATTGGACTGAATCCAGATGGGCGCCAACGCGCTTGACGGCCGGTTGGGAAGCACCCGGTCCGCATTGGGCAGGGCTCCCAAAATCCTTAACAAAGATCCCATGCTGCTGCCTTTTTGATAGAAGGCGTCGGCGGCAACGCCGGAAGGCACTTCGTCGCCTTGGAACGCGCCGCTCATGGCGATCGTCTGGATCGCGGGGAACCGGCGGCGGACCACCGAGAGCAACTCGAAGCCCGACATGCCGGGCATGTTGAGATCGGAAAGGAGAATGTCGGGGATTTCCTTCCGCAGTTCAACCAATGCGGAGAATCCATCTTCCGCGGAGCGCGCGCGATATCCAACCTCAGTCAGTATGTGCGACATCGAGGTTCGAATGGAAGGCTCATCGTCTACGATGAGAACTCTTGTTTTCGTATCGGGCATCTCTCACCCCACTTAAGCGAGTCAATAAAGGAAGTGGAGTGAGTGTCGCATTCAACGAATCGCAATGCTGGTCAATTTCGTACATGTTTGCCGGGGGGGGGGGCGCTATGGTCTACTCCCTGGGAATGCCCTAAATAGACTGCGCTTCGGCCTTGTCGTCGGGCAATTGATCGTGCAGAATCACATTCAGCAGCGACTTGTGAACCCGGATGCGGCCGTTGTATTCGATAAAGCCGAGCTTGCGAAAGCGGTTCATGAAGAAGCTCACGCGGGAGCGGGTGGTGCCGATCATCTCCGCCAAAGTCTCTTGCGAGATCTTGGGAATGTATTGTTCCGGTTCGCCCGGCTTGCCAAACTCGGCCATCAGCAGCAGAATCCGCGCCAGCCGCTTTTCACTGGAGTTGAAAAGCTGATCCACCAGATCGGCCTGAATGCGCATGCTGCGCTCCAGCAGAAACTTCAGGAACAGGTCGGAGAAGTCATGCTCATCGTGCATCACGCGGATCATCTCTTCCCGCCTTATTTTGAGCGCGGTGCAGGCGGTAATGGCAGTGGCCGTGGACAAACGCAGTCCCGCCACGGCCGCCAGCGCCCCCTCGCCCACAAATTCGCCCGTGGAGACCAGCGTGATGGTGGCTTCCTTGCCGGTTTGCGAAACGACCGTGACTTTTGCGCGGCCCTTCTGAAGATAGAAGACGGAATCAGCCGTGTCTCCCTGCGAAAAGAAGGCCTGCTTGGGCGTCAATTGCACAATTCTTCGCCCCAGCCCGGCGCTCGCCAGAAAGGCGGCGGCATCGAATGCGGGTTTTTCAAGCACAACCATCGAATGAGCCTCCTTCCAGATGCGGTGTCGGCACAGGACGTTGCAGGTGGGACCGCGACCGCATCGCCATCATATTGATAGAGGAACTGCCGCGATGAGCAAAAAATCATCGACAAGTACAGAAGTCCTGGGATGCCGGGAACCGCTCTTTCAACAGAGTATCCACGGTACGCCTATCGGCTGTACACTCAACCCCGTATTTTGCCACAGTGTTACACCCCCAAAGGGGGACAATCTGTTCTATTTTGCTCACTTTTCCTGAAAAATTGCAAGCCTTGGGCGGCCAGGACCTCGAGTCAGGGTCAGTGCCTCGCAATCCTGGGCGCAGAAACGCTCCCTGGGCAGGCGTGGCGCCGGCGCCCAGCCGGACCTTGCCTCGCATGGTTGAAAATGACGCCACGCCAGCCGCGGAGAGGTCAGGAGAACACGTGTCTGGGATGGATAAACCGCCATCTACGCTCTGAGCGCAATTGCTCAGACCGCGCCGGGCGATGGCTCTAATGTGAAAACTACCTTGTGCGCCTCAAATGCGCGTAAAGCAAGTGACGCTGCGCATGGGTAGAAAAAGGTGAGATGCATGAAGAAATTTATGACGTTGGTGGCATTGTTCAGTCTGGGTGTGGCTAGCGCCGCCTGGGCGGAGACTCGCGAAGAAGTGCGGACCCGGTTGGATAATGCCGCCACGGTGCTGCACGAGATCATGGCCGCGCCGGATAAAGCCATTCCCAAAGATGTGCTGGATCACGCAAAGTGCGTGGCCGTAGTGCCGCACATGATCAAGGGCGGCTTTGTGGTTGGCGCGGAGAACGGCAGAGGCGTTGCCACGTGCCGGACCGCAAACGGATGGAGCGCGCCGGCGTTATTTGCCATTACCGGCGGCAACTGGGGATTGCAGATCGGCGTCGAGGGCGTGGATCTGGTCATGATTTTCCAGGGTGAGAAAGGAATGGAGCGCTTGCTCTCCGCCAAGTTCCAGCTTGGAGGGGACGCCTCCGCGGCAGCCGGACCGGTTGGGCGCCACGCATCCGCCAATACCGATTGGAAGCTGGATACCGAGATCCTGACCTACTCGCGAGCCAAAGGCGCCTTTGCCGGACTCACGCTGACCGGGGCTGATATTCGCCGCGACGACGGTTCCATGGATGCCTTCTATGGACCTGGTGTCTCTACCAAGTCCGTATTGCGGGGCGAAGTAGCCGTGCCGGACGGGGCGCACAGGTTCATCGACGCAGTCAGAGATGCAAAAGTGCAGGCCCATGCTGCGAATTAGCAGCCGGTGACCGGTTGTGAATGCTTGCGGACGCCCGGAAAGGCCCTTTGAATTCCGGGCGCCCACGGCGCAAGGGAGAAGATATGCTCTGGACGATTTTTGTGATTCTTGTGGTTCTGTGGCTACTCGGTTTCACCCTCCATATCGGCGGCGGCCTGATCCACATCCTGATCGTTGTTGCGGTCGTCGTACTGATTTTCAACCTGATCTCCGGGCGGCGCGGCTTGTGAAGTGCTGGGGCCTGAGGAGAGCTATCGGGCACTAACCTTCCCGGTCTCTTCCTCTGAGCCTCCCGTCCTTGCCGCTTTCCGGTTCGCCTCCATCTCCTCGATCTCCTGGATCAACTGCTCCAGTTGCGCCCGCTTGCGGCCGCTCATGTCGAGGAAGCGAATGCCCACAAGGCGCCGATCGTGGATTGCCTGGATCACGCCGCCCAACCGGAATGGCAGCCCTTCCAGACGAAACTCTGTCTCGACTCGCGTGTAGATGCCCACCGGAAAGCGCTCGTCGGCGCGGATGCGGCATCCGCCCAGGCTCAGGTCCAGAATGCGCCCATGCAGCGCAGACGCGACATTGATGAGAAAAATCACGGCTGAGGTATCCACCTCGTGCCGGGACTGCGTTCGGCGCTCGCGCTTGGCGGGCTTTACGGGCGGCTGCGATGCGGCCTGTTGGGGCGAGGTCGCGGGTTGCGAAGCAGGCTTGGGTTGCGGCGATGGCACGGGCTGCGCCACAACGGCATGGATCCCGGTTTGCCGCACCGCCCGCCTTTGGACCTGTTCCTGAGCTGCTTTCTCCGGGGGTTGTGCCTCAGCGGCAAGTTTCTCGGCGGCCTTTTTCTCCGCTCTGGCCGCATTTTCCGCCTCGACCTCGCAGAGCACCTCGGCTAGCTCGTCCCTGCGCCGAAAGGGCATATCCACTAACTGGACCCCGACCAGATTCAGACCATCGGTCCATTCAGCCACGCCGCTGAACCGGAAGGCTATTCCGTTGATCGTGAAGGTGACTTCCACACGGATCGGGATGCTCGCCGGAAACCGCTCCCTGGTGCGCAACCGGCACCCTTCTAGGCTGAGCTCGATGATGCGGCAGGGGACGCGGGAGCCTTGGCTCACCAGCAGGAGAGTGGCGTTTTCGTCCACAGCTTGCCGGAGTTGCGCGCGGCGCTCCGGCTGTTGGATCGCAAGTTCTTCCGCTTTTTCTTGCGTCTCCATGGCCCTCCCCGCCGAAATTCCTGAAAGAATCAGTGTCCCCCGGCCACTTGCCCTGCGTTCGTGGGCGCAATCTGCGCGCCTTCCCGGCCCTTCAAACGGTCATATTCGTACACATCGCTGGTGGTTCCCAGCGCCTCGTTATAGAGGCTGATGGCGCCGGTCAGCTGCTTCAGTTCTTCGCTGAACAGGTGGATCGCCTGCAATTGACTGGCCGATGCCGGAAGCTCAAATTGGGATGTCTTAATGAACTTCTGGTAGCCCCGGTCCAGCAAGCGCGCCACTTCGCCGTTCACCAGCGCTCCCGGATGCACGGCCAAGGCTGCCTGCGCGTCCCCAACCGCATCCTGGGCCTGGACGGCAACCAGCACGGCCGCGGCCCCATGCTTGCTCACCAGCACGCCGCCTGCGACTCCGGCGAAGGGTCGAACATCAAACGAATGGGCGCGCAGGATCTCCAGCGTCTGATCGAAGTTCGGATTGCGGGATTTTCGGGTCATGGTCGCTTTCCAGTCTGCGAGGATATTGAAGCAGGTATCGGCAGAATTTTCTTGAAACTCCAACCTCACATACCCAATCTCGCATAACGGGAGCGTACGCCGCAATTTTCAATGGAAGTCGACAACACGCAAGCCAAACCCGGCCGTCACCCAGCTCATCGGCTACCGGCAGTTCTGAGGCTTCGCGCCTGAAACCCACGAGGAGAAGACTTTGAAGAACGGAATCCCCCAGCTTACTGTGAAAGACCTGAAGCGCCGCATCGATGCGGGCGAGAACGTATACATCCTCGACGTTCGCGAACCCTGGGAGCACACGATCGCCCAGATCGGCGGAAAGCTGATTCCGCAGAACGAGGTCCCCCAGCGCCTGGCCGAGATCGACCGCGACCGCGAGGTTATCGTCCACTGCCACCACGGCGTCCGCAGCCAGCGCATTGCGGAGTTCCTCAAGCAGGCCGGCTACCCCAAGGTCGTCAACCTCGCCGGCGGCATCCACGCCTGGGCCGACGAGATCGACCCCAGGGTGCAGAAGTACTGAGGGGCCGACTCCGCAGCGGGATTACGAGGAGAGGCATGGCTAAACGCGCCCAAGATCAAGTGATCCAGAGCAGCGGCAACGTGTTTGCCGATATAGGTCTGCCGGATGCGGCGGAACTCGATACGAAGGCCCGGCTTTGTGCCGCCCTCAACCTGATTGTCGAACGGCAGCGGCTCACACACAGGCGGAAATCGCGACCGCGCTCGGCATCAACCAGCCGAAGGTCTCTGCCCTACTCAATTACAAGCTGGAAGGCTTTTCCGTCGAGCGGCTGATGCACTTTCTCCTGGCGCTCGGCCAAAACGTGGAGATTCTCGTCAAAGCCAAGCCCAGCTCCCGTTCCGCCCGCATTGCCGTCAAAGCCGCCTGAATTCAGTAGCCATCCTCAACTCATCTTGTTGCGGACGAGCCCGCGCCAAAGAGCCTTTGAACCCAATTGGGCTTTCGCAGCGCGGCGGTCTTGGGCGCTTGGCGTTCAGATGAAATGCGCGGCAGGCGGCGCAATCGCCATGCCGGGGACATTTTCGCTTGGGGCAATGACAGACGGCTGGTAACTCGTTCATCTCGGGTACTATTCCACCGGTCCCGGCCTTCCCGCCTCGCCGCTCTTCCCGTTCTCGTCCAGCTTGCCGAAGATCATCTTCCCGCTGGCGGTTTGCAGCACGCTGGTCACTGAAATCTCGACCGGCTTGCCGATCAGCTTGCGCGCATGATCCACCACCACCATGGTGCCGTCGTCCAGGTAGCCCACGCCCTGGTTGTACTCCTTGCCCTCCTTGAGGATGAGCACATTCATCTTTTCGCCGGGCAGCACCACCGGCTTGAGCGCGTTCGCCAGATCGTTGATGTTCAGCACCTCGACGTGGTGCAGGTGAGCCACCTTGTTCAGGTTGAAGTCGTTGGTCACCACCTTGGCCTCCCACTTCTTGGCCAGCTCCAGCAGCTTCAGGTCCACCTCGCGGATGGAGGGGAAGTCGTCGGAGACGATCTGCACCTGGATGTTGGTGCTCGACTGCATGCGCTGCAGCATGTCCAGCCCCCGCCGGCCGCGCTGCCGCTTGGAGCTGTCGGTCGAGTCGGCCACAGTCTGCAACTCGCGCAGCACGAACTCCGGCACCACCATCATGCCGTCAATGAAGCCGGCCTCGGCGATGTCGGCGATGCGGCCGTCTATGATCACGCTGGTGTCCAGCACCTTGACGCTCCGCCGCGTGGGCCGGTCGCTAGTGAAGACGCTGCCCAGCGCCGCGGGGTTCAGCAGGTCGCCCTTGCTGGCCCCCACCAGCAGGCCCACGTAGGTCATCAGCAGCAGCACAAATATCTGGATCACAGCCGAGGTGGCCCCAGGCGCCAGCGCGCTGCGCAGCACCAGGCAGAACAGCGCCGCGCCAAAAATGCCCAGCACGCTGCCGGCCACCGCGCCGATCAGCCGCCGCAGGCTGAGCGCCCGCACCCGCAATTCAAAGACGATAACCGCGCCGGCCGCCCCCGCGCCCACGCCCGCACCCACCCATCCTGTCATGCCGAACGGATGAAGGAAAGAACAGACCCCGGCCAGCAGGGCCACAAAAAGAAGACGAACCAGAACAATATCCATAAAAGCCAACTCCCGCCGGAACGAAGGGAAATGCTCCAGCCTGGGCACAATTGGCGAGTATGCGCACTACTGCATGGAGTCGTCAAGGGGGCCGAGAACAGGGGATAGGGAATAGGGAACAGGGAACAGTGGATCTGTGCCGCTCTGGGCGGATCGCCAGTGGTAGGCATTCATCAGGCAGGGTTTCGCAATCCACTCATCCAGCCACTGCCCGCCGGCCTGTTCCCTGTTCCCTATTTCCTGTTCCCTGGTTTTCTCACGAGGCCGCCGCCAGCTCTGCCGGCGCCATCCGCAACGCGCCCTTGCGGGGACCGCGCTTGCGCGCGCTCATCACCTTGATCCGTTCCAGCAACTCCTGCGCCGAGCAGCTTTTCTTGGCCAGCAGCGCGTCGGCTGCGTGCATCTCGCCGCCCATCCTCTGCGGATCGCCCAGCAGAATCATGGGCACATGGGCCGCGATCTGCTTCAATCGGTCCACCAGTTGATTTCCATTCATCTGGGGCATGGCAAAATCGGCCAGCACCAGATCCACCTGGGTCCGGGCAAAGATGCCGATCGCCTCCTGCCCGTTGGTGGCCGAAACTACCCGGTATCCGTTGGTTGCCAGCATGAACTTGAGTACGGAAAGCTCTTGTTCGTTGTCGTCTACGCAGAGAATCACTTTCTTTGGCCGCATGATGAGGGGAAACTCCTTCGTTCAATTTCATTGGTGCATTGTCTGTGTCTGTCCGCCTGGCAACACTCCGCTCCTGCCCGCTCTTGTGGCTGGCTGGCGTAATGAATTGCCGGGTCCGGCGACCGGAGACGAGGCAGCTGCATCCTGGTTGGTTCAACAACCCAAATATGGCCTGGCGTGAGGTGCGCGCAGCCCAGTGGGGGCGCGGCGTTCACGCAAAGCGGCATCGGGCAATCGCTGCACAGGAGGCTGACCATCGCTCGCGGTCAAATTGTGTTTGATGCCTAGGGCCAGGCCGGCAAAGGCGCCGGTTAAGTTGCTTCAATGAAACGCAACAATACGAGTCTTGGAGGCCGGTGGGAAGAGGGAAAGGGAGGCGAAATCCACCCTGAAAATCCCTATGAAACAAATTAAAATTGGCTAAGGATTAACACTTACCGTCACTTGCAATTATGAAAGCCTGTTGAAAGCGTGTGCATTACGACAGGAAAAGCTGTCCCTTTGCCACAAGAACGGTGCTGCCCGCCACGCGCACATCGGTGACCCTCGCCGATTCCACCCGTGCAGAGAGAAACAAATCGCTGGGCCGGCCGATCTCCACGCCACCCTCACGCCCTCGGCCTGCTCCATAGGTCCCTGCCCAGGCATCGCTTGACATGCCTCCGCCCAGGCTCTAGTCTACGTGTATCCGGTGAGCCGCAGCTTGGTCGGTGTGCTCTCCCCGGCAAAGGATTCTTGTGGCCCATTTCTTCACTCCCGCGATGTGTATGTGCCGCTGCTGCTGTCAGGGCTGCTGCGCCGAGCGGGCGTGTCCTCTGGGCTAGATTCCGAAGAAAGAATCTGAACCCCACGACCCACCCGCCAGAAGGCGCGGTGGGTTTTTGCATTCAGTGGCCAGTAGTCAGTGGTCAGTTGTCAGTTAACCTCAGCGGGCGACCAGAGATCAGCCGTCAAGGTCGGGTTCTTACTGACCACTGACAACTGAAAACTGTTCTCACATGCACCGGTGGCGAAGCGGCTAACGCGCAGGTCTGCAAAACCTGTATACGCGGGTTCAATTCCCGCCCGGTGCTCCAGATTTTGAGCAACGACAATAAGGGCCGCGCCTCGCGATGGGAGGCAGCGGCCCTTGTTGTTGCCGGGGGTGGGGAAGCGCGGCGCCTCAGAGCGCGATCAGCGGCCGGGGAAGGCGCATCTGCGAGCGGTCGAGGAACAGCCTCATGCGCAGAGCCTCGGACCGCTGCATGGCCACCAGCCGCATCTGCCTGCGGATATGGTCGATGTCTTCGAGCAGGTCCAGCTGCGCCTCGTCGTGCTCGGAATCCCTCTCCAGCCGCGCGATCCTCTCTTCGATGGTGCGCCGAAACCGGGGACTGATTTCAAAACCTTCACTGCCGGCACAATTGATGATCAAGGCAGACTCCTCGGGACTGGAATTCTTGAGCTTGAAAAATTTTTCATGGGGAGGCCTCAAGTTTTTCCCGCTTGTGCCGATCTTAGAGAAGACTAACTCCAGGCGCCAGATTACCGTCGAACGAGACGGACGTAATGAAGTGTCCAGAAACAGGACAGTCCGGGCATTTTTAAGGCCTGTTTTTGCACAACTCGACCAACCCGCCAGAAGACGCGGTGGTTTTTGCGCCTTCAGGGAGCGGATATCCGTTGCCGGGGATCCGTTTTTGCCGACGACCGAAAACTGACAACTTTTTCCGGTGTTTTCCCGCTAGTTCTGCGGGGCTGGCGCAGTGCTCACGGGAGGGCGAGTCCGGCGAAGGGGCAAGCTGAGCCCCAGCCCGCCGTGGACAATCCCGGCAGGCCGGACCATAAGACGGCAATTCCCAATCCGACATGCATGCTGGTCATTCAGACGGAATTCGGACCTCGAAGAAAGCATACCTGAACTGTTTCCGGACCGGCGGGCAACCTGCGCGGCTCTGTTGCGTCTGATACTCTGACGAGTGCAGCCTTGCTGGATAATTTCCGGCTGGCGCGGAGTGCATCCGCGGGCCGTTTATTCAGGGATCGGGAATCGGGGATCGGTTTTCACTGACAACTGACAACGGCAGGATGCGGCGTTCAGGGAGGACGGAATACCTGTGAAGCTTGGTTTAGTGGCAATAGCGCTGGCGGCGCTCCTGAGTTCGAGCCTTGCGGCTCTGGCCCAACAACAGCCATCCACCGTGCCCGATGCTCCTGCGCCCCAGGCGCCCCCGCCTTTGACGGGCATGGACGGCACCCCGATTACGCCCGGCAAGGGTGTGGCGAATGAGCCGGCCGCACCCAGTTCGTCCTCCGCCACTCCGAACCAGCAGCAGGCCCCGGCCAGCAACCAGGCGCCCTCCACCCAGGGCAAGGACGAGATCCAGGCCACTCCTCCGGAGATGCCCGCGGCCGGAGAAGGCATGGCTGCGCTCACGCGATTCGTCCTGAACGTGAACTTCGTCGAAGTTCCGGTCAGCGTCAAGGACTCGAAGGGAAAACTGGTCGCCGGCCTCACCTTCCGTGACTTCAAGGTATACGAGAACGACACGCGCGAGCCACTGTCGCTGTTCACCGTGGATGCGGCCCCGCTTTCGATCGCCTTTGTCATCGACCAGAGCCTGACCTCCGACGTCATGGCCAAGGTGAACAACTCCCTGGGCGCCATCCAGGGCGCGCTCACCCCCTATGACGAAGCGGCGGTCTTTTCTTACAGCAACGGAACCCAGGAGCGCACCGGCTTTACCGGGGCTCAGAGCAACCGTCTGCCCGCCGTGCTGGCCCTGACCAAGGAGACCGGAAGTGACATGCAGGTGCCGTTCAACAGCGGTCCGCTGGCAGGCTGCAACATCCGCGAGAACGGCAACTGCGTCGATCCCAACCTGCAGCCCGGACGCTCGACCGGCAGCGGCTCGTTCATCACCATCCCCAAGGAGATTCACACCCTCAACGACGCAATCCTGGCCGCCGCCAAGGAGCTGTCTACCCGCCCCAAGGGCCGCCGCCGCATTATCTACGTCATCTCCGACGGCAAGGAGTACGGCAGCAAGGCTACCGTCAAGGAGGTGGTGCGCTACCTGGAGACCAACAAGATCGCCGTCTATGGCACGCTGGTGGGCGACTCCGCCCGCTGGGGCGAGGGCTACCTGAGTAAATTCCACCTGCCCTTCACCATGTACGACAACGTCTTGTACAAGTACATCGCGGCCACCGGCGGCACGGCAGACTCCGAGCGCGGCGTGGACGGCATCGAAAAGAGCTACGCCAAGATCGCCGAGGAAGCGCGCAACCAGTACACCCTGGGCTATCTCAGCCACGAATCGATCTACGACGGCAAGTACCGCAAGATCGATGTGCGCGTCGACCGGCCCGGCCTTGAGGTGATCTCCAAGCTAGGCTATTACCCCTCCGCGCAGGATTCTCACTAGTTGTGACCTCTTCGGGAGCCGCCGCGGGCCTGGGATTGATGTCGGCCGCCACCTGGGGCGGCTCGGACTTTGTCGGCGGCGTGGGCGCGCGCCGCGCTCCCGCATTACTGGTGGTCGCCTCCGGCCACATCTTCTCTTTTCTCGTGCTATTGGCCGTCTGCCTGGGAATTCGGCTTGCCGTGCCCGGCCCGCACTATCTCTTCTATGCCGCCTTGGGCGGCTTTGAGGGTTCGCTGGCGCTGGCCCTTTTTTATCGCGCGCTGGCCATGGGCGCCATGGGGCTGACCGCGGCCCTCACCGGCCTGCTCACCGCCCTCGTTCCCGTCACCTTTTCTCTCTTTCACGACGGCTTGCCCAACCCGTTGGCCGCCGTAGGATTGGCGATGGGCCTGGCCGCTATCTGGCTGATTACCCACGCACCCGCCGCCAAGAGCCCTGGAATGAAGCCAACGGCCACGCCGCCGGCCGCGCTCCTACTGGGTGCGCTCGCGGGGGTTGGATTTGGAACGCAGTTGATTCTCTTCAAATTGGCCAGCGGAGGCGGCATGTTATGGGTCATGACCTCTGCCCGCGCCGCCGGCAGTCTGGCCATGCTCCTGGTTCTCTTCGCAATGCCGCCCAAAGCGCCATGGCGGGGCTTCTGGCTCACCGGCATCGCGGCCGGAGCGCTGGATACGATCGGCAATCTCTTCTATCTCCAGGCCACCCGCTTTGGACGGCTGGATGTGTCCGCGCTGGTCTGCTCGCTCTACCCCGCCGGCACCATCCTGCTGGCCGCGCTGGTCCTGCGCGAGTGGCCCACTCGCCGCCAGATGGCCGGCATGGGGCTGGCCCTGGCTGCCGTGGTGCTGCTCAGCGTATAGGGCCTGCCAGCAGGCCGTGGACGCACAAAAGGCCTGCGCATCTGCACAGACCTCTCAATTTGTATGAAATCAAAGACCGCGCAACTGCAACCGCCAATTGCAGATCCGGCTCGAAACCCGGCCCAGAGCCGCTGCGCCGCGGATTGCTTTCGTTGCGAGCCTTACTTAGGCTCGATCGGCGTTGAGGCCGGTGGCGCGGGAGCCACATTCTGCTGCTGCACGCCCGGCGCAGGAGGAGCGGGCTCGGTCACGCCTTTCAGCCCTTCCTTAAAGCCCTTCAAGCCTTCGCCCAGTCCCTTGCCCAACTCCGGCAGCCGCTTGGCGCCGAACAGCAGGAATGCAACAACAGCAAGAACTAGCAGGTGCCACGGCTGAAGCAGATCGCCCATTGTCTCATCCTCCGCGCGCCGCGCTGAACCGGCGCACTCTATCACTGGTTATTGTCGCACAAAGCCGGAGTTCCGCGCAGGCCCGGTAATGGGATTAGCCCCACGGGCCGATTACGCACTTCTGCCGCGCAAGCGGCGTCTGCCCCACCGCAGGTGGTCAGTTCACCTGCGCCGGCTTGCCCAGCCTCTCGGTCACCATGGCGTAGAAGGCGCGCAGGTCTTCCTCTTCGCCCATGGTCAGCCGGCGATAGACCTTCAGCAGCGGAAACAGCCGCGAGCCGCGCACCTCCACGGCCGGAACCGCAACCGCGCCGCCGACCGGGGTCCCCAGGAAGCGGTCTTTGCTTCCTGGGGTGGTGCCGGGATACGGGGTCATCTCCCAGCCGCCGGCATAGCGCCGCCGCAGCACCTCGCCCAGGTAGCTGCCCCAAAGCCGCACCTCGAAGTCCAGGTCCAGTTCCGGGCTCTCGCTGACCAGAACCAGGATCTCGTCCAGCCCATCAATGGATTCAGACGTAAAGTCCAGCTTCTGCCGGAACTCGCGCTTGGCGCACGCCTCCGCCGCTTGCGCATAGCCCTCCATCATCGCTCCCAGATCGGGGTAAGCCACCGATTCCAGACGTTTGCGCAGATCGGTAGGGTTTCTCATCCAACCACCAGAGTAAATGCCCCCGCGCCGTCAAGGGGGCATGAAAAATGGAACCGCATGGCACGTTTGTGTCAGACTGAAATCAGTTGTGGAGGGTCCTCCTTGAAGAAAGTCAAGCTCCTCGCCCTGGCCGCCGTGGTGGCCCTTGCCGCCGCGCTGGCCCTGGCTGCCGGCGCCGCCAACTCCGCCGGCCGCGACATCTATCCCGATCCGGCGCAGGCCAAAGCCGACCTTGCCGCCGCCCTCAAGACCGCCGCCGCGACCCACAAGCGCATCCTGCTTGATTTTGGCGGCAACTGGTGCCCCGACTGCCAGGTGCTGGATCTCTACTTCCACGACGCCAAAAACCGGCCCATTCTGGAAGCCAACTTCATCCTGGTCCATGTGAACATCGGGCATATGGACGCAAATGTCGACATCGCCGAAAAATACGAGATTCCTCTCCGGCGAGGCGTGCCCGCGCTGGCCGTCCTCAGCGAGAAGGGGACGCTGCTCTACAGCCAGAAGGGCGGCGAGTTTGAAGCCATGCGTAGCATGGAATCCTCGACCGTCACCAGCTTCCTGGTGCAATGGAAGCTCGTCCAGCCCGGCTGCTCTGCTGTGATGGTGACCTGCTAGAGCCGGAGCTTCGCTGCCCGGCGGGGATCCGCTTCAGCTGATCGGCGCCAAATGCTTGGTCTTCGAGTAGGTATAGATAATGCGGTGGGCCACGGTGATGGTGGAGAGCACGGCCATCACCCACAGCACCGGGGCCATCACTCCCCAATGGTTGAAAAGGGCGCCCAGAAGGATGAGCACGACGCGCTCCGGCCGCTCCATGAAGCCCACCTTGCACTGGCCGATGAGGGCTTCGGCGCGGGCGCGCGTATAGCTGACCATCAGCGAGGTCACCATGACGAAGGCCACCAGCACCACGTACCTGAACCTGTTAATGCGGCCGTAGTAGACCAGTAACCCGAAAAACAGCACCACATCCGAGTAACGGTCGATCACCGAGTCGAAGAAGGAGCCGAAGACGGTGACCTGGTTGTTGCGGCGGGCCACGCGGCCGTCCACCATGTCGAAGATTCCGGCGCCGAAGATCACCATGCCCGCATAGAAAAACATGCGGCCGGAGTTGGTGGCATTGGCGTGGCCAAACAGAAACGCGGCCACGATGTTGATGACCAGGCCGATGAACGTAAGCACGTTGGGGGAGATGCGGGTCAGCGCCAAGCCGTGCACAATGCGGTCGAGAAGCCAGCCGCAGGCGCGGCCAAAAGCGCTGGTCCAGGTCATGCCAATCTTCCTTATTTCTCTATGCCGGCGGCGGCGCCGTTTTCCTTTTCGCCCGCGCCCGCTTCATCGTGAATGGTGGTCAGTTTCAGTATCTCAAGCTCGCGCTTGCCGTTAGGAGTGACGATGGTGGCGATGTCGCCCACCCGCCTGCCCACCAGGCCGCGGCCAATGGGCGAGGTCGTCGAGATCAGCCCCTTCGACACGTCGGACTCCTCGCTGGTCACCAGGCGGTAGACGATCTCCTCGTCCTTGGTCGAGTCGTAGACCACAATCGTCGAGCCAAAGCCGGCCTTGTCCCTGGGAATGTTGGTCAGGTTCACAAGCGAGAGCTCGGCCATGCGCCTCTTGAGCTGGCCCAGGCGCGCATCCACAAAAGTCTGGCGCTGCTTGGCCATGTGATACTCGGCGTTCTCAGAGAGGTCTCCCATGGCTACGGCCTTCTTGATCTCGGCGGGAAGATCGTGGCTGAGCTCGCGCTCAAGGAGAGCGATCTCTGCGAGAAGCTTCTTTTTGATGTGCTCGGGCATCCGGGGTCCATGGCGGGGAGCGGGGTTACTCAATCCGCGGGAGATGAAAGAACTTGACTTCTCATTATACGCGGCAGACGCGGAAGCCTCGCCGGGGGCTTCGGCGGGGTTTTCTTCCGCCCCATACCTCCCTCGTCGCCGGCACATTTCCCGCTTTTGCAGCCAGGTCTCGATCCTGATGATAGAGAAGGCCAACGCCAACAGCACGAGGATGACGACCATGAACTATTCCCTATTCCCTATTCCCTGTTCCCTGTTCCAAAAACGACTGCAGAATGAGCGTTGCGGCCACCTGATCGACCACCCTTCGGTGCTCCTGGCGAGCGTGGCCGGCCTCATACAGCATCTGGTGGGCCTCGCGGGTGGTCAGCCGCTCATCCCACAGGTGAATGGGCAGGCCTGTCAGCTCGCCCAGTTCGGCGGCAAAGGCCTGGGTCTTCGAAGCCTGGGGACTCAGCTCGCCGGAGAGGTGCACGGGATTGCCCACCACGATGCCCGCCACGCCGAACCGCCGGCAAAGCCGCGCCAGCGAACGCAAGTCCTCGCGCGGGTTGTGCCGCCGCTCCAGCGTAAGCACCGGCTGCGCCGTCAGCCCCAGCTCGTCCGACACAGCCACCCCGATGCGGCGGCTGCCGACGTCGAGGCCGAGATAGCGAACAGCTTCCAGCTTTTTGCTCCTGCTTCCAGCTTATCTCCTTGATTGAGCGGGCTTTCAAAAAGCTCGAAAATGAGGCCTTTGGGGGGTTAAAAGGGCACTTTTTAGGGCTAAAAATGGGCAAAATCGGGGGTTTGCAGTTACTGATTCGTGAACAGGGCAAAAATGCAAGCTATTGATGCCATGCGAGTTACAAGCAATGTGAGGGTGAAATCATGGCCTTCACAGGGTAGGGGGGCGGGGGGTACCCCATTTGCCTCCCTAAACGCCGGCCGGATGGAACCCGGCCTGAGTTCAAAGTAGCAGAATGCAGGAAATAATCTGCAAGGGACTGGCCGTCCAGGCGGGCGGCGCTTGCGCGCCATGTGGTTCGTGGTTTCCCAGGTCCGAGAATCCGGAGCTGGGGCATCCAGCCACCCGGCGCCAGAGGAATAATCATGATTTACACCCACCGATTTATATGCGCGCTGTGTATTCATTTGCGCGATACTGGAATCAAGGTTGCCTAGGGAGGGGCGGATCGATGAAATTCACGAGATTTGTCATCCTCAGCTTACTCGCTTTTCTGGTGCCGCTGAACGGCAACGCTAAGGGTACCTACGTCTCCAGAAGCACATATAGTTCGCATTCGTCGAGCACGCATAGTTCCCATTCGACGGGTACACGTGCCTCGCATTCGTCGCGTCCTTACTATGGCGGCGGCAAGCACACCGAATCCCACGGAGGGCAGTACCCTGGTTCTACAAATGAACACCACAAGAATGGGCACTACCGCAGCCCTGTGACCGGGCAAGACCAATATGGGAAACATAAGCCGTAGCACCTATATCATGGCACCCGGCGAATAGATTGCGAATTGCGTGCTAAACTGTCACCAACTATCATTGGGTTCAAATCGTTCAGCTTTGCCAGTGTGGGGACCAAATGCAAGCAATTTCTTTTGCCTTTCCTTTCAGACCAACATTCCGGCGCTTGGACCTAGAAAAACGCTGGTGGCATCGCCTTGGCGTTGTCATCTTCTTTTTAGTGCTGCTTGGCACTGCCTTTTTCACTATATGGGTGGTCTACTCAGTGTTTGCCCCGCAAATAACCACGATGCCGGATGTTCAAGTTGGTGACATTTTCGACCAAGTGGCCGCTGAAAAACAACAGAATGCCCCCAATACTCCTTCCGGGACAATGATGGGATGGGATGCGCAAGGCAATCCGATTGATGCGCAGGGTAATCCGATCCGCCAACCGCAAATAATTCCGCCGCCGCCTTCCGGGACGATTGTTAAGAATGACCCGTATGCCCCTTACGGCGGGCATATTGTTAAGCAACCGGCAACTGGCGCTCCAATTTTCGACATGAGCAAAGCTGTGCCCATCGAGAGTACATACAAGCCGTTAGATAAGACAATTCAAATGCCGGATGGTTCAACATCACGTTTTGCTGGTACTGTGTCCGATGATTCAATCAAAGCGCAGTGGAGGCATTCAAAGACTCGCCAAACACTGAAGGCAATGACATGGGCAGCACTAATCACCATTGTCGTCGCACTCTTCATCAGCTACCTCTTACAGGCTACATACAGAGCGTTGCTGTATGTGATTTATGGGAGTATAGTTCGTGCATAGAATTGAGCTATTATGAAAAAAGACAAGCCGGGTGCCCCAGGTCTGGATTTTCAGACCTGAGATTCCACCGATTCCCGACTTGTCGAAGATGGAGAGTCGAGGTCTCCCATGTCTCACAGGCGAGACATGGGGCACCCAATCATTTGTGGATGGTCAGACATGGGCCACCCGCCGACCTATTTCTTGAAGCGATCCGCCATCGATGCCGCCAGAACCGTCGCCTGTACCCAACCCCACACAATCAGAAACCAACGCCAGAAATTCAACCAACCATAGGTACTTATGAAATACAGCCAGCTTAGGCGGGGAAACCAGGGCTGGCAAAACTCGGGTCTGGGATTGGGCGTCCACCTGTCGTCCATCCCCAGCTTTACCGGCGGGAGGGCATTCTCCAGCGTGTAGACGAAGGGCTGATATTTCGTATAATGCGGCGATACCGGCTTGACCTCGCCGCTATCCTTGACCGCGTTGGGCAGCAAGCGCACCGTCTCGATCATTGCTTGTTTTGTGCCGCCCCAGGTAAAGATGCTTGTGCCGATCAATAGCGTGAGCGCAATCGAGTAGCAGATGCGCAGAGGATTCTCCTCCAGCCGCGCAAATAATATCTTCAACCATCGCCAGGGAATCCAGCTCTTCTGCGCCTGCAAACAGCGGAAGCGGAAGAGAACGTACTTGGCCCCTTTGCGGTCGCCCTTCCTCTCCAGCAAATCCCGAAGCTGCATCCACGGCTGAGGCTTTTCGCGCACTTTATCCGGCTGTAACATGAGCCACTCAATGCGTTCCTTAGCGTTAAGTGGGAGACCAGACCCAACGGTGTGACTTATGATCTGTTCTTCGGATACTCGCGGGTGAAGGGTTAACTCCTCATACGCCAGTCCGTCCAGGATAAGACGCCCGGGGTGAGGCCAACTCCCCCGGTCGTCGCGCAGGTTTTTCACCGTAGCGCCAGTCATGTCTAGATCGGCCTCTCCCGGCTCCTGAATACCCATCCAAAACATATCCCCGGTGAGACGCAGATTACGGCAATTGATTTTAGTTGTCTTCGCGCCGAGAAAGTCTAGATCCCCACCAACCTGCAAGCCCGGCAGGTGTATCGCGCCGTTGGACTCGAAACCGCCGATTAGATAAACATCGCCTCCTATCTCGGCGCCATCCGCGCTGAGCGCATCTCCCTCCATCACTTTTAGCTGTGCGCCTATACACTCCAAATTGCCCTTAATCTTCGCACCCAGCAGGCGAATCTCGCCGCTGGACTCGAAACGCTCGCGTAGAAAGACACCTCCTCCTATCTGGGCACGATCCACAGTGAGCGCACATCCCGATGTCACCTTTAGCTCCGCGCCCGAGCAATCCAAATTGTCCTTGATCTTCGCGCCCGTCAAGCGGATTTTGCCATTAGACTCGAAACCCTTGCGAAGAAAGACGTCGCCCCCGATCTCCGCACCATCCGCGCTGAGCGCATTTCCCTCTGTCACCTTCAGTTTCGCGCCTGAGCAATCCAAGTAGCCCTTGATCTTTGCGCCCAACAGGCGAATCTCGCCTGAGAAACTGCTCCCCTGGAGGAAGAGTTGACCATGTACATCAATTCCGTCTGCTCTGATGCCTCTGTCGAGCGATGAGTCGAGGAGGAATATGCCTCTGGTCTCCGCGAACAGGAGGTTGATTTCACTTTTCATAGTGCAATGCTGGAAGTACAGGGTCACGCGTATGCGGCAATCCTGGAGATCGAGCTTGTCCGGCAGAGTAACGCCGAAGACACGCAGGCCCTTGGGGTCGATGTATGGCGCGGCCTCGGCGTCGGTGGCCAGCCAGCGCACAAAATCCGGACGGATCTCCGGGCGGAGCGCATCGGCTGCGGGCGGAATCGGGTCACCGGAACTGGCGGAGTCGTGCAGAACCTTCAACTCCGCGTCTGAGAGATCGGAGGCGAAGCGAGCCGTCGCCAGTTCGATGAGCTTCGTTTCGCGGATTTGGTCGAGCAGGGGCATCGGGGCTTTTGCCTTTCCACGGGGCTTTGCCAGTTACTCTACACCCTGCGGACCCCGCTTACCCGATACAATCAAAGGTAGAGAATCCGGGGGCGGAATTGCCGCGTCTTATTAAGAGAAAGGTTACGAGCGGGAGAACGGTGCGCCGCAGACCGGGGAGCGGAAAGAAGAAGCGTTCTGGCGCGGCGGGAGTCTTGCTGGTGCTCTTTTTCGTAGTGCTTACTGCGGTCGGCGCAGCGGCCTGGCTGGTCCTGGCGCCGTTCGGGCCGAACCAGGAGACGTTTGTCGAGCTGGCGCCGGGTTCTTCCACGGCGCGCATCGGCCAGGAACTCGAGTCGGCCGGCATCGTCCGCAGCCGGTTTGCCTTCGATGGGATGCGCTGGTGGAAGAGGGGAACGCTCAAGGCCGGCGAGTACCGCTTCGATCACCCGGTCGCGGCTACCGAGGTCTATGCGCGGATTGCGCGCGGGGATGTTTTTACCAGGACAGTAACCATTCCGGAGGGCGCGAGCATCTTTGACATTGCCGCCCGCCTGGAACAGGCGGGGCTTGGCGTCCGGCAGGGTTTTCTGGACGCGGCGATGAAGCAGGTAAAGCTGGTGGCCGATATGGACCCCGGCGCCAGGAGCCTGGAGGGCTACCTGTTTCCGGACACCTATCATTTTGCCCGCAAGGCGAGCCCGGCGCAGATTGCCGCCGCGATGGTCCGGCGCTTCCGCGCGGTGGCCGGCCAATTGGGATTGAAGGAGAACATGCACGCAGTGGTGACCATGGCTTCGCTGGTGGAGCGGGAGACGGCGGTGGATGCGGAGCGGCCGCTGGTGGCCGGCGTCTTTCAAAACCGGCTGGCCAAAAAAATGCCGCTGATGACCGACCCCGCCGTCATCTACGGGCTGGAGCTCGAGGGCCGCTGGCGGGGCGCGATCTACCAGAGCGATTTGAGCCACGATACCGCTTACAACACCTATCTGCACACCGGTTTGCCGCCGGGCCCGGTGGCGAACCCCGGCGCAAGGTCGCTGCGCGCGGCCATGGAGCCTGCGAAAACGGATTATCTCTATTTCGTGGCCGCCGGGGCCAATCCCCAGGGGCGGTCGCTCTTTGCTCGCACCCTGGACGAGCATGATCGCAACGTCACCGGCTACCGTCACGCCGTGAAGAAGGCAGGTAGCCGGTGAACGCTCGCCTTCGACCCATTGCAGCCGGAGCCCTGCTTCTTCCGCTCCTGCTTTCCGGTTGTTCCCTTTTGCCTACGACGCGCAAGTTGCCCGTGCCCAAGGCGCCGTCGATTATCCAGACGGTCGCGCCGGAGGATCTGGTTGCTCGTCTCAATGAGCGCTGGGCCGCGCTCGAAAGCCTGACAGTCACCGTCGAGATTCAGGCCAGCGAAATCAAGAGCAAGGAAGGCATAGCCAAGGGGTCGCCCACTTTTCGCGGCCATATCCTGATGCGCAAGCCCGGGATGCTGCGGGTGCTGGGATTTTATCTCGGCGTGAAAGCCTTCGACACGGCCAGCGACGGCAAGAACTTCACGCTGTATATGCCAACCAAGAACAAGGCAGTCAAGGGATCCAACGCGCTGAAGAAGAAGTCGGTCAATTCGTTCGAGAACCTGCGGCCAGGATTCTTTTTCGATGCCCTGGCCGTGCGAGGGCTGGAGCCGGACGATCTGTATTCAGTCACCGCGGATACCGTCACCGAGGAGGATGCGGCCAGGAAGCACTTCTATTCTGTGCCGGAATACATCCTGAACATCTCGCGCCGCAAACCCGGCAGCCAGGAGTTGGCGCCGGTGCGCGTGGTGACCTTCCATCGCGACGACCTCCAGCCTTACCAACAGGATATCTACGACAGCGACGGCAACCTGGAGACCCAGGTTTTCTATTCCGCGTATCAGAACTTCGGTTCCAAAAAGTATCCTTCCAAGGTCACCATCAAGCGCCCGCTTGAGGAGCTGGAAAGCATTCTCTCAGTCGAGGATGTGAAGGAGAACCAGACGCTTACGGACGACCAGTTCGTGGTGAAGCTTCCCGAAGGGACCGAGATACAGCAGTTGGAATAGCGGCGCCGGCAGCCCAGCGTGGATATCGGGACTTATCGCCTGGTGTAAATCTGAAACGGAGCCCAATAAAATGGCATGCGAAATCTGCTCTGCGAATGCAGTAAGGTGAGTTTGGCGCGGCGGAGCGCGACTGCGGGAGTCTGGCCGTCTTCAAGGCCCTGGTAGAGTGTGTCCATCAGGCGCGGCGTCGAGTCGTCGCTCACCTCCCACAATGCGCCGATGACGCTGTGCGCGCCGGCGCGCAGAAATGCCCAGGAGAGGCCCACCAATCCCTCTCCCGCATAGGAGCGCGTGCCGCTGCCATAGCAGGCGGAGATGGTGACGAGTTGGGCATCGATGGGGTGCTGCATGATGTCGCGGGCGTAGAGCTTGAAGGAGTCCTCGCCGGCCGTGGAGCTGGAGAGGATGATGGCCGAATCCAGGGGGTCGGTGCGGCTGGCAACGGCATGAGAGACAAAATGAATATAGGAATACTGTGCCGGATTGCTGGTGAGATAGGCTGCTGGACTGGCTTGTTGCCCCGCGAACACGGCCACATGGCGAGCGCCGAAGTGCCTTTCAATCCGGGTCATCTCGAACCCGAACAAGGGGAGGCTGGGATAGTCCTGGCTGGGCGAAACCGGGTCGCCGAGCAGGAGCAGATTTCGGTCGACAGCCCGAGCAGGTTTAGCCGCGGCGAGCAGGTCCAACGACGGGGCCGAGAGCAGGGTTGCGTCGTCGATCCAGTAATGCGTGTCTGGACTGTGATCTGAACTCTGGGCAGGTTCCGGACCCGGGCCGGGAACCAGCAGTGTTTCAAAGTTCAATTGGCTCAGCGCTCCATCGGCCAGGATCATGACCGGGGCGTTGGGGCGGATGAGCTTCGCGGCCGGAGCTACAAGCAACTTATAGAGCGCCTGCCCATCCTCATTGCCGGCTTCCATAGGGTTCTGCAAGTCCAGAAGGGCCTTGCGGTAGCGCTGGACACGGGCAACAATCTCTTTCTGCGCGGGAAGCGGAATCAGCGCAACCTTCGCCGGCGTGATGGCCCACAGGTAGGACTGCTTCTCGCCGAGCCAGTAGAAGAGCAGCGTTGCGCCGGACTCTTGAGCGATCTGGCGGGGGTTCAGAGCCGCGGGATGGAGAGAGGTTTTGCTCTCGGCCACGCCCAGGCCTTGCGCCAGCGTCCGGGCGCGGCTCCGGTCGGCCGCGGCCAGGGCCTCATCGCTCCTGCCTTGTTCGACCAGGAAGTGGATGTAGTCGTCGTAGATCGGTGCGGCATTGGCGGCGAACGGAAGTCTCGAGTCTTCGTGTTTGAGCTCCGCCCGCGCCGACTCGAAGGTGGTCAAAGTGGTTTTGTACATCCGCTCCGCGGCCTGGGTGTTCCCTTCACTCTCAAACAATCTGGCCAGTTCATGTTCGGCGCCCAGGCGAATAGAGGTTTGACTTGCAGGGTCCTTCTCGACGGCGCGGAGGAGGTCTTCGGCCTGCGGGTACTGACGACGCGCCGCGGCGAGCTTTCCCTGTGCCAGCATCAAAAACGCACTCAGGCGATTGCCGCCTACGCGCTCGATCGAAGCTGCCTCATCGATATAGGCGCTTGCTTCCTCCAGCTTTCCGGCATCAATAGCGGCAAAAGCAAGCTCCTCCAGACAGATAAAGATTTCTTCTTTGCTATCGATCCGCTTGGCCAAATCGAGCGCCTGGCGGTAGCTGAGTGCCGCGCGTGCCACGTCGCCTTCGCCCTGGCGAAGGTACCCTATATTCTCGAGCCATTTGATTTCATTGCGGACATCGCCGAGTTGTTTAGCGCTCTCTTCCGCCTCAAGAAATAGACCCAGCGCTCTTTCTGAATCTCCCAACTGGTAATAGGCCCAGCCGAGATTGCCCGACGCGAGCTGCACCAGATCCTCCGCGCCCAAGTCTTTGGCCGCTCGATACGCGGACCGTGACCAGTCCACGGCTTCGTCAAAATGGTCGATCTGGAGTGCGGCCCACCCCAGATTCAAGGATGCGCTCGCCTCCAACAAACGGTCATGATGGGCTTGGGCGAAGGAAAGACTTTCGAGAAAAAACTGCCGCGCCTCGATGAGTTGCCCCTGTTTGCCGGCTAATATGCCACTCGCCCTAAGCACATCTCCACAGGTCGCATAGTCTGCGCTCTTGCAGAGGCGATCAGCCTGCGAAAGTCTTTGATCCGCCGCGGAAAGTTGTTGCTGATGGATCAAGGCAACGGCCTCGATCGTCAGCTTGCGGACGACCCCTTCCGGGTTGCTAGAAGTGGGGTACATTGCAAGAATGCGCAGAGCATCTTCATACATGCCTCGGAAAAGCATGGCCTCCGCTTCCAGGAGTTGGAATTTTGAGGCCACTGTGGGATCGGCAATCTGGAATTGTCTGGCTCCCTGTTCGGCTTCCTGCTGACTATCGGCAAGTCTGCCATGCTGGAAGAGTATCCGGGCATGGTCATACGCAGCCTGCGCGCTGCCGGGGCGTGAGTCTTGCAGGGGAATCAGCAGCAACAGCACCAGCGCCCATGTGCAGGGGGAAATCAGGAGCCTAAAACTGCGGCGCACGCTGCCAAACCATCCCTGAATGCCCGCCGGAACCGAAGTAATATCCATTGTCCAGCGGGTATTCAGGGGAATCGTTCGCGCTATGGATAGGTGTTGCCGTTGGGTCCGCTGAATCCGAGCGCCACCGTCCCATCGATGACGCAGCCCAGTTTGAGATCGACCATCGTCAGGTTCACGGTGGTCTTCTTGGGGACGCCCGTCTCCGGATGGTAATCCTCGTGCGTCACGGTCAGCTTGGCCAAGGTGATGGCGCCAAAGCCCGGAATCGTGATCACGTGCCCAAAGCTTTTCCCAGGGTAGCGGCCAGCCGCCTGGTTGACCAGTGAACATTCGACCGCCTCCGAACCGCCAAAAGTCGAGGAAAGTCGATTGTACCGTTCCAGCAGCTCTGCCGGCAGGTCCTGGTGCTCACGGATGCGGTCGTACTGGCTGGAGACGCGGCTCGCAACGCCGGGGTCCTTGGCATAGGGCGCATCGTTTGCCGGCTTCTCGCCCAGGATATTCAGGTCCAGGTCCAGCTCGACCCGGTGCCCGGCAATGCGCAGATTTTCAAAGTGGGTGCCCAGAAAGGAGATCGACGGCACATAGCCCACCAGCGGATGCTCGGTGATAATCTGGCCGACGACGTGGTCGGCCGTCAGCACTTCCAGTATGTTGAGGTCTTTGATGACGGTGGTGGTGAGGGTGCTCCAGCCCTGTCCCGGCTTGGTGCTGCGGTTGCCAGCCACCTGGCTATGCCCCGCGCTGAAGGAGAGGATCCCTTCCAGCCGGTAGCCAGTCGTGTGCTGGGCCCTGTATCCGCCCTCCGCGTCCAGTAGCGCGTGCGCCTGGGTTGGAATCTTCTGAGCCAGGGGCAGGCGCAGATCGCCTTCCAGTACCCTTGCCACGGCATTGAATGTGTGTGTTCTTTGGATTGCTTCGGACATCGCTGTACCTACTCTCCTTCGCGTATTTCTGGGTTGTTTGAGACAGTGACTCAGGACCCAGCCGCAGGGGGAATTGGCCGCTCCTCTAGCAATTTTCCGGAACCGGAATCCGGCATGTTCAAATGCTCAATCATTGTAGCGGAGATGAAGGCGCGACGATCAATTTTAATAGTCTCGCCGTTCGTTGCGATGCCGGAAACCGCCAGGGCGCGCATCGCCTGCGGAGTTCCCAGGTGCTACTCCATCCGGCTTTGATGGGTCTTCAACTGGTTCAGCTTTTGTTCCAGAGCCTGCAAACGGCGGCGGCCGTCGGCCAGCCAGCGCGGGTCGCGCTCGAAGCGCAGGTACCGGTTCCAGGTCTCTACGGCGTTCATCACCTGTCCGCGATCCTCCATGACGACGGCTTCGTTAAACAGCACCACCGGGTCGTCGGGGGCCAGCTCGTCGGCGTGGCGCAGGTATTCGAGAGCCGTTGCGCGATCGTTTTCGCTGCCCGTCGCGGCTCCGCGCTGGAAGTAAGCGGCCGCATCGTCCACCAGCAGGCTGGAAGTGGCCGGTCCGGCGGCCAACAGGCGATCGAGAATATTGATGGCTGGATCGAATTTCTCTTCCAACACGTCGGCCCGGGCCTCGAGTTGGAGCCAGTGCGCGTTCTCGGGCGCATTCTCCAAATGGCGTTCAATGCGGGCGCGCGCATCCAGCAGCTTGGCCGATTCCCGGCCCGTTGCGCTGCCGCGGAGATGCGTCTCCGGGGTCACTTCAGCGAAGCCCGCGCCGGGCATGCGCAACTCGAAGGTGCGGGAATGAGTGTAGGCCTCGGCCAGCAACCGCTCAGGGGTATTTGCGTGCTGCCACCACCCGGTGAGCGCGACGCCGATGACCAGGGATGCCGCCAGGCCGGCCCCCGCCCACAGGTAAAACCGCGGCGCCCACTGGCGTGCCGGGAGGTGCTGGGCGTGGCGCGGGGTGCGGGCAAGCTCGGCGGCCAGGTTGTGTTGCCAACCGCGGGATGCCGAAGCCAGCCTGCCAACCTCGGCGGCCTCTTCCGGCGAAGCGTCCGCGGCCAGCATGCGCAGGCGCGCCGCGCAGGTGCGGCAAAGGGCCGCATGCGCCAGCAACGCATTCACTTCCGCCGGGCGTGCTTCCTCGCCGAGCAGCCGGGGCCACTCGTCCAGCTCAGGACAACAGCCCTCCGCGCCCGGCATCCGCGGGCTCGCCGGGTCCTCATGCGGAGCCTTAGCCAACGACGATCGCCCTTCCGTCAACTTCTCAAATGCCTTGGCTAAGGCATCTTCAGGAAGGTCCGATGGGTGTTCCGAATTCAGGTTATTATTCATGTCGGCACTCTATCTAACGGGATTCCGCGTAACATTCCTTTCACGAGATCTTCACCGCGCTAGCCGGATTCAGCCTGTTCTCCCGGCTTTCGTCTTTCGACCTCACCGCGCAGCCACTTGGTCACGCGCCGCAACGCGCTCTCCACGCCCTTGGCCGTCAGTCCGGCGCCTGATACGCGGGCTATCTCCTCCGCCGTGAGCCCTTGCAGGTAGTAGAGCCAGAACAAGGCGCGGTCGCGTTCCCCGATCACCTCCGGCGCCGAACGCAGTTTCCGGTCAAGTTGGGCATGAAGCACCGATCGCTGCATCTGCGCCGGCTCGTTGGCGCTCGCCGCGGGCAAGGGCGCCGCATCCTCCACAAGCGCCATCGTTACCACTTTGCCACCCCTCTTCGCCGAGTACTGGCGCCGGAAGTAGTCGTTGGCCACCGAGGCGGAAACCATCCGCAGCAGGCCCAGGAAGGAATCCTCTCCGCGCGGCTCGAAATCCCGCAGGATGCGGCGCTCCTGCTCGCACAGTTTGAGGAAGATCTCCTGCACGATATCCTCCACCGTTGCCGGCGATGAGACGCTCACCCGCATCCGGGAGACGCGCAGCGCGACAAGCGAGGCAAGAGGCGTGCAGCGGCGCAGAAACTCCTCCCATTCCGCCGCATCCGCGGAGTGGGCACAGGCCTTGGCGAGATCGTTGACCGAGGTGCGAAATCCGTCCATCGCGTGGGACACCAGTTTACCGCAAGGGCGCGGCAATAGTTACTTCTTTATAAATTCAAATTGCGCTGCGGGTAACCTCCACACTGCGGCCAGTTTGCAGCCTGTGCTAGTATCCCCGCAAGCCTTCAATCCATTTTCAGAGGAACCCAGCATGGAAACCAACCTCCGCCCGCTCACTCTCGGTGAGATTCTGGACCGCACCGCCCAGCTCTACCGGACGAATTTTCTGCTCTTTGCCGGCATCTTTTCCGTGTATTCCGGCGTGGCGCTGGTGCTGGGCCTGCTGCAGATCGGCCTGGGCGCGTTGCTGAAAGCTCAGCACATGGCCGGGGCCTTGGTATGGATGACCGTGATCACAACCGGCATTAACATGCTGGTTCTGCTTCTCTTTTTTGGAGCGGCCATGGCCGCCATCAGCCGAGCCGTGGCGTGGGTTCACCTGGGCGAACCTGCGACCATCCGCGGCGCTTATTCGAGCATCCTGCCCCGCCTGAGCCGCTATCTGTGGCTGATGACCATCACCGCGCTGGTCGTCTTTTCGCCGATTGTGGTGCTCTACGGGGGCTATTTCGGAACAATGGCCTACAAAGTGAAAGGCTTCGGAACAGACCCAGCCGCACAGCAGGCCGCAATGTCCAATCCGCAGACGATGATCATCTTTGGCGTGGCGACAGCGGCCTTCGTTCTGCTGCTGATTCCCGTCGCCGTTTACACCATTCTGATGGGCCTGCGCTATGCACTGGCGATCCCGGCCTGCGTGGTGGAGGACCTGAAGGCCCGCAAAGCCATCCGCCGCAGCATTGAGCTGGCCAAAGGGTCGTGGGGACGCATTTTCCTCTTGTGGTTGCTGATCGGCGTCATCAAGCTGGGGCTGGTCGGCATCACCCAGATATTTGTATTCGTGGCGGCCTTCAAGCACCCCGGCCAACTGCCGGGGCCGGGCCTTTCAGCGCTTTCGCAGATTATTGCGTTCTTCACCAACACCTTCCTGGGGCCGATCTGGGCCACTGGCATCACGCTCTTCTACTACGACCAGCGGGTGCGCAAGGAAGGCTTCGACATCGAGTGGATGATGCAGGCCGCCGGGTTGACGCCGCTCGCAGCCGAGCCAACTCAGGCTGCGGCCTCGGAAGCCGATTCGACCCTCCTGGCCAAGGCCGTGCCGGAAGTTGCTTCCACAGAGCCCGCGCCTCCGCAGTCCGGAAAGCCAGTGTGAGCCCAACTCTTTACCCCATAGCCCTCACTCTCTTCTACTATGATCAGCGCATACGCCGCGAAGGCTACGACATCGAGAGACTGATGGAAGCCGCTGGACTCAACGCGCCTGTAACTCTGCCCTCCGGAGATGGTCCGGCTTCGCCTGCCGAGGCCGAGGAGGCTCAGGCGTGACCGTCCGGTCTGTCTTCGCTGGCGCCGCTCTGGCCGCCGTCCTGGCCGCGGCGCAGGCCCGCGCCGACACTCCCATTGCCGCCCCGCCCACTCAGCCTGCAAGCCGCTGGCATGAGGCCTCGCTGGAGGAGTACCGCAGCCACCTGCTGGCGCTCACCGCCGTGGTGGAGGCCTGCGCCAGGGCGCGGGACACAAAAACCTGCGATCCCGCGCTGGTTGGGCCCGACGATCGCGTTCCCCTCGGCCAGGACGCCCATGCCGAGCGGCGGCTGGTGCGCTACGGATGGCTGCGCGTACTGCTTTCCCAGGCCCGGGAAAAAGATGAGCCTGCGCCGAAGCCCGTCCCCGGGGCGAAAGGCGCTCCGGCCGGGGATAGCGTTCTGCCGCCCCGGCGCACCACCTCTGAGCTGTTGCAGGACGCCGGGACGCGCCTGGCCTACGACCTGGCCCAGACCGGCGCCGCGGCTGCGGCGTTGCCAGGCCACGCCCAGGAGCGCGAGGTGATGAAGCAGGTGCTGGCCGGCCGCGACTTCCGCAACCTGGAAGGGCTCACGGCGCGCGATACGGCTCTTGAAAGAGTTCAACAACAGCTCAACCGGCTCTTCAAAAGCGCCGCAAGACTTGCCTCCCACTCGGCGTGGGTGGGCCGCGTGATCGTGTGGGGATTCATTCTGGCCGTCTGCGTGGGGCTGGCGTGGGGGCTGTTGCAACTCGAGCGCCGCTGGCGCATCCGGCTGGTGCCGGAGAGCGGTGGCCCTGCCGCCGGAGCCGCCTCGGCCCGCGACTGGCAACGTTGGCTGGAGGACGCGCGCAAGGCCGCCGCTGCCGGCCTGTGGCGCGAAGCAATTCATTTCCTCTACTGGGCGGCGATTTCAAGGCTCGAATCCCGGCGGCTGTGGCCCGCCGACCGCGCCCGCACGCCCCGCGAGTATCTTGCGCTGGTGGCCCCGGAGGACCCGCGCAAGGCCGGCCTGGCTACGCTGACCGGCAGCTTTGAGCGCGTCTGGTACGGCGGCCGTGCGGCAGCAGAGAGTGACTATCACAAGGCTGAGCAACTCGCCACTGCGCTGATCTCAGGAAGTGGGGCGCCAGTTATTGGTATTGGGAGAGGCGGCGCGCAATGAAGTTCCTCTCCTCGCTCGACGCCAAGGACCGCCGGCTCCTGCTCTGGTGCGTGGGCATCGGATTGACGTTGGCGGCGCTGACCGGTTTCCTGACTCCCAGGGAAGAAAGTCCCGTGCCTTCGACCTATCTGGCGGGCCAGCACGGCGCTCGCGCCGCCTATGAGACGCTGCTCCGCTCCGGCTACTCTCTGGAACGCTGGGAACGGCCGCTGAGCGAGTTGGCCGCCACGGCGGGTCCCGATACGGTGGTGATCTTTGCCGAGCCGTATACCCGCGAAGGAGACGACATCAAGGCGGTGCGCGCGATTCTGGAGCGCGGGGGCCGTGTGTTGTCCACCGGCTTCTGGGGTGGGTACATTCTGCCCGGCGAGGCCGGCGACACGCCCAGGGAGTTCAATTTTGCCGCCTGCAAGCTGGAGCCCGAGGGACTGGATTCGCTCGCCGGCTCGGGCGAGGTGTGGATGGTTCCCCGAGCCACCTGGCAAGTGGGCAACCCCGCGCACCGCGTCGACTATAGTTGCGCCGGGCAGCCGGCGGTGGTCAAGTACGGCTGGGGCAAGGGCCACGCAGTGTGGTGGGCCAGCTCCACGCCGCTTGAAAACGGTTCGCTCGCCCGCGCTCACAATCTCGACCTCTTTCTCAACTCGCTCGGGCCGCGTGAGGGCCATCGCTTCTACTGGGACGAGTCGCTCCACGGCGAAGTCCGCTCCACCTGGAGCTACGCCGCCGGGCCGGCGCTCACTCTTCTCCAATTCGGTTTGCCGGTTCTGGGACTGCTGGTGGTGTTCAGCTTCAGCCGGCGCAGCGGTCCGGTCCGCGATCTCCCCGCCCCGGCCCGGGCCACGCCCATCGAATTCCTTGAAGCGCTGGGCTCGCTTTATCGCAACGCCGGAGCCGCATCCACGGCGGTGTCGATTGCCTGGGAGCGCTTTCGCCGCCATACGTTGCAGTCCGCCGCGGCGGGCGGCCGGCAAAGTACCCAGATGGGCGCGGCTGAGCTGGCTGCGGTCATTCGCCGCCGCTTTCCTGGGGCAGACGCCAGCCTGGAAACCGACCTGGCCGCCTGCGAAGAGGCCGCGTGGGGCGAGACGATCACCCCCCGCGAGGCTCTCAAGCTGATCCAGACGCTCTATGGGCATCGGGAAAAGCTCCTCGCCTCCGCAAAACCGGGCAGCCCGCACCAGGTATCTGCTCCGCAGCAGGCATCGAAACCAGACATCAAATCCGAAGACATTCATTCCAATCAGCAGGAAAGGGCTTCATGAGCCAGGAAATCAATCAAGACCCGATTCAAGATGCAATCCAGGACGCCAAACCCGCGGAGCGGCTCTACGCAACCAGCCAACTGATCGCCCACGCCCGCCGGGAATTGGGCCGCGTGATCGCCGGCCAGGGACGGCCGATCGAAGAAGTTCTGATCGCCGTTCTCTGCCAGGGTCATGCCCTGCTCGAAGGAGTGCCGGGCATCGCCAAGACGCTGATCGTCAAAGCCCTGGGCCGGCTGCTGGGCCTCGGCTTCCAGCGCGTGCAGGCCACGCCGGACCTGATGCCGGCCGACATTCTGGGCACCACCATCCTGCGGCCCAATTCCGGTTCCAGTTCCGATAGCTTCATCTTCCACCCCGGCCCCGTCTTCACCGACCTGCTGCTGGTGGACGAGATCAACCGCATGCCGCCTCGCACTCAGGCCGCGCTCCTCGAATGTATGGAAGAGCGCCAGGTGACGAGCGACGGCGTGCGCCGGGTTCTGCCTGGGTGGTTTACGGTCTTCGCCACGCAGAATCCGGTGGACTTCGAGGGCACCTATCCTTTGCCCGAAGCCCAGTTGGACCGGTTTCTCTTGAAGATTCGCGTGGCTTACCCCTCGGAGGCCGAGGAGCTGCAGATTCTGGAGATGCACCACGCCGGCTCGGGCGCGGGGCTCCTCGAAGATGCCTCCATCGCGCCCATCCCCGAGGGCCTGCTGGCCGCCGCCTGCGCCGAGGTGCGCTCCATCCGCATCGAGCCGGAGTTGTACACCTACATCCTGTCGTTGGCGCGGCGCACCCGCGAGTGGCCCACGCTGCTGCTGGGCGCCAGCCCCCGCGCCGCCCTGAGCCTGATGCTCGTGGCCCAGGCCTCGGCTGCCTTCGATGGCCGCGATTACCTGGTTCCCGACGACGTAAAGCGCGCCGTCCAGCCCGTCCTGCGCCATCGCGTGATGCTCAAGCCCGAAGCCGAATTGGAAGGCTTCGACGCCGACCGCGTCCTGGCCGACGTGATCGCCGCCGTTCCGGTGCCGCGGCAATGAATTGCAAGCTGAAAAGGAGTAGTATAAAGGTAGTATGGAGGTAGTATGAAGGCCAAGACATCGATCACACTCTCCTTGCCACTTCTCGCCCAAATCGACAAGCTGATCGGCGAACGCGCCTCCCGCTCGGCCTTCATCGAAAAGGTGCTGCACGACCATCTTCGGGATACGGCCCGCCACGCCATCCAGATGCGCGATAAGGAACTGATCGATGCAGCGGCTGACCGGCTGAACGCTGAAATGGAAGATGTGTTGGAGTATCAGGCTCCTTACCTGTAGCTTGGAAGGTCAGCTCGTTTCCTGACATCGAACAATCCGCCTGTCTCGAAGACAATCCCGTGAAAAAGTGGGGACATACCCTATTGACGCGCAGCCGGAACGCCTCCCAGAATGAGCCATGATGAAGAGAGGCGAACTTTACCGCGTATCCAAGCCGCACGGCGATCCGAAGCGTCAGCGGGTCTTTGTAATCGTCAGCCACCAGGGACTCATCGACTCACGCTTTTCGACCGTCATCTGCGCTCCCATTTTCACGGATGGAGAGGGCCTATCGACTCAGGTTTCTGTCGGTCCAGAAGATGGTCTCAAGCACCAAAGCTGGATCATATGCGACGGCCTTGTAAGTATTCCCAAATCCGCATTGACCTATTTTGTAGGAACTCTTTCCGTTGCGAAGCTGAAGGAACTGAACCGCTCTCTGGCAGTGGCTCTCGATCTGCCCATTGAGGCCCAATGATTTCCCCAAGCCTCCATCCCGCCCCGGTGCGCGCCGCCTGCGAACGGCGCCGTCGCTGGAGCTTCGGCCTCACGCCGCGGAGCATCGGCCTGCTGCTGGTCGGCTTCGTTTGGCTGGTTCCGGGCTTCTGGGTGGGGCGCCTGGCCTATGCCATGCTGGCCTGGGACTCTCTGGTATTGCTGGCGGCGCTGCTCGACGGCCTGCGCCTGCCCCATGCCTTCGAACTGACGGCCAGCCGCTCCTGGTCGAACGCTCCGGCCCTCGACAGCGAGACCGAGATTGAGTTGACCGTCGAAAACCGGGGCCGGGTGATCGTGGAGTGCCGCCTGGTGGACGATCTGCCGCCGGCTCTAGTGGCCCAACCGGTTACGCACCGGCTAACCGCATTTCCGCGTGTGCCTGCCAGCCTGCGCTACCGCGTCGAACCCCAGGAGCGCGGCGACTGGGAGACCGGCTGGCTCTACGTGCGCTATCAATCACCACTTGGACTGGCCGAGCGCTGGGCCAGGGCGCCGCTGACGCAGGCTGTGCGTGTCTACCCCGCCCTGCGCGCCGGAGAGGAGCAGCAGATATTTCTGGCCCGCAGCCGCCAGATCGACCTGCAACTGCGCCGAGTTCAGCAGCGGGGCCTGGGCCGCGACTTCGAGAGCCTGCGCGAGTACCGCGAGGGCGACGACCTGCGCGACATCTGCTGGACGGCCACGGCGCGGCGCGGCAGCCTCGTCACCCGCCAGTACCAGACCGAGCGCAGCCAGCCGGTGTGGATCGTGCTCGACTGCGGCCGTCTGATGCGCGCGCGAGTTGCAACCGGCAAACTGTCTCCCCAAAAGTCCGGCTGGGCGCCAAGCCCCTCCAAGCTCGACTACGCCTGCACCACGGCCGTGGCTCTGGCCCAACTGGCGCTCTTCTCCGGCGACCGTGTGGGCCTGCTGGCGTATGGACAGGGCATCCAGCAGCGCCTGCTGCCCGGACGCGGCGCGGCTCACCTGCGGCAATTGATCGAGTCCCTCGCCCAGGTTCATGCCGAGGCCGGCGAGGCCGACCATCTGAGGGCCACGGCCACGCTCAATCGCCTGCAGCCCCGCCGCTCCTTGATCCTGTGGGTCACCGACCTGGCCGAAACTGCCATGCGGCCTGAAGTGATCGACGGCGCTGTGCAACTGTTGCGCCGCCACGTGCTCTTGTTTGTGGCCATGGCCCAGCCGGAGGTCGAGTCCATCGCCCAGGCCCGGCCCAAAAACGTTGAGCAGATGTTCCGCGCCGCCGCCGCCCAGGAGATGGCCACCCGCCGCGAGCTGCTGCTCGTCCGCCTCCACGAGCACGGTGCGCTCACCCTCGACCTCAACCCCGAGGCGCTCACCTCATCGGTGCTCAACCAGTATCTGACGGTGAAGGAGCGCGCGATGGTGTAGGGGAGCCTGGAAGAATATAGGATCCCCCGCGTCCCGCAGGTTCTTCGCCCTCGACCGGAATCCCTCCCGCCCGTTGCTTCATCTGAGAGAATAATGGCAGTGAATCGAGCGCAACATTTTGTCTTCCGGCGGGCAGCCGCGCCGGCGCTTCTTTCGATGCTGTCTTTGGCCGGCGCGGGAGCGGCTGTCTACGCACAAGCGCCCAACCCCACCTCCGCCGCCAACCCGTTCTTCGGCAGCGTGACCGCCCGTCCGGCCAGCGATGAGACCCTCAAGCTCTCTCTGGACGAGGCCGTCAGCCTCGGCCTCAAGAACAACCTTGGCCTGAAGGAAGCCGAGAACGGCGAAAAGTCGTTTCAGGGGCAAAAGAACGAGGCCCTGCAGAACTTTCTGCCCACCATCACGGTCGGCGGCGACCTCGGCGTCCACCAGCAAAACCTTGCCGCGATGGGCTTTGGGCCGCGCGTAATCGCCGAGTTCGCGTCGCTCTTTCCCGGCGGCAAGATACCCGCAGGTTTCTCAGAAATCACTCGCGACGACCTGACCGAGGGGCAGATTCATTACAGCCAGATGCTCTTCTCCGGCCCTGTGATCGCAGGCTTCAAGGCGGTCAGCGCGGCGGAGAAAGCGGCCTGGTTCGCCAAAATGTCGGCGCGCGGCGAGGTCGTCCAGCAGGTGGCCGCAGCCTATCTGCATGCCATTGCCGCCGCCAGCGAGGTGGACAACGCCAAAGCGCTGGAGGCGACCGGCCAGGTGCTGCTTAATCAGGCCCACGCCGCGCATGAGGCCGGAACCGCGTCCAATCTGGATGAGCTGCGGGCGCGCGTCGAACTCCAGGCCCAGCAACAGGCCCTGATCGCCGCCGAAAACAGCCTCCAGAAGGACCTGATCCTGCTCAAGCGCGAGATCGGCATCGACCCCGGCCAGAAGATCGTGCTCACTGACTCGGCCCCCTACAACGATCTGGCCGCGCAAACCCCTGAAGAGGTGCGCGCCGTCGCCTACCAAAATCGCCAGGACTACCTCAATCTGCAAAATCAGGAAGTCGAATACAAGGCCATCCACTCCGCCTCTCGCAGCCAGCGGCTGCCCAGCCTCAGCTTCGGCGGCTACTACGGCGTGAGCCAGGTCGGCGGCGCCGGCTCACACGGAAACTTTGCCGCCGTTGGCACTCTGAGCGTGCCGCTCTTCCGCGAGGGCAAGCTGTGCGGCGATGCGGAAACCGCCCAGGCCCAGTTGTCCGCCGTAGACGCCCAACTCGCCGACCTCCGCGGCCACATCGACCAGCAGGTGCGCTCCGCCCTGCTGGACGTGGACGCCACCGCCAAATTGGTTGAGGTCGCCCGCTCCAACGTCGAGCTGGCCACTCGCGCCCTCTCCGACGAAACCGACCGCGTCAACGCCGGCGTGGACGACAACCTGCCCCTGGTCACCGCGCAGGCAACGCTGGCCTCGGCGCAGAGCAACCTGGTCGAAAGCCTCTTCCAGTACAACCTGTCCAAGCTGGCCCTGGCCCGCGCCGCCGGCATCATCGAGCAGCAGTACCGGGTCTACCTGGGGCGATAAGGCAGTTATGGTGCAGGATCGATGTTTTTCATCCGTCTCGCAAACGTCATATGAAAATTCGTGAGGCGCCGTCTGCACCCGTGTACCTTAGATAAGAGGCACCCATGCGCGCCGGCAGGCAGTTGAAGATCAAATACTACGTGGAGCCGGACCCGGCAGCCCTTGCGCGCCGGGCGGCGCAGTATTTTGTCGAGATGGCTGGAGAGGCCGTCGCGGGCCGGGGACGGGTGCGGATCGCCATCAGCGGCGGCTCCACCCCCAAGGCGGCCTTCGAGTTGCTCGCCGACCCCGACCAGCCCTGGCGGTGGCGCATGCCCTGGGAGCAGCTCGACCTCTATTGGGTCGACGAACGAATCGTTCCTCCCGATCACCCCGAAAGCAACTATCGCATGACTCGCGAGGCCCTGCTGGACCAGGTTCCGCTGCGGCCCGAACAGATTCACCGCATGGAGGGCGAGCTCGCGCCGGAAATCGCCGCCGCCCGCTACGAGTCGGAACTGCGCAACAGCTTCCACCTGGAGGGCGCCGAGAGTCCGCGCTTCGACCTGGTTGCGCTGGGCATGGGCGAGGACGGCCACACTGCCTCGCTCTTTCCACACACCCAGGCCATCCATGAAATGAGCCGGCTGGTGACGGCCAACCAGGTGCCGCGGAAAGACACCTGGCGCATCACCCTTACCTGGCCGGTCATCAACCACGCAAGTTCCGTCTTCTTCCTCATCGCCGGGGTGGATAAAGCGGCGATCTTGAAGGAAGTTCTAACCGGGCCGCGCGACCCGGAACGGCTGCCCAGTCAACTGATATGGCCCGCAAGCGGTATACTTACACTGATTCTGGATAAGGCCGCAGCCGCGCTTCTGCCCGCGACAGACGGGGAAGGCTGTGGGTTTTTGGAGAGGGAACGATGATTCTGGCGGGGGATGTAGGCGGCACCAAGGTCCATTTGGCGCTGTATGACTTTATCGATGGCAAACTCAGGCACACCCGCGATAAACAGTTTCCGGCAAAAGAATATTCCGGACTCGAAGTGATCGTAAAAGAGTTTCTGGGCGCGGACAAGGTGACCGCGGCCTGTTTTGGCGTTCCGGGACCGGTGCGCGACGGCCGTCTGCGGCTCACCAACCTGCCCTGGACGCTGGACAGCCGCGAGCTGGCCGCGGGGCTGGTGATCGACCACGTCTTCCTGATCAACGACCTCGAAGCCAACGGCTACGGCATTGCCGAACTCTCCGACGGCCAGATCTTCACCCTCTCGGAGGGCGACGCCAGCCAGATTGGCAACCGCGCGCTGGTCGCCGCTGGAACCGGCATGGGCGAGGGCTTCCTGGTCTGGAACGGCCGCAGTCATGTTCCCTATCCCTCCGAGGGCGGCCATGTGGACTACGCGCCGCGCAACGAAGACGAGATCGATCTGCTGCGTTTCCTCAAGCAGAAGTACAACGGGCGCGTCAGCTATGAGCGCGTCGTCAGCGGCATGGGACTGACCAACATCTACGAGTTCCTGCGCGAGGTCCGCGGCATGGAAGAGCCGGCCTGGCTGGCCGAGCGCATCGCCGCCGTCCCGGACCCCAACTCCGTGATCACTGAACTGGCCCTGACCGCAAAAAGCGAGATCTGCGAGAAGGCGCTGGATATGTTCGTCTCCGCCTATGGCGCCGAGGCGGGCAATCTGGCGCTCAAGGTGCTGTCGGTGGGCGGTCTCTACGTAGGCGGCGGCATCGCGCCCCGCATCCTGGAGAAGCTCAAGGACGGCACATTCATGAAAGCCTTCACCGACAAGGGCCGGCTCAGCCGGTTGCTCGTGAACATGCCGGTTCGCGTCATCCTCGAAAGCCGCGCCGCCCTGCTGGGCGCCGCCGCCTACGCTGAAGCCCGCGCCGCCGAACTGAGCGGGATTTCGCCGCGCGCGGCATCGGTAAAGTTCTAATGAATCGATGATGCGAATGAGCCTGCCAGAGGCGCGCCGCCTGCACCTGACCGGCGTGGCCCTCAAGGATGAATCCCGCTTGCTCAAGGAAGGCTGGAACCGGATGAAGCGTTGGTTGCTGCGCGGGATGGTGGTGCTGGTGGCGGGTTTTGTGGCTGCCTATGGAGGCGATTGGGCCATTTTCAGGCTGCGTGGCTCGCCTAAGTCCACGGTTACCGTCAACCGCTTCCAGACGGTCCCGCTCAAGGACAATAAGCTGGAGTACGACTATCTCGGCTCCGAGGACGTGTCCTGCTCGGTGTCCCTTTTCCCGCAGGCGGGCCAGAACCCCTGCTGGCAACTGCGGCGAAACCCGAATCAGAGAACAACTCTCTAAATATTTCCATGGGAGGACATATTTCGACGGACAGGAGCAGCGCAGAGCCAGTCGGCACATCACAGAGTCGGGTGATGCGAATCACGCCGGGGAAACGCGAGGGCAGCTAGCATCGTGAAATCTCGCGCACTTTCGAGGAGCGATGTATAGCCGCACCCAAAACGAGAACGGGACGTACAACACCCGCTGCCTCTACTGCTTCATGACCATCGCCTCTGCCGTCGAGAGCGAGCAGGAGCTGGACCGGCTGGAGGCCCGGCACATCTGCCCGGAAAGGGCTCTGGCAGAACTGCTCGCGCAAGAAAAACTCATCGAATCCCACGCCCAGCAAAACTAGAACCGATTATTTGTCCGCCGGCGCCGCTGCCGGCTCCTGTGCCTGTGCCGGCCGTGCGTGGCCGTTGGCGATCTTCTTGTAGAGGTCTTCGTCGGCCGCCTTGTTCAGGGTGCTGGCTTTATCGAACTCGGCCTTCGCCTCATCCTTCTTTCCCATCGCCCGGTAAAGCCGCCCCAGCCGCCAATGGACGCTTACGTCGCTCGGGTTGAGCTTCTCTGCCGCAGTCAGTTCTCGCAGCGCATCGTCCTTGCGGTCGTCCTCGGCGTACAGGATCCCCAGGTCGAGATGAGCCAGAGCATAAGAAGGCGCAAGCCGCACCACCTTTTCCAATAACGGCCTGGCGTCTTCCATCTGGTTCAACTGCATATTCGTATCAGCCAGGTAGAGCATCGACTGGATGTGATCCGGGTCGTTGGCCAGCTCGGCCTTGAATTCGCTGGCCGCCTCCGGGTACCGTTTCTGGGTCCACAACAGGTAGGCCAGGCCGAAGTGCACGTTCGGCAACTTGGGATCGGCCTTGACCGCGGCGCGAAACTGCTCCGTGGCGCCGGCGTTGTCCTTCAGCTCGTCCAGCGCTTCGCCGGCCAGTATGTCGGCCTCGGCAGAGTCCGCATTCAGCATCAGTATCTGGTGATAGGTATCCAGAACGCATTGGTACTGTTTGGACCATAGGCAACTGTGCGCCAGGGACAGGAGCAAGGGCGGATTCTGCGCATCATGGGCCGCTGCCTCCTTCAGGTAAGGAACGGCTTCCGCGTACTCCGCCAGCCCATAATGGGCCATCCCGATCAGGATCGTCAGATGCTGGGCCTCGGGTGAAGAGGGCGGCGCGTTCTTGAGCAGCAGGCTGAATTCCTGAATCGCCTTCTTCGGTTCGCCGCCTTTGAACAGCGCGAGGCCCAGGTTGAACCGCACGCCGGGAATCTGCGGGCCCAGCGTCAGGGCCTTGCGATACAGCGGCACGGCCTCTGTATAGTGCTCCTGGCGCGCTTCCAGCAGCCCAAGGTGGGCGTACGCCTCCGGGCTCGATGGGTGAGTCTTCAGAACCGCGTGCCATGCGGCCTCAGCCTCGGGATTCCTGCCCTCCTGCTCCAGCGCAAGCGCCGTTTGCCGCTGACTGTCCGGAGCCGTTGCCGTCTGCCCCGCGCAGTGGGCGGCCGCCAGCGCCAGGCCCAGGCCGATGCCGAGTTGAAGAAGCCCTTTCACGCGCGTCCCTTCTCGCTCCCTACTGTCATGCTAAACGATTTCTGCTTGATTCTCTCGCCGGGCGGGGCTTGTGAGCAATTCCAGGAGCAAAAGAAAAGGGGCGCGGCAGGGATTGCCTGCCGCGCCCCGGTTGAGGGTTGAGTTTAGAAGACGAACTTGCCGGCCAGTTGGAGTATGCGGGGATCAGCGGTGCCGGTGATCTGGCCGAAGTTGCTAGATCCAAACGACGCGTTTACGCCGGTCGGCTGGGTGTGGTTGAAGGTGTTGAACGACTCGAACTTGAGGTCGAAGTGAGCCCGTTCGCCGAACGCGAACGACTTGTACAGTGAAGTGGTGAAGTTCACGCGCCTGGGGCCGACAATCGCATCCTTGCTGGTGTTGCCCCAGCCCTGGTTGGCTCCGCCTGCCCATGCATCGATCGGGGCGGAGAATTGGGTCGTGTCGAACCACGAATTCGTCGTTGGACTCAGCTTCTTGATGTACTTCGTCTTTCCGGTGGTGTTCGGACGGTTGGCGATGGGAAGGCTGTTCAGGTTTGGCACAAGGCCCGTGTAGTCGTGGGCGCTGCCGTTGGAAAGGCCAGGCATGTTGGTAGTGCCCGACTCGTCCATAATGGTGCCGGCAATTTCCCATCCGCCCGCGATCGTGTGGATAAGGCCCGTGCTCTTGGCGAAGAGGGGCAGCTTGTAGATGTAGTTGATGCTGAGAATCTGGCGCCGGTCGAGATCGCCCGAACCCTTGTCATACTTGATGTTGAAGGGGTCGCTGATCAGACCGTTATTGAGTTCCGAGGTGCGAATGTCGATCGCGTGCGAATACGTGTAATCGACTTCGCCGCTCAGGCCATACTTGTTCTGCGCGCGCAGACTGGTCTGGAAGCCGTTGTAGTTGCCGTTGGTGGTGGTTTCCTCCTGCTGAATGTTCTGATAGCCAGGATAGGTAAGCCATGCGTTGACGCCGCCGTAGCTGTTCCAGCCGCCATCACCTGGTTTACCGCCGTCACTGCCCGTGCCCGCCTTGGCGCGTAGGGCCATAGGCGTGGAGAGCGGGAGAGTGTTGATCGCGCGATCGACGCTCTGGTGCCATTGGAAGTTACCCACATACTGGACGATCCAGATGAGCGAGGGAAGCAGCTCGCGCTGCACACCCAGGCTGTACTGCGCATCGCCCGGCGCCTTGTAGATATGCGCCATGCTGGTGACGCTGGTCTCGAAGACCGGAATAGAGTTGGGCGCAATCGTGGTTCCGGTATTCCAGTTATATCCAGGCGTGGTGAAGTTGGGTTGATTGACTGATGGGTTGTTGGAGAAGGGCGCGTTGCCGGACGTGTCGTAAATGTCGTTGCCCTGCTCGCGCTCGTAGAAGATGCCAAAGCCGCCGCGGAGAACGGTCTTGCCGTTGCCGAACATATCCTCGGAGAATCCGAGGCGAGGCTGCCAGGTCTTGTAGTCGTTCTTGACCAGGCCTCTCGGGAAGCCGTTCACGCCCGCCAGGCCCATGCCGTTCAGGTAGAACAGGCTGGGAACTCCAGGTGAATTGTTTACCCCGGGGGTCGTGAAGATGCCGCCCGACGCTTGGGTGCAACCTGATCCCGGAGTTGTGGCATCAAGAGCGTCGCAAATCGTGCCGGTAGCCGTCCAGTTAGCAAGACCAGGGGCCGCACTCGGAATGAAGAGGTCAGGATCGAAGTTGCCAAGCTGATTTTTGCGCTCCCAGGCATGCGGATAAGCGTCGTAGCGGATGCCCAACTGCAAGGTCATCCGCGAGGTTACGTGCCAGTTGTCCATGATGTAAGCCGACGGCGTCTGGTTGACGTAGTAGCGCTGAGGCGCGGCCTGCTCCTGGCTGTAGCTGTTCGGAATGCCCATCAGCATGTCCATCAAGCCGTCGTTCGAGTACTGGCCCATGCCGTAGTCGCCCTGCTCATCGCCGCCGATGTTCTGTCTCTTGGTGAAGCGGTTGTAGCTGAACCCGAACTTCATGGCGTGCGTGCCCTGGGTGTACGAGATGTCCACCTTGGGCTCGTAGTCCGCGGTCGCGTTGCTATAGGGGTCGGTGCTGGTGTCTTCCGCGGTCCAGTACGGTCCGCCGAAGCCCGTGATGCCCGGCATCGCCGTTCTGGTAAAGGCGAAGCTGTTAATCAGGGGCAATGTGTTCCAGCCGGCCGGCTTTTCGGGGTTGGCTGTGGGGTTAGGGACGTTGTGAATGTTGATCTTGTTGCCGTCGTAGTTGATAACGGCTTCCATCAGCAGGTTGGGCGTGATGGCGCCGCTCAACTTGATGGCCGCGCTGTTGGCCGGGTTTTGGTAGGAGCTGCCGATGGTGTTGTAGCTTGCCCACAGCCAGCCCAGGAGAGGCAGGTTGTTGGTGCCCGACGCCGTATCGTGCATGTAGTGGCCCAGAATCTGCCACTTGTCGTTGACCTTGTGGTCGATGCGGACAATATCGTCGCGCACATTGACGGCAACCGAGTTATTGGATACGTTATAGCCGCCCTGGCCAGCACTTGCCGAGGGCACAATGCCTGACCGGAGATACAGCACGCCATTCGCATCGAACAACTGATGCGGAATGATGGAGTTTCCGCTGCCGTCCAGCGCAAATCCGCCAGGCGTTCCCGATGCGGCGCCTTGGACCAAGCCCAGCGGCGTCAGCACGTTCGTTTGGTAAGCCGAGGAAGCCCCCACGCCGGGAACGTTAATTTTATTCCCGGCCGCAAACGCCGGCGCAACATAGTGCAGATCCGTGCCCAGCGTCGGAATGTCGCCCGGGTTTATCGCCGGCGTTTTGTTGGTGCCGGCTCCGGTGATGATCTTGCGCCACTCTTCGTTCCAGAAGAAGAAGGTCTTCTTCTTGTCGTTGTTGTACGCGTGAGGGATGTACAGCGGGCCGCCCACGTTGCCGCCGAAGATGTTGTAGTGGGTCGCCGGCCGCGGTGTGGCGCAGTTTGCGGTTGAGCAGTTCTTGGCGAAGAAGTAGTTGGCGTCGTAATCCGTGTTGCGGTTCAATTCCCACAGCGAGCCGTGGAACCTCTGCGTGCCGCTCTTCAGCGACAGCGAGATGGTGGCGCCGGAGGAGATGCCGTAATCCGGAGGATAGTTGCTGGCCAGCGTCTCGAACTCGGCGATGCCTTCCATTGAGGGCATGATGCTCATCTGGCCGCCGGAACCGCGGTCATACGCCTCGCCGCCGTCGATCAGATATACGTTGTGTTGTGGTTTTAGCCCGTTCACGCTGATGCCGTAGCTGGCGTTCAAGGCGATCGGCTGGTTGCTGTCGGGCATATTGTTGCTTACGCCCAGGCCCAGGGCCACGATGGAGGCAATGTTGTTGTTCTCTACCGCGATTTCGGTGAGCTGCTCGGAACTGATCAGCGTGCTCAGCACGTTGGAGTCAGTCTGCACCGCCAGGGCGTCGGCCGTGACGGTAACCGTCTGGTTTTCGGCGCCGACTGTGAGCTTAACGTCGACGCGGAACGTCAAGGACACGTTGATTACGATGCCGTTCTGCGCGAACGACTCGAAGCCCTTGGCCGTGACTCTCAGGTTATAGTTGCCGGGGTTCAGACCGTTGATATCATACAATCCGGTCGCTCCGCTGACCGTGGTGCGCGTATAAGCGGTAGCCGGATCGACGAGCGTAACCTTCGCTCCCGAGACCACCGCTCCGGTCTGGTCTGTGATGATGCCGTCAAGCTCGGAATTGGCCTGCGCATAGACTCCCGCGCACGCCAGCACGAAGAACAACGGCAACAGGAAAAACCTGTATCTCGCTTGTCTCATGTGACCTTCCTTTTCAAGTTTGTTTCTGTTTGTGTTTCGTACTGCGATCGCTTCCCCTTCGATCAGGTATGAAGCCGGCAGGATAAAACCGGAATCCCGGCAATCCGTTCCCTCAGGCCCGTCTGCCCAGGCTATGAAGACTCCCGCGCAGGCTTCGAAACGGCCCGATTTCTCCGTGTAATGGAAGAAGAAATTCCGACTTCTCCATTTTTTGGAATCCTTGCACTCAAACGTTTAAGTTCGTTGCGCGCAAAATCCCTATCACTGAGCCGCGAAACATTTAATGCTCAGAGAGAGGCAGTTGTCAAGTACAACTTTCGATGGATTTAAGCCGCCCCCTTCCAAATCCGGGCAACTCCTCGCGTCATCACCTGTAAATATATGTAAATAATCGAATTACAACGGAATTCCCGAGACAGATTCCAGTCCCGCATGGCGTCGCTTGCTGAGGCAAAGTTGCGCCGCCAGACGGGTTCCCGGCAAAAATCGCAAAACTCATGCGTTTTCCTCACACCGGGACAACTCTCCGGCGAGAGCTGGCTTGTAAAAGCGCCTGAAAATTCCCTATTGAATTTAGTGCTCTATTGCAAACGCGCAAGATCCCGCAATTGCCGCGCCGTGGCCTCAAGAAACGTCTCGATGCTGGCGCCGGCGGGCGGTTCCAGCCCGGACTTTGCCTGGATGGCGGAAGCGATCCGCAGCGCCAGGGCCTGACGGGTGGACAGGCTCATATCCAGCCGCCGCGAGAAGAACCCTTCCAGCACCCCCAGGTCGGCCGCCGAGAGTTTGGCGATGCCGGTGGCGGGCAGTGTGAGGGCGGTATGCGGCTCGGGGACCGGGGCGCTGGGCGCAAAAATCTGTGAGGTGAAGGTGCGCGCGCCCGAATCGCCCCACAAGGGACTCTCCACCTCGCGATCCCTGACCACCAGGGTTCCGGCAGCCAGGTCGCCCAGCCGCTGGTGCTGGCGGGTGACGAACATCGCGATCACGCCGACCGCATAAAAGAAAGGAATCTGATCTACATAGCGGACAAGATTGCGCGCCATGGACTCGAACAGCCCGATGGCGCGCCCCGAGCGCTGGATGACGCGAATCCTGGCCACCCGTTTGCCCGGAGTCTGTCCGTTCCAGAACGCCTCAAACAGCGTGAAGTAGCCCCAGTTGAGCAAAAAAATGATAAAGATGACGGCCGCGATGGCCCATTGCTCGGGGACTCCGGTGAAGGCGAGGCTGCCCGGCTTAAGGAAGATGGCGAGAAGCACCGAAAGCACCAAAAACCCGGCGCCCCAGATCAGGTAATCCACCAGCAGCGCGATAAAACGGCTGCCGATGCCGGCCAGGGGCATCTCGATCGCCACCAGTTCCGGCGTTTCGATGCTAAGCTGGTCGGTACTCATGTCCATGGCGCAAATCCTCTCCAACCAGTGGATTCTCAAGCGGCGGCCCCACTGGGACCGGCTCTCGTCCCTGCTGGCCCAATCCGACTTGAGCGGCCTCGGCCAGCTTTCCCGCGCGGAGCTGCGGGAGATGGCCCTGCTCTACCGCCAGGTCGCCGCGGACCTCTCGGTGCTCCGCCAGGACTCGACCGCGCGCACTTATGCCGCGCATGTGAATCAGTTATTGGCTCGCGCCCACCATATCATCTATTCCGGCAGAAAAACGAATTTACTCACGCTTTTCCGCTTCCTGCGCGATGAGTATCCGGCCATCTTCCAGCGCCAGATCGGCTACGTCGCGGCCTCGGTGATGATTTCCGTGGCCTGGGGCCTGCTCGGCGCCGCCGTCACCAACGCCCGCCCGGAGTTCATGCGCCACTTCGTCGGCCCGGCCATGATTGACACCATGGAGCGCCACCAGATGTGGACCCAATCCATCGTCAGCGTTGCGCCCATGGCCACCAGCGCCATCATGACCAACAACCTATCCGTGAGCTTTGTAACTTTCGCCGGCGGAATCGTCTTCGGCCTGGGAACCTTCTTCATCCTCCTTGAGAACGGCATGATGCTGGGAGTTATCGCCGCGGCCTGCCATCAGTACGGAATGTCGATAGCTCTGTGGAGCTTCGTCGCGCCCCACGGATCGCTCGAGTTACCTTCGATACTTATCGCCGGAGCCGCCGGATTCCGCCTCGGCCACGCCATGCTCTTTCCCGGCGCCCTGCGCTGGAAGGAATCGGTTGCCCGCGGCGGCATCGAAGCCACGCGACTGGTCTCCGGCATCATTCCCCTGCTGGTCATCGCCGGCTGCCTGGAAGGCTTCTTCTCCCCGTCGCAAGCCCCCGTCTGGCTCAAGTTCACCGTGGGCGGGCTGCTGTTCTCGCTGCTGCTCCTGTGGCTCTTCCGCCCGGTCAAAGCGGCGCCTGCGCAAGCGTGAAATGTTCGCTTCCATGGCGCCGCGCAAGCGACCAATGTTTGCTTCAACGGTGCGTAAAAACTCCAAATGTTCGCTGATAGGGTTGTACTTTTTTGAAGGGTTAACCTTTCCGGGGACCGAATTTTGCGAATTGGCACCTGGAAAAGTGCCGAATTGGATGAAAGGGTTGTAGAGAATTGAACAGTGATTTTGTGGAAGAGGCTCAAAAAGGGCAGGATGCAGGCGTAAGGCGATGAAAATGCATTATTTACAGCGTTTACTCTGACTGTGGGGATGGGCGGAGAACTCGCGTTGGGCTTCAAGGAGCAAGAATTCATTGTAGAGCGGCTGGGAATTGCCGGAGAAGAGGGGATCAATTCTCCAGAGCTTTCCTGCATTCCTCAAGGAGGCGCGGGATTTCTTCTTTCGCCGGAGATTCCAAGGGCTGGGGGGCTTTTGCCAGGGCGGTTTCAAGAGCCACAATCGCCTCAGCTGGTCTTCCGAGCCGTTGAAGGGTGGAACCTTTTCCCCAATAGTTTGAAAAATGCTCGGGCGCTTCGCGGATTGCCGCGTCGAAGGAAGAAAGCGCCTCTGCAAAGCGGTCTTGATCCAGGTAAAACCAGCCAACTGAAGTATAAAATCTCGCAACTGGAGCCAATTGCCTTTCTGCCCATAAGATTGCAGAGCGGAAGTGATTCTCCGCCATCTGAAGATACTTTCCAGCAATCTTGAACATTCCAGCTTCCTGCTCTTGTGCGGCGAGTCCTCGAAGCGCCATGGCGTTGCCTTCGTGTGCCATTTGATGTTTTATGTTAAGTCTCAAAACAGCTTGAAATTCCTTCCTTGCCTCCGCCCATTTCAGCAAGTCGAGAAAAAAGCGGCCATAAGCATGGTGTAGGCCAGTCCAATTCGGAAACTTGTTGAGCAGGTTTGTAAAAACAACCCCTGCTTCGTCGGTTCTTCCCACTTCTGCAAGCCAACGCGCCCGCCTGAGCGGGATGGCGTTATTGTTTGGGAAGCGTACTTCCAACTCGTCAAGAATCTTCTTGACTTCCATTTCAGACCCCTGCGATGCGATCAAATCCAGATATCTTTCTAACAGGTTTAGGTCTTTGGGATTATCTTTTATCGCTGCCGAGGTCATCTCAATTGCACGATCCGTCTTTCCGTTGCGGACCAGGATTGCAATCAAAGCAGTCCAAACATCGGTTGCTTTTGGGTGCTTCTTGAGCCAGCAAACCGTATCGTCAGTGGCCTTATCCAAGTCGTGTTTCGCGCAGCGCTCTATCAGGCCGAGATAGAACGTCCGGACATAAGCAGCGTCATCATGTTTTGCCAGCCATTCCGCAGTCTTACTAATTGCCTTCATCACGTCTGGGGTTGTACCTCGGTGTTCAATAATGCCGAGATAAGCTGTACGGACGTTTGTATCCTCATTGTACTGCGCCAACCATTCCTCGGTCATAGCAAGCGCCCCGATCACCTCTGAAGTTGTGCCTCGGCGCTCTATCAGGCCGAGATAGAATTCGCGAACGCTGATAACGTCAGCATGTTTATCCGCATCCAGCCATATAGCGGTCTGTTCAATTGCATCCTTTACGTCTTGGGGTGTACCTTTTTGTTCTACTAAATCGAGAAAAGCAGTGCGGACTGACGAATCGTCATCGTGCCGATCCAGCCATATAGCTGTTTGTTCAATCGCATCCTTCACGTTTTTGGATGTGCCTTGTCGTTCTACCAAGCCGAGATAAAATGTACGAACGTAAGTATCGTCCGGATGTGAGTCGCACCATCTCACAGCCGTATCGATCGCCTCGCGCGCCTTTCCGAGTTGTTCGAGACCGCTGGCTACACCTTGAGCGACGGTGGGATTAGTTGGTTTGGCGCTAAGAAGGCACTGCTCGGCCATGTCTCTCTGGCCTAGATTGCGAAACGCCATTGCCCAGTCTTCCATGGCTTCAGGAACAGAAATCGCCAGATTGCGAATCTTTTCTTCATTAGAGCGAAAGAGTTCGGTTGCCAGCGTAAGTTCGGCAGGGATGCTGCGTGATCCAGAACTTAGCACTCGGAGCATATATCCTAAGAAGACGCTGTGCTCCGGGTCTGAAAGTGAAGCGGTTCGAACCGCGGCTAAAAAAGTGCGCCGAATCGTGTCGGCGAACGCAACCTTCAAGGCGAACTGAGCAATAAGTATATGACCGGCGAACCAGCTATTTTTGAAACGAGAAGAGGATGGAAAGATGATGCCTTCGCTTCCAACTTTCGCTGGAGTTGTGAGAAGCGAATCACTGAAGTATGGCTTGTCGAGTATACCGTCCAATAGGAGGCTGGGGATATGAAGGCCGTATGCGTTGAAGACAACTACGATTCCCCATGCCTTGTAGGTGTCTGGGAAGTTTTTCTTAAGGTGTTGTGCGGTGTCTGAAAGGATTTGATCGATTGGCTTTCCTTCGGTAAGCTGTAACATCGCAACCAAGATTCTGCGTGTTTTTGACAGCTCGTTGAACCGCTTTGGACTCAACTCGGCAACTCCGGGCATTTTGCGGAGTTGGTCGATCTCATTGTCCGTAAGATTATCGGGCGAAACAGCATCAAGAATATCCAGATAGCTGCTTGTGCGAATGGACTTGGTGCGGTCGGCGAAGCTGGGCGTCGTGGCGATGATCGTAATCGGCAAGAGCTCACCGAGATTTGAAAGAACTTCGACAATCAGAGCGGCCTGATCCTCATCCCGGTAGATGTCGTCGATGAGTATGTACAGTCGCCCTTGTGCGCTCTTGGACAGCTTCGTGGCAAAATATCTGAATTTATCGAGCGAAGAGCCTCCTTGAACCTCAACGACGGCGCGTCCGGCTGCGACAAGTTGTGCGCCAATCTGCAGAAGAAGCGTGGTTTTACCGGAACCAGGTTCGCCGCGAATGATTTGCAGGGCGGCTTTTTCGGAGTGAGCCTGGATGAGCCTGTCTGTAACTTCCCGCGCCAGGTCTCGCTCAATGCCTCCCCGTTGCGCAACCAGCTTCCAGTCGCCTCTGGAGATGCTCAGAAACCGGGTGGTTTCTCCCTCCCTCTGTTTCTCGAGGAAGGAGGCATCAATGACTCGGAGCACCTCTTGGAATTCGTTGTCAACGACCTGCTTCAAAGCGGTCAACTGCGCATCGATATGGACAATTGTGGCGCTCAGCCATTCCTGGAAGGATTGCTGGGCCTCTTTCCAGGCTTGTTTGTACTCGTCCCTGACTATGATCGAGCGGAAGCTCTCGCGGAAATGCTCGGGTAAGAGACTTTCGATCTGGGCAGCAAGTTCGTCGGGCAAAGGCCGGTATTCGCCTTGCAGAAGCGATAGGTTCCCGGTTTTGCGCCTCTGGCCTTGGGCGTCGAGGCGTTGCATGGTGCGGCAGAGGATTGCATCGAGATTCTGGGAGACAAGCTCTCCCGGTTGAACCTGTTCGAGGTCCAGCGGCTCGGAGGATTTAAGGCAGGCGTCCCAGTTTTCAAACCAGTCTTCAAACTCCTTGCCCACTTGGGAGTGAACTGTGACCAGCGACTCACGGAGGGCTTCGCGATAGACCTTTTCGATCTCTCTTGAGTGCGCTTTGAATTTGTTGGCGAGCGAGTCAAACCGGGGGCCGAGGAGCTTTTCGGCGGCAGATTCTCCGAACTTCTCCGCGCAGGATGCTACAAAATCCGCTGCCGACTTCCCGAAGATATCCCCGAGCATCCCGCCAAGGAATGCCCCCGTCGCGCATCCAAGGGGTCCGGCAAGAAATGACCCACATGCTGCAGCGGTGACGCGGAATGCCGGTTTCGTCCATGCGCTGGTAGTGTCCAAGGCCATCGCCAAATCACCTCCGAGTGGGATTTCAGGAGATCGATGCAGACTGAATAGAGATCGGAATCATGATAACCGAACTGGCCCAGAAGCGAAGTAGGGATTCTGAGGCTAGGATGCTTCGAAGATAATGAACGCCGCGCGGCTTTGCCGCGTGGGTTGATTTCTAAAATCTTGTGGATGGGTTTGTGCCGGGGTTGAAACCCCGGCCTACCGGCTAGTGACCGTTGAAGCGCCGAAAAGCAAAAGCAGGTCCTTCGACTTCGCTGCGCTTCGCTCAGGATGACAGCTTTTTGGGGAGGGTAGGGAAGGATTTGAGCGCGGCTTCGCCGCGTGGGTTGATTTCTAAAATCTTGTGGATGGGGGTTTGTCCACTCCTGACGGAGGGAGCAGGGGTCTTTAGACCCTTGAAATGATCCCGGTCTAAACGGGGCTTCAGCCCCGGAGGAGGCTTTTCGGGTCTCTCGCTCCCCATGTTGCATTCCGGCAGAAGAAAAAAAGGCCCGGGGCTAAAGCCCGTGGATTGAGCCGCATTTTCAGGGGTCTGAAGACCCCTGCTCCCTCCAGTTTCCAAAAAGCTCAAAATTGTGTGCATTCCCGTATCCACACGTTGCAGAGCCGGAACGTCGGCCTCAACGCCCACTTCCGTGTGGCCAGTCTGGCCTAAATGTTCTAGCCTCAAGAGATGATCTGGACCAATCCAGCGGCGGCGGCGTTGAACCAGTTGAGCACCGCGCCCATTGTGCGCTTCTCGCTGCTGGCGCTGAGTTCGATCTTCTTTCTGGTCGATCCCTTCGCCGCCATCCCCTCATTTCTGGCCATTACCGCGAGCGCCGATCCGCCGCGCCGCAGACGGATGGCGCGCAAGGGCGCGCTCACCTGCTTCATCGTGCTCACCGGCTTTGCCGTGGGCGGGCAACTAATTTTCAGGATGTTCGGCATCACGCTGGCTGCATTTGAAGTGGCTGGCGGATTGATTCTATTGCTGATAGGCCTGGACATGCTGGAGGCCAGGCGCTCGCCTACGCAGGAGACCCACGGCGACACCGAAGAGGCCGCCGTCAAAGAGGACGCCGGGATTGTGCCGCTGGGGATACCGATGCTGGCCGGCCCTGGCGCCATCTCGTCGGTGATGGTGCTGGTGGGCCAGGTGCCCAGCCTCTGGCATTGGGAGATGGGCGCCATTCTGGGCTCGATCACGCTGACCAGCCTGATCAGCTACTGGGTGCTGGCCGGTGCGGGGCGAGTGCGCCAGGTGATGGGCGAAACCGGCATCCGCATCCTGGTGCGCATCATGGGGCTGCTGCTGGTGGCCCTGGCCATGCAGTTCTTCGTCAACGGCCTCACCGACCTGGGCCTGATTCCCAGGCACTGAAGCCGGGCACTGACGCCGGGTTTTTCCCGCGGAGCCCGGCTTTCCACAGGCTGCGGGCTTGCAATCCGGCTGGCGGGTTGCTATTCTCGTGAGGTTGCAAGCAGGGTGGGCACGGTTCAGCCGGGCGCCACTCGCAGGTAAAGTTTGCAATAAAGGGTGGCGTGTGCTACTCTTTGGAAGTTCGAGATGAGCAGTGGAGCCTCCCGGTGGCCGTGTGGCCTGCCCCGTTGAGGGAAGTGGGAAGCTGGTTCGTTGGGTCAGGCGAGGTGCGCACATGTGTACCCCTGAACCCCTGTAGGGAGTCCCGCAGAGAACAAGCCATTGCACGACCCAGGAGTTGAACTCCTGCGAGCCCTATCGGCTCGGGCGCGTTTTGCTGGCCGCTCTTTGATATTTTGCGCTGCGCGACGCTTTTGAAGGTAACTTTTCCCTTCTCGGCCGGTCTGAATTCGCAACGAGGAACTTGTCCGCCAACAACGAGTTTGAGCGGCCTCAGGCAAAGAAAAGACCGAGCTTGACTCGAAGGCGAAAGTTTAGTAATCTTAAAAGGTTCGCGCAAAAACGCCGGGAGATGCTGTAAAACGCAAATTCGGCGCGCGCAACAAGTTCGAGGACACCCCGGCTTCACGGCCTGGGCCTCGATCCAAACGGCCCCGCTCAGGCGGATAAGCCGCAAGGATCTTTGACAAAATGGTTGAACGTGCCAGTCGTGAGATGCGATCAGGTTTGGCTTGATCATTCTCACAAGGTAAGGCGCCGCATATCTTCGGATGTGTTGGCGCGGTCGCACCAAGCTGACCTCCGTCAGCGAGGTGTGACATCAGGTTTCAAACGAGAGTTTGATCCTGGCTCAGAATCAACGCTGGCGGCGTGCCTAACACATGCAAGTCGAACGAGAAAGTGGAGCAATCCATGAGTAAAGTGGCGCACGGGTGAGTAACACGTGACTAACCTACCCTTGAGTGGGGGATAACCTAGGGAAACCTGGGCTAATACCGCATAATACCTACGGGTCAAAGGAGCAATTCGCTTAAGGAGGGGGTCGCGGCCGATTAGTTAGTTGGCGGGGTAATGGCCCACCAAGACTGTGATCGGTATCCGGCCTGAGAGGGCGCACGGACACACTGGAACTGAAACACGGTCCAGACTCCTACGGGAGGCAGCAGTGGGGAATTTTGCGCAATGGGGGAAACCCTGACGCAGCAACGCCGCGTGGAGGATGAAGTACTTCGGTACGTAAACTCCTTTCGATCGGGACGATAATGACGGTACCGGAAGAAGAAGCCCCGGCTAACTTCGTGCCAGCAGCCGCGGTAATACGAGGGGGGCGAGCGTTGTTCGGAATTATTG
>PMYL01000033.1:52519-54802 GCA_003170825.1 Acidobacteriaceae bacterium
GGCGAAAGCGGCTCACTGGACCACAACTGACGCTGATGCACGAAAGCTAGGGGAGCAAACAGGATTAGATACCCTGGTAGTCCTAGCCCTAAACGATGATTGCTTGGTGTGACGGGTACCCAATCCCGCCGTGCCGTAGCTAACGCGTTAAGCAATCCGCCTGGGGAGTACGGTCGCAAGGCTGAAACTCAAAGGAATTGACGGGGGCCCGCACAAGCGGTGGAGCATGTGGTTCAATTCGACGCAACGCGAAGAACCTTACCTGGGCTCGAAATGCAGGAGACCGGGGTAGAAATATCCTTTTCTCGCAAGAGACTGCTGTATAGGTGCTGCATGGCTGTCGTCAGCTCGTGTCGTGAGATGTTGGGTTAAGTCCCGCAACGAGCGCAACCCTCATCCCTAGTTGCCACCGGGTAATGCCGAGCACTCTAGTGAAACCGCCCCGGATAACGGGGAGGAAGGTGGGGATGACGTCAAGTCCTCATGGCCTTTATGTCCAGGGCTACACACGTGCTACAATGGTCGGTACAAACCGTCGCAAAGCCGCAAGGTGGAGCTAATCGGAAAAAGCCGGCNNGGAATCGCTAGTAATCGCAGATCAGAACGCTGCGGTGAATACGTTCCCGGGCCTTGTACACACCGCCCGTCACATCACGAAAGTGGGCTGCACTAGAAGCCGGTGTGCCAACCCGCAAGGGAAGCAGCCGTCCAAGGTATGGCTCATGATTGGGGTGAAGTCGTAACAAGGTAGCCGTAGGAGAACCTGCGGCTGGATCACCTCCTTTCTAAGAGAGAACGTCATAGCACTTTTGCACTCCCTTCGGGGACTCCGAAGCGCCCGCTTTTGGCGCAGCGGAGCAGTTGCACAAGATTGTTGCTATGTACCCCTCAAGTCTTCAAACTAACCTGAGAAGATGCGAGGGAGCTTATGTTCAGACCTCTCTTGCTCGAGCATTTGATCACAATAGTCAGACTGGGCTTAGCCTGGTCGCGCGTTCAACCTTTTCCTCGAAAATAATCGAGCTTTTGGCTATTAGCTCTTGGCTTCTAGCTAAACCGAATCGGTTTGGCTAAGAGCTAAAGGCTAAAAGCTAAGAGCCCCGCTGCACCGGGCTCAGGGAGTACAATCGGGAAACCGGGCCTGTAGCTCAGGTGGCTAGAGCGCACCCCTGATAAGGGTGAGGTCGGTAGTTCAACTCTACCCAGGCCCACCAGAATCAGCCGTTAGCGCTTAGCCGTTAGCTTGAACCGAATCGGTTTGGCTAATTGCTAAAAGCTAAGTGCTAAGAGCTGGGTTCAAGGGGCTGTAGCTCAGCTGGGAGAGCGCCTGGTTTGCAACCAGGAGGCCACCGGTTCGATCCCGGTCAGCTCCACCAAGTCAACTTAATATTGGACGCCAAATGCGACAACTCTTTGGCGTCGAATATTGGGTTGGAAAAAACCCATACCCGCTCAGGCGGGGTAGCCAGCGCAAGCTGGTGAGGACGAACTTTGACAACTGAATAGATTGGGCAAATTACAAGGCGAAGTAAATTTTTATGAGTGCCGCAATTTCTGCTGGTGTACGTAAGACTTCTTCAATCGATTGACGCTCCTACCCGGATCGTCATCCCGAGAGAAGCGAGGGATCCGCCGTTGGCGCTGCGGATACCGTGTCTAAGCGTGCGATGAGCAGGATGGCGCTACGAAGTTTCTTCGGTGTGTTGGAAGGTTCAAGCCAAAAGCTAAAAGCCAAAAGCTAATAGCCGGAGGCCGAAGGCCGACCAGTGTGCTGAGTAAATTTTGTGGTCAAGCTACTAAGGGCGCATGGTGGATGCCTTGGCAGAAGACGGCGATGAAAGACGTGGCAAGCTGCGATAAGCCTCGGGGAGCCGCAAGCAGGCTTTGATCCGGGGATTTCTGAATGGGGAAACCCACGGGGGTAAAACCCCCGTACGGCCCGATGAATCCATAGTCGGGTGCGAGCAAACCCAGGGAAGTGAACCATCTCAGTACCTGGAGGAAAAGAAAGAAACCTCGATTGCGAAAGTAGTGGCGAGCGAAATCGCATCAGCCTAAACCTGCTTCACCTTCGGGTGACACAGGGGTTGTAGGGCCAGCAATAGTAGAGTTACCAATCCGGTTGTTAGTCGAAGCCCTCTGGAAAGAGGGGCCATAGAGTGTGATAGCCACGTAGGCGAAAACAATCCGGACTCGAAGCTGGTACCTGAGTATCGCGGGGCACGAGAAACCCTGCGAGAAGCTACGGGGACCATCCCGTAAGGCTAAATACTCTCTGACGAC
>PMYL01000024.1 GCA_003170825.1 Acidobacteriaceae bacterium
CCCGCGCAGTTGTGCTTCTTTGCCGGCGGCGTCTTTGGCGCGGTTTTGCTGGTGCGCAAGCAGTTCAGCGTGCAGGCCGTGGCGCCGTTAATCTACAACCTTGGTACAATTGTGGGCGGCCTCCTGCTGGTCAAGCGGCTGGGCGTCTCTTCGCTGGCCATCGGCACGTTGGGCGGGGCCTTTCTGGGCCCGTTTCTGTTGAACGCGTTCTTCGCCCGGCGGGCGGGCACGCGCTACCGCTTCCTGCTCGACTGGCGCGACCCTGGCCTGCGCGAATGGGTGCGGCTCTCGCTTCCGCTGATGGTGGGGGTTTCGCTGGTGAGCGCCGATAGCTGGATCATCGCCCACTTTGCTTCAAAGACAGACGGCGCGGTCTCGCTGATGACCTATGCCAAGCAGCTCTTTACCGCGCCCATGGCCATGCTGGCCCAGGCGGCCGGCGTGGCCTCCATGCCCTTTTTCGCCAGCCTGTGGACCAAACAGCGCCACTACGAATTTGCCACCGGCGTGGCCGACTCCGTCTCGCGCGTGGCCTCGCTGGGGTTGCTGACGGCTTCGGCCATGGTGGCGCTGGCCGTGCCGCTGGTGGAACTGCTGTTCATGGGCGGGCGTTTTTCCCTGATCGATGCGCGAGAGTGCGCCGGCTATTTTGCAATCTTCTCCATCAGCTTGTTTTTGTGGTCGGCGCAGGCCATCTATTCACGCGCTTTTTATGCCGCCGGAAATATGTTTCTTCCCATGGCCGCCGGAACGGTGGTGACACTGGTCTCGCTGCCCATCTATTACTCGCTTTTTCACGGGTACGGAGCCATCGGGCTGGCCGTCGCCTCCGACCTCGGCATTGCTCTGCAAACCGTGGTGTTGGCCGTGCTGCTTCACCGGCGGCGCATGGTTTCGCTGGCGAGCCTGGACTATGCGGAGATGGGCCGGTGCCTGTTGGCGGCGGTTGGGAGCGGCGCTGGGGTTGGGGTGCTGTTCGGAGCCGTGGGCGGCGTGTTGCACAGAATTTCTCCGGGTCAGGTTTACTGGATCGACCTGGCGGTGCTGCTGGCCGGGACGGCGCTTTGGATGGCCGTGGTGAAATGGGTGCTGGAAAAGACCGGATCGGCGCTGCCCAGGGTGACGATGAGGCGGCTGGGTCTGGGCTGAACGGTCTGCGTAGCGGGTCGGAAGCACGCCTATTTGCCGTTCGGACAGACCGGCCAACAGCTGCCATCCCTCAACAGACACAAACGCCCCCATATCGCCGGGGGCGCTTGTGTTGGGCAGGGGCCTGAGACGCAACTACAACTGGACCGGTTTGGGCGGTTCCGGCGCAACTGCGGCTGTCGGCCTGGTTTCGGCCTTGCGAATGTCGATGCCGCCCTTGAAGAAGGCGCCATCCTCGATGCTGATGCGAGCCGCGGTCACGTCACCGCTCAGAGAGCCCTCGCCACGGATGTCCACGCGGTCCGTGGCGGTGACATTGCCGCGAACCTTGCCCAGGACCACGAACTCGCGGGCGTTGATGCTTGCCGCTACCTGGCCGTTGCGGCCCACGGTGACGCGGTTGCCGGGAAGGTTGATGCTGCCCTCGACTTTGCCGTCGATAAACAGCGACTCTGAGCCGGTGATTTCACCCTTGACGAACAGCCCTTTGCCGATGGTGGCCTGGTCGCCGGCCGAAACCGGGGAGCGGCCGGCGGATTCAGGGGCCGGTGCTGGCGGCACGGGGCGGGACGGCTCCGGTGGAGGGGTAAGGGTAATCGGTCCGGATTGGCTGGGTTTCCACATAGCGCTCACGGTGTTTCCTTTTCTGTCCTGGAGGGACTGGGCTGGTAAGGCAGGGCCATTGCCGTGGACCCAAGAATCTGAATGTGCGGACAGCCGGGCAATCTGCCTTCGGCGACCCCGCTTACGGCCACAACTAGGAGTCTACTCTTTGCGGTCCGCTCAGGATATTGCGTCCCCGTTATTTTTAGACAGCGCGCGCGGTTTTATCGAGTACACGGCTGCACCCGAGCGACCGGTTGCCAACTGTGACAACAATGCGGCAGGCCGGCGGAAAGCAAAGTCGCATTCCACTCTTTGCCGCGCGGTGCGGCAAGGCCAGGTGCTGCATACAGGCCTGCCAATAGCCTACTCTTGAGCTATGACCGATCGTGAACTGGTGGCGCGGATTGCCCGCTCTGCCGGCGGAAAGGCCGGATACAAGCAATTGGTCCGCGAACTGAGCCTGGGCGGCGGACGGGAGCGGCGCCTGCTGCTGGAGCAACTGGCCCGGCTGACCGCGCGCGGTGAGCTGACCAAGCTGGATCGCGAGCACTGGAGCATTCCAAAGCCGCTTGGCACGCGCGACAACCTGGCTGCCGGGCGGCTGGACCTGCATCGCGACGGCTACGGCTTTGTGCGGCCCAACCGAAGGTCCGCCGTGGCGGAAGCGCGGCAGGCCTCCCAGACGAATTCGCCCCAGGAAGACATCTTCATCCCCCCCGACGAGATCAACGGCGCCATGCAGGGCGACCAGGTGCTGGTGGAACTGGACCCTCCCAAGGCCGATGGGCGCAGGATGGGCCGCATTGTTCGCGTGCTGGAGCGCCGCAACCCCACCGTGGTCGGCGTCTTCCACTATGCGCGATACGACCGCGAGCCGGGACACACAGTTGTGCCGTTCGACGAGCGGATGACGCAGCCCATTCTGATCCCCGCCGGGCAGGAGCTTCCTGTGGCCAGCGAAGCAGCCACGCCGCACCGCGTACTCGGCAGTGAAGCCACGGCTGGCGCAGTGCACGACGATCTGGAAGGGCTGGTGGTCGACGTTGAAATCACCAGCTGGCCCACGCCAACGCGGCCGCCGGTTGGCCGGGTGATCGAGGTGCTGGGAGATCCGGACGACTTCGGCGTGGATGTCGAAATGATGATCCGCAAGCACCAGTTGCCGCGGGTTTTTCCAGAGAAAGTTCTGGCCGAAGCGCGCAGCGTGGCTCACCTGGACGAGGAGGAAATTGCAACCCGGCGCGATTTTCGTTCGCTGCCTATCGTGACCATCGACGGCGAGACGGCCCGCGACTTCGACGACGCGGTGCTGGTGACCGAGCGCGAAGGCGGCGGCTACGAGCTGCAGGTGCATATCGCCGACGTAGCCGAGTATGTGCGCGAGGGGACGGACCTCGACCTGGAGGCGCGGCTGCGCGGAACCAGCGTCTACTTTCCCGATCGCGCCATTCCCATGCTGCCGCAGGAACTTTCTACCGGCATCTGCAGCCTGCGCCCCGGTGAGGACCGGCTCGTTCTGAGCTGCATCATGCAACTCGATTCCACCGGCCGCATCGAGAGCTACGAGATCGTCGAAGGCGTCATTCGCTCCGCCGCGCGGATGACTTATACAGAAGTGACCGAAATCCTTGGCCAAAACGAAAATCTCAACCAAAACGGAAAAGCGCGGAAGCGCCTCGAAGGCGACGCCGAGGCCCGCGCGCGCCACGCCGCGCTCGTCCCTGAGTTCGAACGGATGCGCCTGCTGGCCGGGCTGATGAACAAGCGCCGCGAGGAGCGGGGCAGCATCGACTTCGACCTGCCCGAGCCGGTGATCGAGTTCGACGAGCAAGGCCAGATGCACGGCATAACCCGCGCCGAGCGCACCTGGGCCAACCGGCTGATCGAGGAGTTCATGCTGGCGGCCAACGAGTGCGTGGCCACCTGGCTTGAAGACCTGGGGGCGCCGTCGCTTTACCGCATCCACGAGAAGCCGGAACCGCGCCGTGTGGTCCAGTTTGAGGAGCTGGCCGCCAGCTTCGGCTACTCGCTCGGCCTCGGCGCTCTGCCGGTCAAGCGCATCCAGACCCGCGGCGAGCGGCGAGACGCCCACGGCCGCGGGCGCAATCCCCGGATGCACGAGGTGCCCGAAGACATTCCCGTCACGCCGCGCATGTATCAGAAGCTTGCCTCCCGCATCGAGGGCAAGCCGGAGGAGCGGATTCTCAGCTACCTGATGCTGCGCTCGCTCAAGCAGGCGCGCTACTCCGAGATCAATGAAGGCCACTTTGCGCTGGCCGCGCCTAGCTACACGCACTTCACCTCACCCATTCGGCGCTACCCGGACCTGATTGTGCATCGCATTACGAAGGCGCTGCTGCGGGAGGGCGTTAGCGGCGAGGGCGCAGTGGCCGTGGGCCGCCACAGCTCGCCGTGGACGCATCCGAATGAAGGCGGGCAGTCGAGCGGTACGTTTTCCCACCCTAGCCGCAAAGACAAGAACGCGGCGAGGGTGGGGCACCCAGTGGGAGGGATTTTCGCTGGGGAGCCGCCGATTCCGGAGGCCGAACTGGCGCAGATCGCCGAGGAGACCAGCCTGACCGAGCGCCGCGCCGCCGAGGCCGAGCGGGAACTGGTCGAATGGAAGAAGGTTCGCTTCATGCAGGACCGGGTGGGCGAGGAGTTTGCCGCCCTGGTGCTGAACCCGGCCAAATTCGGGCTGTTTGTCGAGTTGACCGACCTCTTCGTCGAGGGGCTGGTGCCCATCGATTCGCTGCGCGACGACCGCTATACCTGGCGCGAGAACACCCACGAGATTATCGGCGAGCGCACCGGCCGCCGCTTCCGCGCCGGCGACCGGGTGCAGGTGATCCTCGACCGCATTCTGGCCCAGGAACGCAAACTTCAGTTCTCGATTGTGGAGGAAGGCCTGCCGCTATCCGGCAAGAAGGCCGCCAAGTCCCCGCCTAGGCCGAAGAAAAGCAAGCGCATGGACGCCGCCGCGCCAGGATCAAAGGCGAAGAAGCGGTTCGGGAAAAAAGGCAAGTGGCACTGAGGCCTCACGGTCCCCAGCGCCACAAGCGGTGAGGCTTAGAAGCCCTGGGAGCCTGCTTGCTTTTCCGCCAGGTTGCCGATAAACGGCAGCTTGAAGCGCTGGCCATTCAAAGCCTTGATCAGGACAATCACCCAAATCACAAGGAACCCCAGGCCGACAAACGGGATGAGTATCCATCCGACAATGGGAATGACCGTGAGCACGACGTTGGCGGCGATGGCGGCAATGCTCAGGAAGATGGACTGCCAGGAGTGGAAACGCACGTAGGAGTTCTTGTTAAAGGGCTCGACGATCAGGAAGATGATCGCCGGGATGAACGTGACGTAGGCCAGTGCTCCGGCAGCATTGTCGGTGAGGCCGGACTGCGCGTTGGACTGGTTGGGATCAGGTTGCGTGGATTCGGACACGGTAGCTCCTTTGAGGTTGAGTTCAAGCTATTGCGATGATTTGCCCTGATTCGTGACAAAGCGGAACGCTGGAGGAGTTGCTAACCGCAAGGTAACGTATCGAAAAGAGTGCACGACGGCCGCGTGGAGGCCTTCCTCGTGCTTGCTGTGGCCCTCGGGGTGTTACCCGTTGGCCTGCTTCTCGGCGAGGGCGCCGATGATGGGCAGCTTGAAACGCTTGCCGTTCACTGCCTTGAGCGCGCAAAGAATCCACAGTAACAACCAGAAGAGCAAGATGAGCACTGTGACGGGCACAAAAAGGCGTGCCCCAAGCACTCCGCTGGACTCAAAGACAAAATTCAGCACATAGTTGATGATCACCGCAACAAAGGTTAGCAAGATGGATTGCCAAGCGTGGAAGCGGACAAAGGAGCTCTTCTTGTAGGGAACAAGGACCAGGAACGCGATTGCCGGAACGGGCGTGAGGTAAGCGATTGCGCCAACGGCATTGTCAGAGAGGCCAGACGGATTCGGTTCGGACATAGTGATTCCTTTCGTGGTTGAGAATGGACTGCTTGCAACGAGTGCTTCGCGCCTTGCCCGGACTCAGCAAACCGGGGAAAATCCGGAAAACTCTTGTGCTGAAGGCGAGGACTTGAGACGAGATAAGAGAAAACGGTAGCGCAGACGATTGTCAAGCGGAATTTCTGCGAGGGAGCGCGGATTGATGTCTGTGGCGAGGAAATTCCCTGGCAGGAGAAGCGAATGCAGGAACGGCCTCCGAACGGAGGCCGTCTCGATGGTTGTGGCAAGGAACTGGTTACTTGTTGGCCAGCTTCTCGGCGGGGGCGCCGATAATCGGGAGCTTGAAGCGCTTGCCGTTCAAAGCATTGACCGCACACAAGATCCATATGAGGATCCAGAAAATCCAGATTAGCCAAGTGAGGGCAAGAAAGACAACAGCGGCGGATCCCAAATATACGTTAAACGCCAGGACAATGCTCAGAACGATGCTGACGACGACCGCCGCAACGTTGATAAAAATGGACTGCCAGGCGTGGAAGCGTACGTAGGGACTCGCATTGTAAGGCGGGAGGACCAGGAAAACAATCGCCGGAACAAAGGTGATGTAGGCGATTGCGCCGACGACGTTGTCAGAGATGCCAGATTGATTGGTTTCAGACACCGTAGCTCCTTTGGGGTTGAGACTCTACTGCGGAACCGGATGCATCACGCTCAAGCCCGGGCGAGCAAAAAGGGCACGATCCCGGGGTGCCGATGCGCAAGTTGGGCGTAAAGATGGAACGAGATAAGGAAAGCCCCAATGCACGAAATTGTCAAGCGGGATTTCTGCGAGAGTGCGCGGATTGTTGTCTGCAGCGAGAAAAAAGCTCATAGAGGGCAAATGCAAGTCAGCCCCCGCGCGGGGACCGTTTCAGGTTTGCCCTGGCCGGGAGGTAAGCTACCGGTTGGCCTGCTTCTCGGCCAGCCCGCCAACGATGGGCAGATTGATGCGCTTGCCGTTGAAGGCGCCGACGAACACGATGACCAGGATGACGAAGAAGGCGAGATCCACCAATTGCCACAGCGTCAAGGTGAGGAAGACGACAGATGGAACGAGGTTTTGTACGACCCCGACCAGAATATGCACCACCGCCCAGGCAACGAAAAAGAAGATCGACTGCCAGGCGTGGAAGCGGACATAGGAGCTTCTCTTGAAGGGTTCAACGATCAGGAAGACGATTGCCGGGATGATCGTGATGTAGGCGAGGCCGCCTGCGGCATTGTCTGAGAGGCCAGACGGATTCGGATCGGACATAGTAACTCCTTTTAGGCGAGGCTGCTGGATCGGAGATTGACCGCTACCGGAAAGCCGACAGAGCGTCAAGAAAATTGTGGGCCTGGTGGAGAGAATCGGTCCGGTCAGATTTGCTCAGGTAGCGATGCATCTCGGCAGGATTGCCAGTTCCGGGCAGCCCATGCCAACCGCCGCAAGCTGCAGCGCACCCCATCCAATACAATGGGGTTTGGGAGCGTCCATCATGGCACACACGGTTTTTTGCGTTCGCAACAAGAAGGAGATGGAGGGCCTGGACGAACCGCCCTTTGACTCGGAGTTCGGTCAAAAGATATTCAAGAACGTCTCCAAGGCGGCCTGGGCCGAGTGGGTAGACCGGCAGAAGATGCTCCTGAACGAGTACCGGCTACAGCCCTGGACTCCGTCGGCGCAGACGTTTTTGGTCGAGCAGATGGAAGAGTTCTTCTTCGGGTCTGGCTCGGCGCTGCCCTCGGACTTCGTTCCGCCGTCCCACTGACACCATCAGGTGGCCGGCAGCCTGCTTTGAAAGGCCCGGCCATCGCAACGCCGCGGCCTGGCATGGCGATCTGGCGCCCGATGCCGCTGGTAGAATGGAAGTTGCCGCAATGCGCGGCAACTCGCCCACCTGGCGCCCTCCCCCAACCCCATGGCCTCTTTGGCCGAACAAGAGAAGGAAAAACCTCCCTGTGACCCAGACGATACGCAATATCGCCATCATCGCCCATGTTGACCACGGAAAGACCACGCTGGTGGACGCCATGCTGCGGCAGTCGGGAACCTTCCGCGCCAACGAGCAGGTGGCTGACCGGGTGATGGACTCGAACGAGCTGGAGCGGGAGCGCGGCATCACCATCCTGGCCAAGAACACTGCCATCGTCTTCGAAGGCGGCAAGATCAACATTGTGGATACGCCGGGCCACGCCGACTTTGGCGGCGAGGTGGAACGAGCTCTGAAGATGGTGGATGGGGTGATGCTGCTGGTGGACGCGGCCGAGGGCCCGCTGCCGCAGACCCGCTACGTACTGGCCAAGGCGCTCGAAGCCAAACTGCTGCCCATCGTGGTGATCAACAAAATCGACCGCCCCGACGCCCGGCCGCAGGAAGTCCTGAACGAGATTTACGACCTGTTCATCGACCTCGATGCGGACGAGTCACAACTGGATTTTCCGGTGCTCTACACGGTGGCCAAGGCGGGCACGGCGACGCTCGATATGGCCACGCCGGGCGTGAACCTGCAGCCGCTCTTTGAGACTATCGTCTCGACGATTCCGCCAGCCACCGGCGACGCGGACGGCACGTTGCAGATTCTGGTCACCAATCTCGATTATTCGGATTATTTTGGCCGCATCGCCATCTGCCGCGTCTTCCAGGGCACGCTGCACTTCGGCGACGACGTGACCATCTCCAAGCGCGACGGCAGCTTGCAGAAGACGCGCATCACCAAGCTCTTCACCTTCAGTGGCCTCAAGCGTACGGAGATCGCCGAAACCACCATGGGTGACATTGTGGCCGTGGCCGGCGTGGAGGGCATTACCATCGGCGAGACCATCACCAGCGTCGAGAACCCGTCGCCGCTGCCGCTGATCGTGATCGACGAGCCGACCATCGCCATCCAGTTCAGCGTGAACAATTCGCCGTTTGCAGGCCGCGAGGGCCAGTACGTGACCAGCCGCAACCTGCGCGAGCGCCTGGAAAAGGAGTTGCTGACCAACGTCAGCATTCGCGTCGAAGACACCGGCTCGCCGGACAGCTTCAAGGTGCTGGGCCGCGGCGAGCTGCAACTGGCGATTCTGATTGAGATGATGCGCCGCGAGAGTTTTGAGTTAATGGCCGGGCGGCCGGAGATCGTCACCAAAATGGTGGACGGCGTGCGCATGGAGCCGGTCGAGCATCTGACCGTCGACGTGCCCGAGGCCTACACCGGCACGGTGATCGAGAAGCTCGGCCCGCGCAAGGGCGAGATGACCAAGATGCACAATCATGGCTCGGGCCGCGTGCGCATGGAGTTTCGCGTGCCCAGCCGCGGGCTCATCGGCCTGCGCAGCGAGATGCTGACCGAGACGCGCGGAACCATTGTCATGAACGCGCTCTTCGACGGCTATATGCCTTACCAGGGCGAGATCCCGCAGCGGCCCACCGGCGCGCTGATCTCCGACCGCCAGGGGCTGACCACGACTTATTCGTTGAATGGCCTGCAAGAACGCGGAATGTTGTTTGTGGGCGCGGGCGTCGAGGTCTACGAGGGGATGATCGTCGGCGAGCACTCGCGCGACAAGGACCTGGACGTGAACGTGGTGCGCGAAAAACACATGACCAACATGCGCGCCTCCAGCGCGGATGAGGCCATCCGGCTGGTGCCATACAGGAACCTCAATTTAGAGCAGGCCATCGAGTTTATCGCCGAGGATGAGATGGTCGAGGTCACGCCCAAGTCGCTGCGCCTGCGCAAAAAGGTATTGCAGCAAAATCGCCGGCCCAAACGGTGGGAGAAGAACGCCGAATAAAGTTTGGGGCAGCGCTCAATCGGGCAGTTTCTGCTCCAACACTTCCTGTGCCCGAGCCGCACGCCACGCGGCCAGCCGTTCGTAGAGCGCCGCGTCGTTCAAGGCCAGAATTTCGGCGGCAAAAAGCGCGGCATTGGCCGCTCCAGGCTTGCCGATGGCCAGCGTGCCTACGGGAACGCCCCTGGGCATCTGCACCATCGAGAGCAGCGAATCCAGGCCGTTCAACGGCGTGGCGGCAATCGGCACAGCCAGCACGGGAAGCAGCGTCTTGGCGGCGATCACGCCCGCCAGGTGAGCCGCGCCGCCGGCCCCGGCGATCAGCACCCGCAGCCCCCGCGCCCGCGCCGTTGCAACGTATTCAGAGAGCTGGTCGGGGGTGCGATGCGCGCTCAATACCCGCGCCTCATGGGGAATCTCCAGCGCGCGCAGAATCTCAACCGCAGCCGAGAGCACCTCGTAGTCGCTCTTGCTGCCCATCACCACGCCAACCAGGGGATGTTCGCTCATAAGACTGATTATACGAGAGTTCGAGGTTTCCCACCTTCGGCGCAAAAAACAAAAGCACGCCGAAGGTGGGGCACCCAACTTTTGTGGATGATTTGCCATGGCGCTCAATGCCGGTGCCAGGCCTCCACGGCCACTTCGATCACCGCGAAGAGCACACTGACCGCCGCGAGAAATCCCTTGGCGCGCTGCCAGTTCTGCTCATGCCGCTCCATGCGCCGCTCCAGGTCAGCGATGCGCCCGCCGTTGCCGTCGCCCATCAGGCCGGTCATCTGCGTCTTCAGCACGCTCAGATCGCTCAGCACCTGCGCTTCGAATTCATTCATCATCCGCATCCGCCAGGCTCCATCTCGTCATTTCTCAAGACCGTGTTCCTTTCGGCGAGCAACCGGGGTCCCCACGGACAGGTCTTCGTCCGTGGGGTGGTCTTACGATCCCAGCGGCAGGTTGATGAACAATGCCGTTGAGAACTCCGAATAGTTCGGCGGCGTCGAACCGTCATACATCCGGATATAGAACCGGTCGTTGGCGGTTTCACGGGAAAAGGTCATGTTGGGCAGCGTAGCGCGCACTACCAGGCCCGGATCTTCGCCCGGCATGAAGGCAAAATCCCGCCGCCGTATCTCGAATCCTCCGCCTGTGGGCGGCGTCACGCCGGCATTGATCGCCACCGTACTTCCATTCAGCGTGGTCACCGTGAGGCTGGTGAGATTGGCCAGCAAAGTAGGAGCAATCGGCGCCGGCAGCCAGGCATCGACGGGCACCGTCGCGCTGGTCTTGATGGCCAGGTCGTCGGCCCAATCGTTGGCAAACGCAATGGCATACTCCACCAGGTCGGGATAACTGGCGCGGTAACTCACCTTCACCGTTCGCACCACCACCTCCGCGTTCAGGCTGGTTGACGGCGCATTCAAAAGCAGTGCATCGCCCGGCCAGACGTCGGCGGCAAAGCTTGTCCTGTTTCCGCTATAAGCGCCGCTCCACAGCGCGCTGACGCCGGCCGCCGCCTGTTCGATGGCCAGGGCCGCATTCAGGCAGTCCGTGGAACTGCGCGCCGGAGGGTTGGTTACCGAGCCGATCCATGCGGCTACGGCAGGCGTTCCGGCCTGCGTCAGCGCCTGCTGGCTGGCGGTGTTCACAGCTCGTCCCACCGCCCTGCCCACCGTGCGATAATTCACAGCGATCTGCTCGCCGGCCACCGGCGCATACCCGGTATAAAACACCACCTTGCCGGTGCGCTCCAGGTGGCACTCGGCCGCCTCGGCTGTGGTGCCTACCCGCCGTGTATACGGGCCGCCGCTGGGGGGCGTGCTCACCACCCAGCCCGATCCCAGATTGGTCAGGTTGATCGCGCGCATGGTTCCAATCAGGTTGATGCTGCTGGCTGCCACCACCGTGCATGCGGGGGGCAGGCTGGCGATGGCGCCGTCATAGAGCGTCACCGGCATCCCGCCCACTCCATTCACAAACTCCTGAATCTCCAGTTGCAGCTTGCCCGGACTTAGATTCGTCTGTCCGCCCAGGGTAATTGCCCCGCTATCTCCAAAGGAACGGTAGATCGCCAGCGCCCGCTCATTCTCAGGGCAATGCACCCTGACGCGCAGCGTGTATTGGTAGGCTGGATTGATCGCATAAGTCGTTCCCGCCGGCATTCCTTGAATCATCGGCTGCAAAGTAACCGCCCCGGTGCCCTGCTGCGCCGCTGCCAGAAACCCCGCAACACATGCCGCCTGCGTATTCAGGCCAACAAAAAAGCCGGCCAGAACCCCGGTGCTGCCCGGTGAAAGAGTTACTCCCACAGCCTCCAGCAACAAGGTTCCACCCATTTCCACCGGATCAAGCCACCCCAGCAGCGTCTCCCCGTCGATTCCGTTGCCGCCGTCCATCACCAGGCCGCCTGCGCCCAGCTCGAGATATCCATTGCCGCCCGGATTGCCCCACACTTGCATGTCGATTGCACTCTCGTTAAAGAGCTCGCTGATGAGGTTGGACTTGGATGCGGCGGGGAAGAAGGGGTCCGCGGCCAGATAAAACTGCGTCGTTACTCCGTCGCCCAGAAAATACTCCGTCACATAGGCAACCGGCTCGTGCTCGCCGCAAACCGTCACATCGTTTGCCAGCGCGCGTTTGACGCTGGCGTTGAATGCCAGGTTGGCCAGGCTCAGGCTCCCGTCGGCCTCGTTCAGCGTATGCACGGCGCCTGGCACGGCGGAGACCGTCAGCGCCCCATTGACCGCGCGATACGCGGCCCGTGCCTGGCTGGCCACTTGTCCGGCGCTCTTGCTCCACGGCGCGCCCGGATCGGGAACAAAGTTGCTGACCGGCGCGCTCAGGGAGAGCCCCTGGGTAGAGAGCGCTGCCGATCCGGCATGAGTTACCAGAGCGGTCATCAGCGCCCCGGCACTTTCACCGGTCGTGCCCGTGCTGGGCGGCATCAGCAACTGGTCCAGCAGCAGTTCGTCGCTCACGGCCTGGATGGCAATCCGGTAGCGCGGGCCCTCGATTGCCAGCCCCGCATATTCCGGCAGCGGACTTACCGCGATGTAACCCGTGAAGTAGGGCGTGCCGTCATCGGCCGTCATCGCCAGTGACTGGTTGCGCGAGGGCGTCGCCAGGCTGCCGTTGGCCGGCAGGCTCAGCCATAGCTGGCAAATGGAAGGCTCGTTCAGCTTGCGCTCGATCGTCAACGGCCGCGCTGCATCGAGCGCCGCCGTGTAGTCCTGCCCTTGGATCGTAATCTTCATTGTGACTCTCTGACTTGCCTACTCGGTGATTTACTTACACCAGCGCATTGGCCGCCGGCAGGAAACTCCGGTAACAAACCACATGTTCCCCATCCAGCGGATCGGTTACCGGCAGCGCCAGAAACTGTCCCTTGAGCAGCACCCGCGCCTGCCCGCCTTGATGCTTGCCGTCCAGCGGGATCGCCGCTTCTTCCGCGCCGGCCATGGTCTGCAGCCGCGGATAGTGAAAGAAGATCCTCTCCCCCTGGCTGCCTTGCATCACAAACAGCGCCGACCACTCCTGATAGAAACTGCCGCCTTCGCGATCCACAAATCCAGTCACTGCCTGCAGCTTGGCGCCTGCCGCCGGAGCGCCGCCCGGCAACGGTTCGGCGAGCGTAAGTCCGGTGGAATTTACCTGGGAGACCAACCCAACATTGAAAGTCACGCGCCGGATATAGTCCACGTCCGTCAGCGCCTGCCGCACATACGCGCCCGAAACCGGCGCGCCCACAAAGCCCGTCTGTCCCGTGTAATCCACATCCAGCGCAATGATCGAGCCGGGCGCGAACTTTGCGGAGTCGATTGCGGCCAGAGCTACGAATGTCGCCGTCGAGCCGGTTTGTGGAGTGACCGCGGGAGACGCCTGTGCTCCATTGGCCGCAGGAGCAGCCCTGCTCGCCGGAGCCAACAGGTTCATGTGCTGCGAGCCCGTGGCCAGCGCCATGGTCAGCTTTGTCCAGCTCAGAAACTGCAAGCTCACCTGCGCCTGGAGCGTCTCGCGCACCTGCTCCAGCGTTCCGGCCGGAATGCCCGCCAACACCGGCGAACTCTTGCTTCCCGGCTTGCGCGTAAACTCCTGAATCCAACCCAGGCTGATCCACGGAGCCGGCGGAGCGTCGAGGCTGAACCCGCCCTGCTCCGCCGGATCGAAGAGCACCGGTGTCTGCGCCGCGCGATTCACCGGCGCAAAATACCCTCGAACCCGCCGTGCCACCGGCGCGGGAGCCGAAAACCAATTTGCCGCCATTTACTCCCCCTGCTCCTGGTAGCTGTAAACCATCACCTTTGCCGACCGGCTCAACAGGTCCCGCTGGACCACGGTCGGTGTAATCCCCGGCTCGTCCCAAAACACCTGCGTCAGCATCGCTGCCGGCGGTGTTGCCGTGTAACTCAACTTGGGCGTGTAGAAAGGTTGAAGCATCGCCACCAGTTCCTCGTCCATCGCGCTCAACGACCGGCCGCGATCCAACCCGCCAAAACTCTGCGTCCCGCAGGTCTGATAGACGATCTCGCACTCCTCCGCCGCCATCGTCGACCCGAGATCCATATCGATGCCCAGGCCCAGCCAGCGCAGGACAAACACATCATTGGGAAGCTGGCTGAAGGGGGCTTCCGCCTCCTCCACCAGAATCCCCGGCCGCACCGCCCCGCGCAGCAGAATCGTCCGCTCCGGATTGATCGTGGTCAGCCGCGCGCGCAGCGCCATATAAAACGAGTCTTTCGCATTTTGCATGGAGTACAGCTCCTCGTGCCCTGCGCCAAAAGCTCTAAGTCTGCTCACTCGCAGTCAAGTGGCTGGTTACACCGCCTGCTGGCGCGCTTCCCGCAACAGCAACCGGTAGAGATACACCTGGCCGAAGGCCTCGTTGGAAGCGATCGACTCAATCAGGTAATCCTGACCCGCCACCGTAACCGCCAACGTCATGGCAAAGAGAGATTGGGCCGAAGACAGGTCCAGCGCGCTAACTTGCTGCTCCACGCCGGTGGCCGATACGAATAACTCCCACTTCGACTCCCCGTCCTCCTGCCATGTTGGCCGCAGCTTCCGCATCACCACCGGGCTCACCACCACATCGGCAAAGGCCGTTGCCACCAGTCCCAACTCGGACATGTTGGTATCCGTGTTCGTGCCCGTAACCCGCAAAAGGGCCGTCGTTCCTGTCATGCTTCGCAGCAGGGCATCGGCCAGCATCTGCGGCGCTCCCACCGGGTTGCGCGGCGCCGTATCGCTCATCGCTCACCCCAGCCTGTTCGCAATGTAGGGACGCAGCCAGGCCTGCACCGTTTCGTCCACCAGCGAACTCGAGAAATACTGCATCTGCATCGTGTCGATCTTGGTCTTGCTGGCGTTCAGCGCCGGCGTCGACTGCGCATTCCGCACAATCTGCGCGCATGCGGTCTTCACGTCGTCGCCGATCGTCGCCAATCCCGCCGTATAGGTCACCGCCACTTCGTTGTAAGGCAGCCCCAGCACATTCCACGGCAGCGTCAGCTCCCCGGTATTCGGATCAAAGTCCACGGAGTTCGGATCGATCGCCGTCCACTGGCCGGGCAGCGAAAACGCCCACACAATTTCAAACAACGGCTCGTTCAGAATCTCCCCGCGCCGCGGCTTCGCATACCGGCCTTCAATGCTCACAATCGGCGTTGTGGCCGTCCCCAGCGGCGCCAGCGGCAGATAACTCAGCAACACCGTCTGCGATCCGCTGGTCAGCCGCAACCGCTCCGTGTACTGGATCACGTTCAGGTCCGGCCGCCTGCAGTAGCTGTTGATCAATGCCGTGGCGGCCGTAATCCAGTCCGCCGTAGTTCCAGCCGGCAATCCATAGTTCGGGTAATCCGCTGGCTGCAGATATGCCATACCTTTTCCCTTCCCTCTTGTTCGTCCCCGCCGGGCCTGCGGGAGAAACTGCTCAATCTCTCCCGCATGCCCATTACATTGCCGATCAGCCGTTCGCTAACTCGCTGACTTGCTAACTCGCCAACCCGCTCCCTACCGGTCCACCAGAACCTGGTAATGCGCGTAGTTGGCGCCCTTGACCACCACGGCGCCGAATTTCACCGCGACATACTGGTAAGCCAGTGAGTTCGGCAGCCCCAGTTGGAAGATGCGCGGCGTCGGATCGCCGAGCCAGTGGTACTCGATCAGATCCTCGGTCACGATGTAGGCCGGCAGCACCGCCGTGCCCGAGCCCGGCGTGCCGGTGTAACTCAGGCTCCAGTCCGGAATCAGCGGCAGATCGCCCGCCTGCGTCGAGAGCATCTTCACCCGGATTCCGCCCGTGATGTTGTCGGTATTCAGCACCACGTTGAACTCGGCCTTCATCTCCCGGTCGATCAGGTCCAGCAGCACCGGGTTGGCGTAGATCGCCGTGGGCCGCACTTGGAAGCCGTTGCTGGCTACCATCTGCGCCACCGCCGACTTGATGCCGTCCACGATCGAAGCCGTCGTGCCGATCGTCGCCGTCAGGCCGCCCGCCTGGATCTGGCCGATCGCGCCCATATACTGCGTGGTCGTCGGCGTGCTCAGGCTGGTGTCGTTGCCGTTCCACAGAGCCACGTCGTGGGTCACCATCACACCACTCACCGTATCCACCAGGTCTTTGGCCTGCAAGTAGGCAAACTGTTTCTGCTGGTCGCCCAACTCGATGTCGAAGAGGTTGTAGTTGATCTGCGAAACGATCGCCTTCAGCGGCACGCTCCGCTCCACCCGCGTCGGGCTTACCACCGTCGGCACGATGCTGCGCGGATTCACGAAGCCGGCCGTGCCCGGATTCGGAATCGCCGTCTCCTCGAAGAACCGCGAGGGATGTCCCGTCGCCGGAACCTGCTTAATGCGCTGTCCGAAGGGGCTCGAACGGCGGCAAATGTCGAATATCTCGGTCTGATACAGCGGAACTTCGATAGCGCCCGGCCCGATAAAATCCGCTGCCGCGTGAATGTCTGCAAAGGTTGCGTTCATAGGCTCTTTCCGCCCCCTCCATGGGGCCGTTGTAGCTGCTAGCTCCTAGCTGCTAGCTTGTTGCTGCCGGAATCCGGCTTTGGTTGCATCTCTCCCGGCAAGGGGCGGTCCCGATAACTTTCCACCAAGGCCGCTTTCCAGCCGCAACTTACCCGCGTTCCCAATCGAGCTTTTAGCTAGAAGCTGGTAGCTAGAAGCTGCTTCTAGGCGATCGATCCTGCCCGCAGCAGTTGGCTCTTTACCGCGATGCGCTGTTCCAGGCTCAGTCCGGCCAGCGCCGCATCCAGGGTCCGCACGTCCACCGGGCCATCCCCGATGCCATGCTTGGCCAGCATCTCGTTGGTTGCCGAGGGCAACGTCCTGCGCAGCGGGTTCAACGCGTTTTGCGCAGCCCCAGCCTTCAACTCGGCCAACTCCCGTTCGGCCGCGGCCAACTTCTCGGCCAGTTCCGCCTCCCGCCGGTCCGCCGCGGCGGACTCGACGGTTGCCGAAATCCTCTCCACCTCACCCGTCAACGCGGTCGCCGCGGCGCCCCGCTCCTCGAGCCAGTTCAGCGTTCTCTCCAGCAGGGTCGTCGCGGCCTCCAGCCGCTCCCCAATCTCTTTCTCTTCCTTTTCCATGTCCTTCCTTTCCTGTTTGCCGTGAATGTCGTCGAAAAAATCCCGCTAACTTGCTGACAAAAGAGGCTCCGGTTCACGGAGCCTCTTTGCTAACTCGCTGACTCGTCCGCCGCGGCGGACTAACTTGCCATGCGGAAGCTCGTGGCCCGGTAAGCCGCCTTCTCCCTGAGCAGAATTGCCGCTCCGGTAAAGGTCACGCGGGTCAGCTTCCACACCTCGGCCCGCATATCCTCAACCCGCGCGTCGGCCAGTTCATAGCTCATGCCCATCGACTCGGGCGACTGTGCCTGAATGGCTCCGGCCACCTCGGGAAAGTCGCGCGCATAAAGATATCCGCGCACCACCAGCCGCTGCCCGATCACATCCGCCTCGGTCAGCAGCCCGATCTTGCGCCGCGCGTCGTGGCCGTCCCACCCCGGCCGGTAGTCCACCGCCATGCCCAGCAGCGAAGGCAGCGCCTTCTCCGCCGCCTCCCGCGTCAACATCACCCGGTGCCCGTGCGCTCCGGCCGGCGCCTTGTCGCTGGCCGCATTCACCATCGTCAGTACCCCCTCGAACGCCACCCGGTTGGGGTGCCCGTCCACGTGGGGAATCTTTACCGCCATCGCTTCCAGTCTCATGCGCTCTCCGCCTATCTGTTTTCCCAACCCACCCGGACGCCTCCCCTGCGGTAGCGCGGCCAGACTCGAAACCATCAACCCACCGGTTCCCCGCCGCGGCGCGCCGCTTCGCCCGTCAACTGCACCGCCCCATCCTGCCCCAGCGGTCCCAGCCCCCGCATCGCCCGCACCTCGTTCACCGTCAGCACGCCGGCCTGCAGCAGTTGCACCTGCACCGCCAGTTCCGTCTCCTCGTCCCGTGCGTTCAGGTCGTTGAAGACAAACTCGAACTCCCGCCATCCGATGCACTTGCCGAAGAGATCCCGGGTAATGTGCCCGGCCAGCAGCATCGCCAGGGGCGAGATCGCCCCGCGGAAGGCCTCGTCGGTCATCTCCGCGGCGGTCGACTGGTTCACGTCCGCCTCCAGACCCAGCATCAGCGGCGGAAGCCCGAAGGCGTTGGCCACCATGCGGATCAGAAACTCCTGCCAGGCCAGACGCATGTCCGCATCCGTCCCCTGGGCAAAGCGCAACACCTCCGGCTTCTGCTCGGTGGAGATCAACGGCACCCGACCCGTCCCCTCGATCTCGTCCTGCCACCAGCGGATCAGCCGGTCATGCTGCGCCGGTGTGGCCTCGTTCAGCCACAGCGCATACTGCGCCACTGCGTTGGCCGCCAGCTTGCCCGCGAAACGGTGCGCGCTCAGGAACTGGTTCACCGTCTCGAAGGCCACTTCCAGCGGTCCCAGCCCAAAGGGCGTAAAGCTGCGCGGGTTCATCCGGACATAGATCAGTTGGTCGTCGCGCAAATCCACAGCGGCCGACTCCAGTTGCCCCGGCAGCGCCTGCGCATACCTGGGCGTCTCCTCCTGCCCGTCCCACCGTGCGTTGATTCGAATGGAAGCCCCATCCACCGCCCACAGCATCGCCGGCCTGTCTCCGTCGCCCGTAGGCTCCATCTCGATGGCTCCGAATCCGCCCGTCAACGCGTCCTCGATCACCTGTTCGATCAAGGTTCGAAAACTGTCCACCGCGTTCGGCTCTTCCAGCATCCGGCGCAGCGCCCGCAGCTTTCTTTCCGCGAAGGCCACATCCCCCGGCCGCACTCCGCGCCGCACCCGCACCTGCCAGTCCATGGCCGCTATGCGGTCCTTGATGACGTTGATCGCCCGGCGCACCACCGGCGTCTCCGCAAACCGGCGCAGGTTCACCGGCGTCGGCTTGGGCAAGAGGCGTCCCGGAAATTGGACCGGGCTCAAAATGGAGGGAAGCGCCAACGTCTTGCGCTCCGCCTCCGCCACGGCCACGCCCGCCGATACGTCTACCCTCCGGCTGCCCCCAATCGCCTGCCGCCAGATCTCCCGCAACTGTTCGCCTACCCTCACGCGCACCTTCCTTTTCTTGGCCGCCCCAAAAACAAAAAGGCACAGCCCCGGAAAGGGCTATGCCTTTTCTTCACCAGTGGTCAGTGAACAGTGAACAGTGGTCAGTTTTCAACCATCCGTTGATAACTCACCGCAGACACCGTCTGACTTCCAGCCGCACTCACTTCACTACAAAATCGATCCTACCGCAAAGACAGGAAATTATCTGCAAGCCTTTGACGATAACTCGCCAATTGCCCGTAACTGATCACTGACCACTGATCACTGTTCACTGTCCTCACGCTCGCAACTCCCGCCGCGCCGTCTCCGCCACCCGGCCCAGGTCCGGCGTCGTCAGCACCCGGATCTGGTGTTCTTCCATCGTCTCCACGCCAAAGCGGTACATCTCCAGCCGTTCCGGCTCCGCATCGGTCGCTCCCAGCCTGGCCGCCGGCTCGATCACCGCGGTCAGCTCCAGGCTGGCCTTCTCCACCCGTTCCACGCCGGCGCGCAATCCCGCCGCCGAAAACGCCAGCACCTTGGCCATCTCCACGCCCGGCTCCAGGCTCACCGCATGAAACATGCGAATGACTCCATTCGGCCTGTAGCCCACGTCGATGCGCAGCGGGTCGCCCGGCCGCGTGTACTCCGAGGCCGCGATTCTCTTTCTCATCAGCTCCCACACCCCGGCCCGTTCGAACTCCGTCCGCATCCGCGCCTGAATCGCCGCCCGCCCGCTCAGCCGCGGGACTCGTTCTCTCGGCGCCGGCTCCACATACAGCCGCATCAGTTCTTCCATCCCCGCCGGCAAGCTCTCCGCCAGATAAGCCTTGGGCTCGGTCATCTGCACGCTCAGCGAGAGCGATTCGGTGAGCAGCCGCATCAGGCTTCCGTCCGGCTCGGCCTGGAACCGCCTGCGCAACTCGCTTTCCATCCCCTCCAGCAGCGCGGTGTCCGCCTCCGGATCGAGGCAGCGCACCCGGCGCCAGTCGCGGGTAAACCGCACCTGGGCCGGATCCCGGCTGCCTTCCTCGCGCAGGATCACCCCGATATGCACATACTCGTTCCGCACCGCATCCGGCACATACCGGAGCAGATGAAACTCGCATGCCCGCCGCTCGATTCCGCTACTCATGACCTGCCCGCCGCCCGTTTCCGGCTCCTCATCGAAAGCGCTCGCCGCCCGCTTCCACCGTTGCCAAGGGCCTGGTCTCGACTGTTCGTCCCAGGCGCTCACCCTGCCTCCCCCTACATCACTCTTCCCGCAATGCTAGTCCCCCACCTTGCCTCTTTCCAACCTTCTTTTCCACTTTCCCCCATCCCGCCCCATTTCGGAAACGGCTTCCGGTCCGACTTCCCGAACCCCTCGATCAGCTCCCGGATCCGGCTGCGCCGCTGGAGCAGCTTCTCCACCAGCGCTTCCATTTCACTGAGATCGCCGCCGTACCATTCCGGGGGGATCTCGCTGGCCGCCGCCCAAACCGTCTCCGCCGGCAGGGTCTCCAGCCGCGTCAGCCAGGGCTCAAACGACTCCCATCCGGCGATCTCCCGGTACACGTCGTTGCGGTAGTAGACCCCGCGCAGCGGCGCATCCTCAAACTTCCATTCTCCGGCGTGAAAACAATACCCATAGTCGATGAACACAGCCCGGTACCGCCGTTCCCGCTGCCTGCGCGCAAACACCGCCTGCCGCCCGTTGGCGTTCCCGGTCCACTTGTCCAGCGCCAGGATGCCGGCAAACTCGCCCACGTTCTTCACCTCGGCCAGTTGCTCCTCGGGCAGGTAGTCCACCACCTGGCCCGGCATCAGGCCGCCCACAAACCGCGATCCGAATTGCAAGCCCGCCTGGCATCTGACCCGCGTCCGGCCCAGGTCGATCTCCAGCTCCGGCGTGTTCTCCACCAGCCAGCTCGAAACCTCCACCAGTTCCGCCTCCGGAGCCGCGAGGCCTGCCGCCGCCGCCAGCCGCGAGGCCAGAAACTCGTTGGCCAGCACCCTCATATGCTGCGGGTTGTTCTGGAACTTCACCACGTACACATGGCCGTCCGCGCCCAGCATCAACTGGCCCTGCGCGCCGCCCCGCATCCGCCGGATCTGCTGCACCGCCAGAACCGCCAAGCCCGTTCTCCCGCCTTTTCCCGATTCTTATCGAATTCTAAGCGCTTTGCCCGAAATTCTCTGCAAATCCAGAGATCAGAGATCAGGGGTCAGAGATCAGGGGTCAGTTTTCGGTTTTCAGCCGCCCTTTTCACACGGTCAAAATCGGGCTTTGCGGCTGGTCATCGATGGATAGCAAAGTCCGAATGGGGTTCACCGAAATTCGGACAATCAACCCCTGTTCTCTGATCCCTGATCCCTAGCTTTTCCGTCTCCCCTCCAGCAGCTCCGCCCGCGCTCCCAGCCCGATCGCCATGGCCATCACCCGGTCGTCATGCGTCCCCGCCCGCGCTCCCGTCCCGCCGTTCGGCAGCCTGACAAAACTCCTGCATTCGCCCAGCAGCCGCCGGCTCTGGAACCGTTCCGGCTCCTCCACCAGCCCCGCGCCCAGCCGTCCCAGCACCGCCGGCCGGCTCACGGACGTCGTCAACCACCCCGCCTGTCCTCCCTGCCGGTAGATCCGCCGATAGCCGCAGTTCGTCTCCACATGCGCCAGCACCCCGCTGCCGTGGTTGTTCCTCTCCACCACCAGCCACGCGTCGTTATACTCCGCCGCCAGCGCCGTCACCAGCCGCGCCAGCTCGAGGCCCCCCACATGCCCGGCAAACTCCGCGCACTGCAAACCTGTCTCCATCTCCAGCACCTGGGCCGCCGAGTAGTCTCCCTCGCTGCCGCCCCCGGCCGGGTCCACCGCCACCAGGTAATTCTTGCCATTCAACGGCGGCAGCCACACCTCCAACTCCCCATTCCGCCGCCGCTCCGCCGGCTCCAGCGTCTCCGCCAGCCGCCCCTCGATCGCCGCCAGCTCAAAGACCGAGTCTCCGCTGGCCAGAAAGCAGTTCTCCTCGTCTTCGGCATACTCCTGCCGCGCCAGCCCGCGGAAGTTCGCCCTGATCAGCCGCCGGTATCCAATCTGTTCAAGGTCCAGCCGGTGCCGGCCTATCAGCTCCCGTTCCTCTTCCGTCAGGCTGGCCTCGTCCACCGCCTTGGCCCGATACCGCCGCTCCATCCACCAGGGAAAGAAATGCCGCGCCATGCCCGTCTCCGGAGCCTTTTGCCATTCCTCGTGGAAGCATCCGCCCACCCCGTCCGGCGTCGACTCCAGAATCAGCTCCGCTCCCGGCGCCAGCGCCGCCCGCAGCCCCGCCAGGGTCTCCGCCGGCTCTCCCGGCCAGCGCGCCAGCTCCGAGCAGTGCAGGTTCTGCACCGTCAGTCCCCGTCCCGCGTTCCGGTCGCCCGCGCTCACCACCCGGTATTGCGAGTCCATCTCCGGAAACACGATCTGCCGCACATTGGCCCGCGAGGTTCTCAACGGTCCGTCCCGCAACTCCTCCGGCAGCCAGTCCAGAAACCGGTGTACGATCCGGAAGATCTCCTCGGCCGCCTCCCGCGTGTGCGCCACCTCCAGGGTCAACGTCCCCGGCTGGGTAATGGTCTTCAAAAAGAACCGCGCCGCCGCCCACGTCGTCAGCCCCATCTGCCGCGCCTTCAGCACGATGTTCCGCTCGCCCCGCCGCCGCTCGAATGCCCGCTGCGCCGCATTCGCCTTCAACGGCGCCGGCCTCCCCTCGCGCGTCCTCACCAGCAGCAGCCGCTCGGCCAGCACCATCCCCACCGTCCGCCCCCGCAGCCTTGTGGGCCGCTGATCCAGTATCCCCCCAAACCGCTCCAGTTCCTCCCGGTCCAGCTCCTCCAGGCACAACTCCCACTCCGGCGCCCTGGCCGCAAGTTCTCCTCCCGTTTCCGCCACAGCCCCCCCCATATCGCCCCGGCCGGCATCCCCGCCTGTTCCCGCGGCTGTATAAGCCGCCGCCGCGCCGCCGGAGCCCCCCGGTGCTGTGCAGGAGGAGAGTGCGCCGCCGCTCCACGCCTGAGTCATCGTTCCGCCCGTACCGCATCCGCACAGGATGCTCCATGCGATCTTCGCGCCTGTGCCGCAACCGGATTCGAAGTTCCGTGGCCGAGAGCAAATAGCGTCCCCCACCCTTCCGCGGTCGCCGCGGCGGCCCGTACACGCCGTTTGCTACTGCAACTCCTCCAGCACAGCTCCCTTGAGAGCGAACTGCTCCGTGCTGGCTCCATTGAATGTGAAATACACGCTGCTGGAAGTCGTAGTCGTGGCCGCTGAAGTTGCGTAGGAAACGCCCAATCCCAGCGTTGTGCCGGAGATCACCGGATCGTTCATGGCAAACTGCGTGGTTGTGGAACCTGGATTGTTGCACACCGTAGCGTGCCATGCGGTATTCGCCGCTGTACTCGTGTTTGTGAAGCTCAAGCTATCGAGCGTCGTCCCGCCCGTCACCGCCCCGCCGGACACGGTTCCGCCAAAGATGAGTTTGAAGGTGTTGCTCCCCGATCCTGCTATCCGGTTCGCTATAGCCGTCAGTCTCATGCACTTCCCGGCTGCGAGAGTGACGCCCGTCCATGTAGCCAGCGGCTGGTCTCCGCTGTTGCCCGACAACGTGCTTCCGGCGGCCACGACTCCAAAGGGCGAAGCTATCGTGCTGCCGGCAGCGGCAGTAATCGCCGCTCGCTGCTGCACCCCATCCGGCGTAATCCCGGTAACGTATTTCCCGTCGCTCGGCGTGGTCACGGGCACTACATTCTGCTGATTGATCGGCACCACGCTAAGCTGCGAAACCACCATGTCGTTTGGGTCGCTCGACAACCCATACACATCGCGGCACAGAATAGCGGAGGGCCAGAATCCGGCCGGAACATTGTACTCGCCGCTTGTGTTCGGCGGAAAGTAAATCGTTGTCGATCCGATTTGGCAACTCGGCGCAACGGAGTTGGCGTCAGATGCAACATACATCCTCACGAATGCCGCTGTCGGGTAGGTGGGTGCGCTGAGCGTCCAAGTGACGTATGCTGTAGCGCCGCCAGATTGGCCGCTGATCGCACAGGCGGCTGAAAGGTAGCTGGAATAAGGCGAGGCGCTTGTGCAGGTTGCCGTGCCACCGCCGGAGGCGGTCGGAACTCCGGAGGCCATCGTCTTGCTCGATGGGTTCACGCCCACATAGCTGATGATCGCGTAATTATTTGCCGCCGATGGAATCACCTGAATCTGCCATGTCGTCGCGCTGGAACTGGCCGGTATCCATGCCCTCAGCACCCGGTAGGCCGAATACCCTCCTGGAGTCGGGAGAGCCATGGTCGGCTGCACGGATGCGGTGTAGATCGTCGTGGCAGATTGATTGTCCACCACTTTCACGGTGTTAGCCGCCTGACCCTGCCAAAGCATGACCATGACCAGTTCGTATTCGGCGCTCGGCGTGAGCGTTTGCGTCGTGATGTAAGCGCCGCTGGTCGAGTCCGTGGAGGTTATCTGAACGGACTGCCCCGCTTTGGCTCCGGGAGCAGTCAGGGATTGAGCAGTTAGTGACACGTTGGCCGTGGTACCGAACTTGGTCCAGCCACTCGCGCCTGCCAACTGCATCGGATCGGCAGTCAGCGTCGGCGTCTTGTATTGCTCGCTTCCGTCCAGATTGAGCGCAACTTGCCCACCAGAGCCCGAAGAGGCCAGGTGTATCTGATTGCCGGCGCCGTTGTCGATAACGGAACCTCCCCATCCACCCCCGCCCATGCTGACATCAATGGCGCTGTTCACGCAGCTATTGTCCAGGAAGATGCCGCCGGACATGACGTTGGCCCCGTAAATCTTGAACTGAGCCTGTTGGCATTTGAAGGCCAAACCTGCGAGATTCCCCGTGCCTCCGCGGGGAATCTGCTCAAAGTGTCCGCCCGTCCAGGTCAGAACCGGCGTCCCGTTGGTACTGCCAAAATCCACGCCGGTCGCAACAGCCTCGACGTTCGACTCGGAAAAATTGGTATTGGCCTCGGAGGTACGAATAAATACGCCCGTGTTGTTGGGGTTGACAGTCCCGTTGGTATCCGCGCCGCCGTAGACGCTGACTCTATCGAACTTCATCTCCCCAATGCCTTGCAAGGGCGCGGCAGTGCCGTTGGAGTAGATGCCGTAGGAGTTGATCGAATTAGCTCCCAATGCCAACACTACGTCATGCGCGGTCGCCAGATTGTCGCCGCCGCCGCTGCCCACCGCATAGTTAAGCATCCCGGTTGTATAACTGGCCAGGTATGCTCCATCGATGGAAAAGTTGGACATGTTGGTGCCATTCAACTCGGCGGCCCCGGCGCCGATCTGAATGATTGGCGGCTCTACAGTGGACACAGACAAGTTCGTCTCGTCCTGGATGATGGACGAGTTTGGCGACACACCCGCCAGATTGAACCCGTTGGTGTTGAAAATCACCTGTCCCGGCAGTATCGAGCATCTTCCTATGGGCGAGGGTGGCATCAATATGCCCGTCTTGTTTGCGATGGCGGTTATGGACTGAAAAGCCGCCGTATCGTCCGTTCCGCTCCAGACATTCCCCGTGAGGATGCCGTTGCACACAGCGCCCTTGGAGCGCGCGTCGAACCAGTAAGTACCGTTGCGCCACAGGTCCGTTTGCAGCGGCCCCGCCATCTGCTGAAACGAAGTCAGCAACGAGGATAAGCCGCCCAGGTACGCCAGCGCACCGGCTGCGGTTGTAGCGCCGGTGCCGCCCGAGGCGGGAAGCAGGGGCGATCCGAGCACTGCGGCGCCAGCCGCGACGCTACCTGCAACGCCGATGCCGTTCGCTCCGTCTGAAGCCATCCCGGGCAAGAGATTCGACACCGCTCCGGCAGCCGTGGGAGCACCTGTCCCACCCGCCGTGACGGGAACCGTGCTCATGCCGCCGATCGATGTGCCGTTGGCAGTGTAATAGGCGATCTGCCCGGCGTTTGCCGAGCTTACCGTGCCGCTGCCGCCGCCGGAGCCCGTGCCACAGGCTGAACCGGTATTGGTGAGATAGCCCGAGCTATCGACCTGCAGGCAGTTGTGGCCGCTGCCCGCCGCCAGCCCCGGAAACTTGATTGCAGTTGTTCCCGTGAAACTGGCATACAGTGTGCTGCTGTTGCCGCCGTAGATATTGAACCCTGCCCCCGCCCCGGTTTCGTAGTTGACGCGCACCACCCCCGACGGATTCGAGGCATTGATATATGTGTCGCCGCTGTTAGTGTTCTGGTAAGCCTTGAAGCTATCCAGTCCCCCGGTTGCCGAGTTCAGCTCCCAGTTGTTGCTGGCGTCCTTCTCCATATACCACTGGCTGTTGCCGTTCCAGTCCTTGTAGATAAAGGACTCCTTCTGGCTGGCCGTCGAACCCGCCCACAAGGTTGCGTCGATCTCCGCATTCGCCTGGTTCTTTACCGTCGGCGTGCTGATGAAAGTGGTTGCGCCGCCAACCTGCAGCGTCCCGTTGAACTGCGCGTTCCCCGCGTTGCTGATTGTGGCCACCGTGGTCTCGCTCGCTCCGCCTGACCCGATGACAATCCCTCCGGTCCCCGCGTTGTTCGATCCGTTCAGAACCACAGCGCCCGTTCCCGCCGCATTGATCACTGTCTGGTTGTTGGTGCTCGACTGCCCGTTGTTATACTGCCCGATCGATAGCCGGTACACGTTGTTCAGTTCATCCAACACCTGATAGAACTGCTCGCCCGCCGTCGCGTCGCTCAAACCCGTCGTCCAGCGGTACCCGTAGTCCGTCTGGTACCGGTTCAGCAGTCCGCGCTCGTTCCCCGCTCCAATCCCGATCCGGTAATGGTTGGTCACCGTGGCGTCCTGCTGGCTCCCGTACCAATCCCCATTCATCCCATTGAAACTGCGGTGAAATGTATCGAGGAAGCTGTTCCGCGTGCCGTTGTCCGTCAATGCTCCCGTAAACATCGTGCCGCCGGTCATCCAGTTGTTGTACGAGCTGCCCGCGTCCGCCACAACCTGGTTTGTCGAGTTCTCGTTCCGCAGCCCGACGATCGTATTGTTCTGCGCGTTTGCCCCCAGGTGCAATGCTGTGTTGCATCCCTCTACATCTCCCCCGGTGAACGTGTTTCCATCCCCCTGCTGCAGGTTGATCCCATACGTCCCGCTCACCGGGCTCCCTCCGCTCGTCGGGCAATCGATATGCAGCCGCACAAACGTGCTCGCGTTCATCCAGTCCGTCGTTGCCGGATTCGCGATCTGGTGCCCAATCGCGTTCACCGCCGTCTGGAACCCGTCGAATTGGTTGCCGAAAAAGCTTCCGCCCGTATAGTTCCCGGTCCCGTCCAGCGTCATGCCTGTCTGGTTCTGATTTCCCAGGAAATACAGGCTCTCGATATCCATCTCCTGGGTGCGATAGGCCACCAGTCCCTGCGCTGTCGCGTTGCTGGCCGCCGTCGTGTTGATCACTGCGTTGTCCATGTGGAAGCCCATCGTATTCACGGCGTACGTCGGGTCTCCCACCTGCACCATCGCGCCCGCTCCCGAGTACAGGAAGACCGTTCCGCCTTCGCTCCCGCTGGCTGTGCTGGCTCCCCGCAACGCGCAGCCGCGCAGGGCCACATTCCTCGTTCCCGCCGTCACAATCACCTGGTTGGCCGTCGAAATCGTCGCGCAGGGCAACAGCACGGTCGCATTCGCTGTCGAGATCGTCAGGTTCGATCCCATCGACTGTGTCCCGGTAAAATTCCGCGCGTCGCACGTCCCGCCGTAACTCGCGCTTATCGCTCCAAGGCACGCCTGTAACTTGGCTCCAAAGTCCGCGCCGGGAAACTGATCCACTTGGGATGTAACTCCCATCCGGCTGTTTGCCACCAGCGCCGGATAGCTTCCTCCACCCGGCAATGTTCCGCCGCCTCCGTCCAACTGCGTTCCATTGCTTTGCGAACCCGCCGCGTTCCACACCGTGTAACCGCCGTTGCCCTTCAGCAGGTTTCCGCCGAAGAGCGTCATGTTCTGTCCGGCAATCAGGTTCACCGGCGCAGCCGTGTCCCAAGTCCCCGCCACGTTCACGCTCGCCGTCGTCGTTCCTGAGCAGCCCACCCCGCCCTGCGTCACGCTGATCGTGCCGATCGACCCGTTGCTGTTCACGCTCGCCGCGGCCTGCGCCGTGCAACTCCCGCTGAACATCAACGGAACCTGCGTTCCATACGGATCGAATCCCAATCCGTGTTCCGAACCCACGGCCACCCCGGTCACCGCGCCGCCCGTGGCCGTGACTGTCAGTTGCGGCTGCACCGCGTTCCACACCGGCAACACCACTGCATTCCGCACCGTCCAGCCCCCCTGCGTATTTTGCTGTGTGCCCGCCAGATCCAGCACCAGCCCGGTTGGCGGCTCGGCTGTCGCCGCCGAATTGCCCGCCATCGCCACCACGTTGTCCAGCACGTTGTTCGAGCCCGCCGCCGCCGTAAACCCGTGCGTCGCCTGGATCGTGATGTTCTGCCACCGGTTCGAGTCCGAGTTCAGCCCCGCCGGCGCCGTTCCCGGCAGCGCCGGGATCGCGATGCCCGTATTCAGCCCCCGTATATCGATATTCCGGAACTCGCTCCACTGCGGCCACTGCGCCAAATACAATCCACAGGTGTGCGTCGAGTGCGCCCCGGCGTACTGCGCAGCCATCGGGTCCACGCCCGTCGCCACAATCTCCAGGTTCTCAATCTCCGCCACGCGCAGCCCGTTTCCGCCCGCTCCCGTTGCCGCGGGCATCGCAATCGCGCAATTGCCCACCGCCCACGCCGTTCCCGTTCCCGCCGTCCCGGTCAGCCCGCTCCCGCCCAGCGAAAAGATTGAATTGCTCTCCAGCGGCCGGCTCTCCGCACAACTTCCCGCCGGCGCGCGCCCCTCAGCCGCCGAGCACGATACATCCAGGCTCTGATCCACATAGATCGTCAGATCGTGAAGCCGCGTATATCCCAGCAGATTCATGCTGTCCGGCGTCGTTGCCAGCACATCCTGCCCCGGAAATCCCATTAGCGCCGACACCTGCTTGCCCAACCCGCCGATCGACTCCCCGTGCCAGTTCAGCCCGCGCGTCTTGCACGTCCCCTGCGGAATCGTCAGCGCCACCCCATGCGTCTGGGCATAATTGATCGCGGCTTGCAGCGCGTTGGTATCGTCCGTCGCCCCATCGCACACCGCGCCAAATTCCTTCACGCTGCGCGCAAACTGCTGCGAACTCTTCTGCCGCAAATCCGTCACATAAAGACCATTCGGGTTCGTGAATCCGTCCGTTCCCGCATACGCCGGCGGAATTTCCACCGCCCCGCTGGTCCCCGCCGCGCTCATCGCCGCCTGCAAGCTCGTCTGCCCGCTGCCCGCCACGGGCGACTGCACTCCGTTCACCGCCGGCGTTGCCAATGCCCCCGTCATATTCCCGCCCGCCAACGGAACCGCCTGGCCGAAGGTTGCATCGACATAGTGCTTGTCCGCCGCCTGCAAAGGCTGCGTCGGATCCCCGCTCAGATACAGCGGCCCGCTCAGCGTTCCGCCCGACGCCGTCAGAAGGCTCTCCGTCAGTTCCGTGATCGCCTGATCCACATACGCCTTGCTCACCGCCTGCACCGCCTGCGCCGCCGGCATCAGTTGCGCCTGCACCTGCCCCAGGCTCGCCTGCGCCGCCGCCGGCACCACCCAGTACTCGGTGCTCGTCGTGCCGTCGCTCATCTGGTAAACCGCCGTGTAATACAGCCCCGCCGGCGTCGCCCCCACGTTCGGCGCCAGATTCACGCTCACAAATCCATCCGGCGCAATCGTCAACATCAAATGCCCCGCCGCCACCGACTGCCCGTTCGCCGTCGTAAACGCCGGCCAGCTCACGTTCAGTGTCCCCGCGCCAGGCGCCCCGTTCGCCAGATACACCGTCCCCTGAACCGTCGTCGTGCTGACCGCCTGCGCATTGGCCATCAACCCCAACGCCATCCCCATCAGGCACAGTCCCAGTACCAGTTTCAGTCCCATCCGTCTGCCGGCGCCGAACAACCAATCGTCCTTCGTGAGCTTCATCGTGTGTCTCATCCTTCTTCTCGGGGAGCGCCGGAAAGAGTCCATCCGTCTCTCCGCCGCTCTCCCTGCCAAGTCAATTCCCAGACCGATCGCCCTGCCACGCGGGCCGCGACTTCCCACCCCTGCTGCGTTTTTCCGTCGCTGGGGTGGTAAGCCCCAGCCCTTCATCCGCCGGCCTCGCTTACAGCGTTTGGATGCTGAAAAATGAAGCCGGGCAATTGCCTTAGCCTTCCGGCTCCCGGCTTCCAACTGCCGTCTCCGCGGCCGCCTCAATCCCCTCACCCGGCCATTCCGGCTCCGCCGCCAGTTCCAACGCCTGGCTGCGAAGCGGCCGCATCTTCATGGCTTCCTCAGCCTCCAGGTTCCCCTCCGCAAGCTCAACCAGCAATCGAGCGCTCAGCACATGACCCTCAAGAGTGCTGTCCAGAAGGGACTGGGCAATCTCGGTGGCTTTCTCGTCCACCAGCTTGAGCGCCTGTTCGTTCAGTTTTTTCACCTTTTTGAAGGTTCCGCCTGCATTCGCCTTCCTCATTACTGCCTGCTTCCGTGTCGTCTTTGCCATCTGTCCGCTATTCCCGGCCCACCAGTCCACGGTGATTCGCAATCCCCGTAGAAAGCAAAAAAGGGCAATCCCCTGCGGAATCGCCCCCTCTGACTCATCTCAGAAATGCCGTAGCCTCTTCTTCTTTCCTACGCCTGCGAACTCGCGGAGATGGCCCGAAGAAGATCGGGAAAGCCTCGTGCGCTTTCCCCTTTCTGATTCATTTCGGTTTGAATGTTCTTAGCTTAACGGATTACCCCGGAATTCCCTGCAATCCCGCCAACACCACTCTTCTCGCTTGTTTTCAACCACATAACCATGCCGCACCGGCTCGGATTCTTTGACACCAAACCCAGAAGGGATCAAATGGGACCAGAAGTGAGCAAAGAAATCCCAATATGGCTCCAACATCGCTCCCGCAGAATGCTCCACAATCTCGGCCATGCAGTCCAAACCCCCTGCAATAATCCCAATATGCTGGTCCTCGCCTCAGCCTCGCCCCGCCGCCGAGAACTTCTCGCCCAGGCCGGCTTCTCGTTTCAGGTCCACCCCGCCCACATCCCCGAGAACCCCTATCCCGGCGAAGACCCCATCGCCTATGTCATCCGCATGGCCCGCGAAAAAGCCCAGGCTGTCTTCACCCAGTTCTCCGCGCCCCACCGCGCCCAGGGAGCCCCCGGTACTCGGCGCCCGCCCGAAACCGCCGCCAACCTGACTGTTCTCGGCGCAGACACCGCCGTAACCCTCGACAGCCGCATCCTCGGCAAGCCCGAAGACTCAGCCGACGCCGCCCGCATGTTGCGCCTGCTCTCCGGCCGCACCCATCGCGTCATCACCGGCGTCGCCGTCATCACCGCGGAGCGCACTGAAGTAGCCGCCGAAGTCACCGCCGTCAAATTCCTCGCATTATCGGAACAGGACATCGCCGCCTACATCGCCACCGGCGAAGCCATGGACAAAGCCGGCGCCTATGCCATCCAGGGCCGCGCCGCCCGCTGGATTCCCCGCATCGAAGGCGACTACTTCAACGTAGTCGGCTTGCCCCTGGCCCTCGTCTCCACCCTCCTCGATTCCCTCAAAACCACCCGTTGAGCTGTATGAATACCGGAACGGCGTGCATACCGTGCGTTTCATCACTGAATCGACAGCAACTTGCAACGAGACTAAGATTGCATCGCCTGGGGTAACAGGCCTCAAGTGCCCTTCCACCGCTCTCCGGGCAAAGGACAAACTCATGCGGACCCATCTCTCTCTTCGTTCCCTCCTCCTCCTGGTTACGGCATCTCCCCTTCTCCTCGCCGCACAGTTTCAAGCGCCCACCAGCGAAGAACTCAAGATGAACACAGATCCCAAAGCCCCGGGAGCTGCCGCCGTCTTCCTCAATATGGAAGAGATCACCGACGATCCACTCCACTACTACAGCTTTTACGCAAGAATCAAAGTCCTCCAGGAAAAGGGCAAGGCGCTGGCTACTGTAGAAATCCCTGATCGCATTGGCGATTCTGGCATCACGAGCGTCAAACCGCGAAGCATGGGCCAGGAATGGCCCGACAATCCTGACTCCCGTGCGGCCGCCGCTAAGTCCGCTGGCAAACTCCCCGCTCCGCAGGGTGTCTTCAAAATCACTGACATCAAGGCGCGCACAATTCATCCCGATGGAACCGTCATTCCACTCACACTCAAGCCCGATGACCTCCTGAATCTGAATTCCCCCGGCAAGCACGGTGACCGCATCACCTTCACTCTGCCCAGCGTGGAAGTCGGCAGCATCCTCGAATACCGCTACACCATCCACTACGACGAAAATCACTTTTCCTCGCCTTTCTGGGAGGTTCAACGGCCCTATTTCGTCCACAAAGCGCACTTCGTCTTTACGCCCTTCAACGACTTCCTCAATGGCGAGCAGTACATGACCAGCCGCTATCTCGTGGATTCCAGGGGAAAAGTCGTGAACACCATTATCTGGTCGCCGGTCCTTCCTCCAGACGCAAAGGTCAAGACCGACGCCATCGGCCAATTCAGCCTTGACCTGACTGACATTCCGCCGGTCCCCAGCGAAGAATGGATGCCGCCGGTCCAAAGCCTCGCTTACCATGTGCTCTTCTATTACAAGAACGCCTTCAGCGGAACGGAATTCTGGAAAAACGAGAGCAACCGCTGGTCAAAGGAAGTCGATCGCTTGGCTGAGCCCACCGGCCCTATCCGCCAGGCCGTAGCTGGCTTGCTCGCTCCCGGCGACAGTGATCTCGAGAAGGCCGCCAAGCTCTACAAAGCCGTCCAAAACCTCGATAACACCGACTTCTCGCCCAGCCGGCAACAAGCCGGACTGAATCAGCCCCCGTTGCGCCCATCCAGGCGCGCCGAGGATGTCTGGTCCCAGAGGAGCGGCTCGGCTGAAGACATCACCCTCCTCTACCTCGCCATGCTTCGCGCCGCCGGCCTCACCGCATACGAGATGAAGGTCGTGGATCGCGACAAGGGCGTCTTCTCTTACGGCTACTTGTCCTTTGACCAGTTCAACGGCGACCTGATCATCCTCAACATTCAGGGCAAGGATATCTTCCTCGACCCCGGCCAAAAGATGTGCCCGTTCCAGGCGGTTCACTGGAAGCATGCTGGCGCAAGCGGCATCCGTCAGACCCCCAAGGACCCCGCCTTCGCAAACTCGCCGCTGTTGCCGTACTCCGCAAATACTCTGCTGCGCGCCGGTGACATCTCCTTCGATGATCAAAGCCATTTCACTGGCCTCTTCCGCTTTGTCATGACCGGCGAGGATGCCCTCCGCTGGCGTCAGGCTGCCCTCGAAAACGATCAGGACGAAGTCAAGAAGCAGTTTGACCGCTGGCTCGAGTCCATGGTTCCCGATGGCGTCGAGGCCCACCTCGATCACTTCCTGGCCCTCGACGATCCCTACAGCAACCTGTTGGCCATCGTCAAAGTACAAGGTGCCCTCGGCGCTGCCACCTCCAAACGCCTCCTGCTCCCGGGCTACTTCTTTGAGACGCGCGGCAGCCATCCCTTCGTCGATCAGGAAAAACGGCTGGAGCCTGTCGATATGCACTATGGCGAACAGATCACCGATCAGGTCGTCTATCACCTGCCCGCCGGCCTCGCCGTGGAAAGCGCGCCGCAGGACACAAAGATACCCTGGCCGGAGCATGCTGTTTTCATCACCAGGACGGTGTCTGCGCCCGGCCAGATCACCATTGCACGCATACTCTCCCGCGCCTTCACCATCGCCAAACCCGAGGAATATCAGGATCTTCGCGGCTTCTACCGGAAGGTCGCCGCCGCCGATCAGCAGCAACTGGTCCTCATTGCATCTCCCGCGGCGAAAGGCAATTGATGATCCCGCGTCTCCGCAATCTCCCGATCCTTGCCGTTGCAGTCTCTTGCTGCGTGGCCTTGCTCGGCCCAGCCCCCGCATTGAAGGCGGCTACTTCAACGTCGTCAGCTTGCCCCTGGCCCTCATCTCCACCCTCCTCGAATCCCGCCAGCCTCGCTGACTCGCTGATTTGCTGACAAGAGACGCCCCTCGACGACGCCTTGCCGCCAAGGTAGAATCTCTGCATTCATCTCACCGTTTCGCGATACACTTTCACTTGCCTCCAAGCAAAGGAATATTCATGCGGATATCGGTTTTGGCGCGCAATGCACTCCTGCTCCTCGCCATCGCCTCGCCGGCCCTCTTGCTCGCTCAGTTCCAGCAGCCTACTGACGAAGAGCTCAAGATGACCTCCGACCCCAAGGCACCGGGCGCCGCCGCAGTTTACCTCAACGTCGAAGAAGTCACCGACGATCCGCTCCACTACCACAGCTTTTACGCCAGAATCAAAGTGCTCCTGGAGAAGGGCAAGGAGCTGGCGACCGTCGAGATCCCCTACCAGCGCGGGAACTTCAAAGTCGACGACATCAAAGCCCGCACCATCCACTCCGACGGAACCGTCATTCCGCTCGCCGCCAAGCCCGAAGACCTCTTGGCCTCAAAGACCACGGATAAGCAAATCGGCCGCATGGTCTTTACCCTCCCAAGCGTCGAAGTAGGCAGCATCCTCGAGTATCGCTACAACCTTCGTTACGACGACAATCACTTCTCCTCGCCGTCCTGGGAGATTCAACGGCCCTACTTCGTCCACAAGGCGCACTATGCCTTTACCCCCTTCAAGGCATTCCTTCCCGGCCCCCAAAACGCCACCAACAGCTTCCTGGTGGATGAACACGGCAATGCGGTCAACACTCTCATCTGGTGGCCGACTCTCCCGCCGGGCGTACAAGTCAAGACCGACATCTCTGGCCATTACAGCGTTGACGTCACAGACGTACCGCCTGCTCCGGACGAAGAGTGGATGCCGCCCATCCAGAGCGTTCTTTATAAAGTGCTCTTCTATTACAAGAGCGACTCCAGTTCCGCCGATTTCTGGATGTACGAGGCCAAGCTCTGGTCCAAAAACGTGGATCACTTCGCCGAACCCTCCAAAACCATCCGCGAGGCCGTCTCCAATCTGATCGCCCCCAGCGACAACGACCTCGACAAAGCGAAGAAACTCTATAAAGCCGTGCAGGCTCTCGATAACACCGACTACTCCCGCAAGAGAAGTGAATCCGAACTGAAACAGCTCAAGCTGAAGGCGGCCAAGCGCGCCGAAGACACCTGGGCGCAGAAGAGCGGCTCCAGCGAGGACATCGCTCAACTCTATCTGGCCATGCTGCGCGCCGCCGGACTCACCGCCTACGCCATGAAGGTCGTTGATCGCGAACGGGGCATCTTCGCTCCCGGTTTCCTCTACTTCGGCCAGCTCGATGACGACATCATCATCCTCAGCATCGGCGGCAAGGATCTTATCCTTGACCCCGGCGAAAAAATGTGCCCATTCCAGACCGTGCATTGGAGGCACTCCGGCGCCAGCGGCGTCCGGCAGGGCACCAGTGGTCGCGCGGTCTCCACCTCCCCATTTCAGGCCTATACAGCCAACTCCCTCCTCCGCACCGGCGATGTCACCCTCGACGATCATGGCGCCATTACCGGCGACTTCCGCTTTATCATGACCGGCCAGCAAGCCCTCCGCTGGCGGCAGACAGCCCTCAGAAACGACTTGGACGAGGTAAAGAAGAGTTTCGACCGCGAGCTGGAGTCTATGGTTCCCGAGGGCGTCGAGGCGCATATCGATCACTTCCTGGGCCTCGACGATCCCGATGTCAACCTGATGGCCGTAGTCAACGTGCAGGGCACATTAGGCGTTGCCACCTCAAAGCGTCTCATGCTTCCAGCCTTCTTCTTCGAAACCCGCGCACACCATCCCTTTGTCGATCAGGAGAAACGGCTGGAGCCTGTGGATATGCACTATGGCGACCAAATTACTGACCACGTCGTCTATGATTTGCCCCTTGGCCTCGCTGTCGAGGGCGCACCCCAGGATGCGAAGATTCTCTGGGAAGGCCATGCGCTCCTCATCGCTAAAACAAAGACCACGTCCGGCCAGGTCACCATCGATCGCCAACTCTCCCGCGCCTTCACCATCGCCAATCCCGAGGAATACCAGGACCTGCGCGGCTTCTACCGGAAGGTCGCCGCCGCCGACCAGCAGCAACTGGTCCTCACCGCATCTCCCTCGGCGAAAGGCAATTGATGATCTCGCGTCTCCGCAATCTCCCGATCCTTGCCGTTGCAGTCTCTTGCTGCGTGGCCTTGCTCGGCCCAGCTCCCGCGGCAGCCAAAGACAAGCCCCAGCCCGTGCCGCAGTGGGGCCTTGACGCCGCCAAGACTCACACTCCCGATTACGCCAAGGACGCTGCCGCCATCATTCTCTTCGATGAGTACGTGGAAACTGTCGACGCACAGGGCCGCGCCGTCGAGCGCCAGCGCAGAGTCAAGCGTGTCCTCAAGCCTCAGGGCCGTAGCGAAGTGACGTGTGACGTCGTATACGACGTGGACGAGAAGATCAACTACTTCCGCGTCTGGACCATCGCTGCCGACGAAAAGCAGTACCAGGCCCAGGACACCGACTTCACCGAAGAGGGCGACACCGGCGTTCCCGTCATGCTCTCCACCCGCAAAGTCCGCATCGCAAATCCTCCCGCGGTCGATGTTGGAGCGACCATCATCTGCGAATCCGAAGAACTCCTCGAACCCTATCTCCAGGAGACGGTCTGGCGCATCCAGATCAGCATTCCTGTGGTCTTCCAGGCGCTCGAAGTGGACCTGCCCGCCGGCCGCGCCCACTCCGAGGCATGGCACAAATTCCAACCTGTCAAACCGGTCGAAGTTGCTCCAAACCACTGGCGCTGGGAGCTGAAGGACATGCCCGCGCTCGATCTGCGCGAGGTAAAGTCCCGTCCGGAATGGGCGGCTCTTGCCGCGCGCATGTCCGTCCAGTGGGGCGATGCCGCCGTCGAGGGAAATGACAACCAGTGGCGCGCCATCGGTCAATGGGTCACCACGCTGGAAGCAAACCGTCCCGATCCATCCCCCGAGATCACCGCCCAGGCGCAGAGCCTCATCGCCGGCGCGCCCGACTTCTACGCCAAGCTCAGCCGCATCACCGATTACGTCCAGAAAAACATCCGTTACTTCATCGTCATGCGGGGTATCGGCGGCTTGCAGGCGAACCATGCCGCCGACATCTTCCGCAACCGCTATGGCGACTGCAAAGACAAGACCACCCTGCTCATCTCCATGCTCCAGGTGGCCGGCATTCATGCCTTCTACGTGCCCGTGGACCACCGCCGCGGCGTCGTGGACCCCGAGAATCCATCGCTGATGGGCGACCACATGATTACCGCCATCGAGATTCCCCCGGACGTACAGGACCCGCGCCTGATGGCCATCGTAAAAGCGAAAGACGGCAAGCGCTACCTCATCTTCGACCCCACTGACGAGCGCACCCCTGTCGGCAATCTGCGCTCCGCCCTTCAGGGCAGCTACGGCACCCTTGCTGCCGGTCCCTCCAGCCAGATCATTGCCCTGCCCGTGCTCGGACCCGACGCCAACGGCACGGAACGTAAGGGAACCTTCGCCCTCGCGTCCGACGGCACTCTTACCGGCTCCGTCGATACCATCCACTTAGGCCCGGAAGGCGCCGAATTGCGCTTGATCCTCAAACGCTCCGACGAAAAGGAGCGCCGCGAATCTTTGGAGACCGCCATCGCCCGCGACGTGCCCGGTGTCGTGCTCAACTCATTCCAGTTCGTCCAGCCCGCCGAACTCGACAAGCCGATCGAAGTCCACTACAAGCTCACCGCCGCTCTGTACGCCCATCAGGCCGGTCCGCTCCTGTTGGTGCGTCCTCGCGTCGTCGGCTCCCACGTCTTGCCCTTCGACGACAAACCCCGCACCGTCCCCATCGAACTCGGCGCCACCGGCCGCTGGCGCGATAGCTTCGACATCGCCATTCCCCCCGGCTACGTCGTCGATGAGACCCCCAACCCCGTCGATATCGACCTCGACTTCGCCAGCTATCACTCCTCGGTCTCGGCCAAAGGCAACCTCCTCCACTATGAGCGCGAATACGTGGTCCGCCAGGTCGAGATTCCACCCGCCAAAGCCGCCGCCTTCCGCCAACTGGAGAACGCCATCCTCTCCGACGAAAAGGGCACAGCCGTCCTCAAGAAGCAGTAGAAGAATCTGCTTTCTCACCCTTCTGCCAACAAAGGCCGGTTTCCCAGGTCTCGTCCGCCGCGGCGGAGAGACCTGAAAAACCACCACCTCCCGACCACCGCGAAGGTCGATCCCGGCACGAACAAACTAGAGGCTAAAAGCTAGAAGCTAGAACCTAAGCCCACATCGCTCTGCATCCCTTCCCGCTCCCGCTCATCCATTCGGTAGGCCCTTTCAAATTCAAGACCTCAGGGACACCAGTAAACCATCATGAGCCATCCTCTCTTTTCGCCCTTTCAACTTCGCTCCGTCGCCTTTGTCAACCGCATCGGTGTCTCGCCCATGTGCCAGTACTCCTCGCAGGACGGCTTCGCTACCGATTGGCATCTCGTTCACCTCGGCAGCCGTGCCCAGGGCGGCGCAGGCCTGGTCATCCTGGAAGCCTCCGCCGTCGTCCCCGAAGGCCGCATCTCCTCCGGCGATCTCGGCATCTGGAAGGATGCGCACATTCCCGCCCTCGAGCGGATCGTCCAGTTCATCCACTCTCAGGGCGTCCGTGCCGGCATTCAACTGGCCCACGCCGGACGCAAAGGCAGCATGACCCCGCCCTTCGCCCCCTTGACCGGGGAACGCCTGCTCCTGCCCCAGGAGGGCGGCTGGCAGCCGGTTGCGCCCAGCGCACTGGCCTTTTCCCCCACCTACGCCATGCCCCAGCCTCTTCGCCAGGCCGGCATCGGCGCCGTCGTCGAAGCCTTTCGCCAGGCAGCCCGCCGCGCCTTCACCGCAGGCTTTGACTTCATCGAGATCCACGCCGCCCACGGCTATCTCCTCCACCAGTTCCTCTCTCCGCTCGCCAACCGGCGCACCGATGCCTACGGCGGCAGCTTTCAGAACCGCACCCGTCTGGTCCTCGAGGTCGTCGACGCCGTCCGCGCCGAGTGGCCTGCCCACCTGCCGCTCTTCGTCCGCATCTCCGCCACCGACTGGGCCGAAGACGGTTGGAACATCGAAGAATCCGTTCAACTCGCCCGTCTCTTCCGTGGCCATGGCATCGATCTGATCGATGTTTCCTCCGGCGGCCAGGTCCCCAACGCCCAGATTCCCTTGGGCCCCGGGTACCAGGTGGAGTTTGCCGCCAGAATCCGCCGCGAGGCCGCCATTCCCACCGCCGCCGTCGGCCTCATCACCGGCCCCGTCCAGGCCAACGCCGTTGTAGCCCAGGGCGATGCCGACCTGGTGTTCCTAGCCCGCGAGATGCTCCGCGATCCTTACTGGCCACTCCACGCGGCAGCCGCCCTCGGCGAGCCCGCCGGTTGGCCGCCTCAGTACCTCCGCGCCGCGCCCCGCCACTCCCCCGCGCGCACCCCCATCACTCGCCCCGAAAGTGCGTGACAAAAGACAGACCGGAATCCTTTCCGGCCTGCTCCGCCATGCATTTCCCCGTTACTGATGGAGTCACACCCACCGATTTTGCTTCATCAAGAGCGCAATTCGTGGCCTATACTGCGCTTAGAGCGAGGTATCCACCACAATTGCGGTGTCCTCCTCATCGTCCCTATGGCCACCCAACTTGCCCACAAGCGCGCCCTCGACTCGCCCGCGATTCCCGACCGTCTCTACTTCAAGATTGGAGATGTCGCCCGCATCTGCGAGCTCGAGACCTACGTCCTGCGCTTTTGGGAGACGCAGTTTCCCCAGCTCAAGCCCAACAAGAGCGGAACCGGCCAGCGCCTTTACCGCCGCCGCGACGTCGAGCTGGCTCTGGAGATCAAGCGTCTGGTCCACGCCGAGGGATACACGCTCGCCGGTGCCCGCCAGGCCCTGGACCAGGTTCACCGCCGTCGCCCTGTTCCCCTGCAAGACCCCCAGCAGGATCTCCAGCGCGATTCCCAGCCCCAACCCCAGCACGACTCCCAATTCCGTCTGCCGCTCTTGGCCGCCGACTCCGGCCAGCGCACCGCTGCCGCAGCCATCGGCAACGCCCGCGCCGAATTGCGAGAGATTGCCACTCTGCTGGCCTTGCCGGTTCCCCGCCCGCCGCGCCGCCGCTCCCGCCTGGCCGCAATGCCGGCCCTACCCGGCTCCCTCTTCCCGTCCTAGAGCCGCGGCATCTCTCCTTCAACTGTCCGCGGAAACCACAGCAGCGTGCGAATACCCGGCAGGGCGCAAGGAATCCCGGCCGCGCGCTCAAAAGCGCCGGCATTCCATCGTCACAATGCGGAGGTTATGGTCGGGACGGGCAGATTTGAACTGCCGACCCCTCGCACCCCAAGCGAGTGCTCTACCAGGCTGAGCCACGTCCCGACACAATCGAGCCGGTCCGCAGCGGTGGACCGGCTTTGAGGTCTCGATCAGTTTACACCAGCACGCCCCTGCGCGCTGCGCGCTCGAACAACAACCAGTGCTCTTATGCACTTCCCCAAAACAAAAAAACCGGGTTCCGGGTGCCCCGCCTTCGCCCTCTCCACCGGCAACGCCGCCATGATCGCCGCCGCCTGGCCCCGCATGTACGCCTTGAGCGTACACCCACCCTTGATGACCGAAAGCCCCAGCCCGCCCCGCAACCCGCACGCCGCGTCCAACAAAGTTGTCATCCTGAGCGAGATCGCCGCGGCGACCGAGTCGAAGGACCTGCTTTCCCCCGCCCTCTCCGCCGACCCGTCGCTCGCGCTTGGGCGGTAAAGGATTGCTCGGCAATACTCTATGCGACAAAAGCGGCGACTTCCAGAAACTCAACTCTTTACCTATAGTGAAGGCATGAATGAAGGGGAACGCTGGGAGATCATCAACGGCCTCGATGAGGAGCTGCTAAAGGGAGGAGTGATCCTTTCTGAGTGGTGCACATTCATCGTGCGCGAAGCTGACTTGGCGTTTGTAAAAGGGGCAAACCTTGCTTCAATTCTCACTGCAACAGCGGGGATTGAAACCTATCTTCGCTCCGAATACGCACAAACGCAGAAAGAACGGTTCTGCGACCTAATCGATATGGCCCGACTCGACCTTCAATTGACAGAAACTCTTCACCAACTCCGGAAATATCGCAACAAATGGGTTCATGTAAGCGATCCATGGAATGACACAGAGATACTTGAACACCCAGAGCAATATGAGCAAGAGCTTGAAGAAATGGCCCTTCTAGCTGCACGGACGCTCCGCCAGATTCTCTACGAAAACCAATGGGTCTAGCAGAGATGCTCTCTGGAAAGCGACCGGTCAATTTCCATTCCGATTAACGTGGCCGGGTGCCCCACATCTCGCATTTGAGATGTGGGATACCACCGCGCTCCTCCGCGACGCTGTCGGGTCGAAGCACGCCACTTCGCACCCGCCGCCCTCAGGGCGGGTCAGACTACTCCCACAGGGCGTCAAGTGTAATAGATTCGTTCCATAACACATTGCTTGGCGGCTGCTTCAAACGTGATATTGAAGTGCTCGAAAAAACCCGATGTTCCCAGCAGCCCGGCAACGGGAAGGTTCTCTTTGAATCCGGCCCTGATTTTTACAGGCCCACCTGGAATATAGAGCGCCAAATCGTGCAGCCAGGTGTCCTCTTGGCCCCCGATGCCGTTTGTGATTTCAAGGATGCCCGACCGGAAATCCAAGCCAAGGCTTGAAGCAATCTGCGCATGAAAAAGACAACGGGTTGCACCCGAATCAATCACAGCCTCAAAGCGCTTTGTGCGAGGTGCATTAGGCTCTGCAAGCGCTATTTGGACTTTCGTCACTACCCAATAAAGGTATGAACCTTGATTGTCCGGGAATGCCCGATATGGGACGATTGTTTGCAAGTCTAAACCGAGAACGTACTCCAGGCTGATGGTGTCTTGAGAATGACTGCATCAACCTCTCCGGCTGAATCAGCTTTTTCGGATACCTCGCTGTAATTATTCCCAACAGCAACGAGACGAGATTCGTCCTCTGAAAGAGCAATCCATGCGTCAAGCGGCGCAGATCGCAGTATTTCAAGGCGAATTTGGTCTTCTGGAGACAAGCACACCTCCCGTCTTGCTTAGACGCTCAAGGCTATCTATCGGATTCCTTGATGTCAACATTAAACCATAATCCCTAAAAACTACGCAGTCCGCAGCCATCCGCGCCGGGGTCAATCGCAGCCCCGGCCCACTTCCAAACGTGACAAAAAGGGGCCAAAATCCATGCAAAAAACGGCTATTTTCGACCATTTTCGCCAAGTTTTGCTCATTTTTGCAGAGTCCCAGGCGGACTTTTTCATTTTTCTGCCCGCATACAAGGCGACGTTTCTTCAAAACGAGATGCGAAACTGCTGTTTGCCGCCCTGCAGGTCAACAAATGAGTGGGCCTGCAGGCCGACTTTTCAACTTCCATCTGATCTCTGGCCCGTGACCCCTGACCCTGACCACTGACCACTGATCACTGATCACTGACCACTGTCTTGCTACAATCGAAAGGGCCCAAAAAACGCCGGTTTTCACCAGCATCAAGCAGCTCGACCAGGGACCGATGACCCTCCGCCTCTTCAACACCCTTTCCGGACAACTCGATGAACTCGTCCCCATGGACGGCAAGGCCCTGCGCATGTACGCCTGCGGACCCACGGTCTACGACTACGGCCACATCGGCAACTTCCGTACTTTCTTGGCAATTGACGTCCTCCGCCGCTTCCTCAAGCTCACCGGAACCGAAGTCCGCCACGTCATGAACATCACCGACGTGGACGACCGCATCATCCAAAACGCCGCCGCCGCCGGCATCCCCATCGGCGAGTACACCGCCCGCTTCGAGCAAGCCTTTCTTGAAGACCTAGAAGCGTTGAAAGTTCAACATCCTGAACAACTTGTGCATGCCACCGGCCACATTCCCCAAATGGTCGAACTGGTCCAGAAACTCGCCGCCGCCGGCGCAGCCTACCAAACCGAAGACGGCAGTTGGTACTTCCGCCTGGCGTCCTTCCCGGAGTACGGAAAGCTGAGCAAGAAGGACTTAAGCGGCATGGAAGACGGCGCCCGCGTGGATTTGGACCGGTATGAGAAGGACTCGGCGCGCGATTTTGCCCTGTGGAAGGCGGCCAAACCCGGCGAAACCTTTTGGGATACCCCCATTGGCCGCGGCCGCCCCGGCTGGCACATCGAGTGCTCCGCCATGGCCATGGAGTACCTGGGCGAGAGCTTCGACCTGCACGCCGGCGGCGAAGACCTGATCTTTCCGCACCACGAAAACGAGATCGCGCAGAGCGAGAGCGTGACCCATAAACCCTTTGCCCGCCACTGGATGCACGTGCGCTTCCTGCTGGTGGACGGGCGCAAGATGTCCAAGAGCGAGGGCAACTTTTACACCCTGCGCGACCTGCTCCTGAAGGGCTATAAGGCCTCGGCTATCCGTCTCGCGCTGATCTCCGTGCCCTACCGGCATCAACTCAACTTCACCTTCGATGGCCTCATTGAAGCCACCAACGCCGTCGAGCGCCTCAGAACCTTTCACCAGCGGCTGGTAAGCGGCAGCTTCGCCGAGGGCTCCGATCCCGCTCTTCAAGCCGCCGCTAAGACGGCGCAAACAGACTACTTAGCCGCGCTGTCCAACGACCTGAACACCGCCGAAGCCCGCGCCCCCATCTTCGACCTGATCCGCGCAGCGAACACGTCCATCGACCAAGGGCAGCTTTTTGCCGCCGACCGGGACGCGATCCTGGCCGTCCTGGCCAGTTTTGATGCGGTCTTTGACGTGATTGCCGATCGCGACGCCGAACCCACCCGCCGCGCCCTCGAATGGGCCGCGCAGTCCGGCCGCCTGGACGATGTGGCCCCCGAACTGCTTGCCCGTCAATCGCTTACAGATGAGGCCATCGATGCCCTCGTAGCCGAGCGTACACTGGCCAAGAAGCAGCGAAACTTTGCCCGCGCCGACCAGATCCGCAACGAGCTTGCGGAGAAGGGCGTCGTCCTGGAAGACTCCAAGGATAGCGTCCGCTGGAAGCGGAAATAGGCGCTCCCCACATCCCTATTTGCAAGGAGAAAGTCCCCATGGAACCCAACGAAGCCCAGGAGTTGCAGGAACAAGCCGAGCAAGCCGAGCACGAATCCACATTGCGCCCGGTCGCCTTTACCATGGCTGTGCTGGCCGTGCTGGTGGCCATCACCACCGTGCTCGGTCATCGCACCCACACCGAGGCCATCCTCGACCAGAACAAGGCCACCGACCAGTGGAACGAATACCAGGCCCACAAGATTCGCTCTAACGACACGGCCCTGGCCTCCGATCTGCTCAGCGCTCTGACCGTCGCCGACCAGGATGCAGCGAAAAAGATCGCCAAGGGCTACGCCGACCACCAGGCCAAATGGACCGATGAGCTGAAAGACGACAAGGAAAAAGCCGAGGCGTTTGAAGCCAAGGTCGAGCAGGCCGAGGCACGTGCCAACCGCTTCGATCTGGGCGAGGCACTGCTGGAAATTGGCCTGGTCATTACCTCGGTCACGCTGCTCACCCGCCGCCGCGCCTACTGGTATCTGGGCATCGTCTTCTCCGTTGCCGGAATCGTGTCGGCAGCCTCGGTTCTCCTGCTCAAGTAGGGCGGAGGCCTTACTCCGCCGGCATCTGCTCCAGTTCCTCGATAGGCCGCAGGCTGCCCTTCGCCTTCACCCGCGCCGTAGTCAGCAGAAACACCGCCACTACAATGCCGGCCATGCCGGCGAACTCCGCCCTCTCCGGCCGCTCATGGAGGAGGAAAATCCCCAGCAGCACCGCGACCACCGGGTTCACGTAAGCATACGAGGAGACCTTGGCCACCGGCACGTGTTCGAGCAGATAGATGTAGGCGGAGTAGCCCACCAGCGATCCGCCGGTTATGAGCCACGTTTGCGATCCAACCGATGCGGCGTTCACGTGAAAGCCGGGCCATTGGCCCAGCGCCGTACCCAGCGCGGTGCTGAAGGCGCCCGCGAACAGCATCTGCCAGGCCGCGGCCACAAAGCAGTTCACCGGCAATCGCGCATGCCGTGCCAGCAGGCTGCCCACGGTCCAGGCCAGCGCTCCGGTCAGCAGGGTGGCGATGGCCCACAAGAGCGCGTGGTTGCCGGCCAGGCCGATTCGTAGCGACGGCCACACCAGCGCTGCCAGACCGGCAAAACCAAGCGCCATGCCCAGCCAGCCGCGCACTGGCAGCGGTTCGCCTCCCGGCAGCAGCATCTCAGCCAGCGCCACAAAGAGGGGAATCACCGCCAGCACCAGCGAGGCCAACCCGCTGGGCACGGTCTTCTCCGCGTACACCAGCGACACGTTGCTCACGCTCAAGAGGAAGAACCCGATCAGGCTCAGCATCAGCATCGTCTTCGGTGGCCAGAAAAGGCGCAGCCCGCGCCAGCGGCACCAGCCCAGCAGAATCGCGCCCGCAATCAGAAATCGCGTCCCCGCCAGCAGCAGCGCCGGCATCTCCGCCGCTCCAATGCGAATGGCTGTATATGTCGAGCCCCAGAAAAAGTAGACGCTGGCAAAGGCCAGCACGATCGAGGCCGTGGTGGCCGCTTTCCGTTCCGGGTGGGCTGCGTGCAGTGTCGAGTTCGCCATGGATATGACTCCATCCTACCTGAGCCGCACACGCTCTCCTGGCCCATTCACCGGCTCTGGAAACCCGTCGCTACCCCTGTGGAAAACCAAACTGACCCACTACCCGCCAGCGACGGAAGCCGGCTTGGCCCATCCCGTCTGGAGCATCGAAGAACTGGCAGGGCTGCTCAACTGAAAACGCAGTATAATCGGTCCACTATGACACACGATGAACACAGGCTTATGGTCTTCATGTTCACGAAACAAGTCACGATTTTCAGGGCTCTGTTGGAGGCTCTCAAGGCTCGCGGTGTCTTGGAACCGGACGACCTTATGGCTTACGAGTCTCTTGTGGGCTCTCAGAAGGAATTGACTTCCGACCTGTTCGAGTCTGTAGCGGAGCAGTATACAGAATTCGCGAAACTTCTCGGGCTCGGGAACCAGCTTCCGCCGCTAGGTACAAAGTGAACTCCCAAATGTCCGCCAAATTCTTTTTCACAGTTGCTCCAAATTGAAACTGACCCACTACCAACAATCCTCATGCGTGGAAAGACGCTGGCAGCGCGTGCTATCTTCTCGCCAACGGGTTTTCCATGCACACGCGCTCCACAAATGAAAAACTGCTTGTACCAGCCGCCAGCTGACCGCAGGTCGAAAAGGAGCACGAGCACGCCACCGCGCTTGAGGTTGCAACGGCCTGAGCTTGACAAACCTGCCGGGCCGCCACTTCACACCGGCCCGGCCCCGCTTTGCATGATTTGCGCCTTTCGCTCATCCAGCCGAGAATGGTTTGTCATGGGGTGGCTGGAACAGATGCGAATCGCCTGGCTGGAGCGTGCCCTCGCCGGGTTGAACCGGGTGGCGCGCCGTCGCGGCCGGGCGGGAGATCTGCCAGCCCATCTGGCCACCGGAATCGACGGCGAAGGCGCGGCCTTCTTTTACCTGCGCCGCAAGGGCTACACTGTGGTGGCACGGCGCTGGTCGTCGGGCAACCTGCCCGGCGACCTCGACCTGATCGCCTGGCAGGGACCGATGCTGTGCTTTGTCGAAGTAAAGACGCGCACCGCCCATGACTTGACTCCCGCCGAGGTTGCCGTGGACTCCCACAAGCGCCACATTCTCCGCCGTCTGGCCCGGCAGTACGTGCGCCAGTTGCCTCAGGAGACTGCCCCTCCGGTGCGCTTCGATGTGCTCAGCGTGTACCTTGTGCCGGGACAAGAGAAGGAATTCCAGCACTTCGAAGGTTCTTTCGGCTGGAGCGAGCGGCGGGATTGGAACAGATGGGATGACAGGCCGTAGGACAACGAGACTTGCGCCGATCTACAGCCTTTACCCCTGCGCTTCCTGCCACTCCTCGTGCCAGGCCATCTGAATGGCCTCCAGCCGCGACTCGTTGGACTTCGCCGGGTCGTCGGCGAAGCCTTTCAGTTCGGTCACATAGCGGTGCAAGTCGGTGAAACGCACCGTCAAGGGGTCCAGGTCCGGGAATTTCTCAGTCAACTGGATGCCGATCTCTTCGGCGTCGGTCCACAGAATCTCGCGCGGCATCGCGTTTGCTCCTTACTTCTCTTCCGCCAGCGTTAGCGGCTTGCCCTCGGAGACGTAATTGCGGTTCCACCTGGGAATCTCGACCACATATTCTCCGGGGCGGGTAATGACGGCCTGGCAGCCGAGCCGCGAGTTCAATTGCTGATCGGCGGCCATGTCCATGCGGTCCAGCTCGTCGTCGTCGGCCTCGCTGATGCCGGCCTGATCCTTGATCCACAGGTGGCAGGTGGTGCAGGCGCAGACGCCTCCGCAGGCATGATCGAGAAAGACGTCGTGGTTCTCGGCTACGTCGAGAAACGACATCGGCTTGCCGTGATGCTGGTAAGGCATCGTGCCGAACTCGAACTCGACGGTCTTTCCCTCCGGCAAAAAGGTGACGCGCACCAGCTTCTCGGCGAGAATAATTTTCTCAATTGCTTCGCTCATCAGAATCGTCCTTCCTTGCGCAATCGACGACGTGCTATCTCCGTTAACTCCGCCAACCCCGCTAACTCCGCTTCACTTGAACTCCGCCGGGGCCATGGCGTGAGGCGCGGTCACAGCCTCGCCCAGATCTACGCCGGCGGCCTCCATCGTTTTGCCGCGAATGGCGCTGGTCACCGCGGCCTCCATCATCAATTCGGCAAACCGCCGCGTGGCTTGGTCCAGCGCCAGCGTCGCATCGCGAATGGCCGCCGCGTCCTCGCCCTGTTTGACTGAAGCCAGCCGGTTGCGCGCCGCGGCGATGGCCTCCTGCTCCTCGCCCCGCAACTGATTCCACGCCGGGCTCTCCGGAGCGCGCTCCACCGCCGCAAGAATCGTCTCCGCCTCGTTGCGGGCCTCGATCAACAAGCGCTTGGCAAAGTCCTCCTCGGCGTGATCGAAGGAGTCCAGAATCATGCTTTCGACTTGCTCGTCGGTCAGTCCGTATGTCGCCTTGACCTCGATCTGCGCCACCTGCCCGCTGCGCTGCTCGCGAGCCGAGACGTGCAGAATGCCGTCGGCGTCGATGAGAAACTTGACCTCGATGCGCGGCAGCCCCGCGCTCATGGGTGGAATGCCTCGCAAATCGAAGCGCGCCAGCGAACGGCAGTCGGCGGCCAGTTCCCGCTCGCCCTGCACCACGTGAATGGCCACATTGGTCTGCCCGTCCACACCGGTAGTAAAGTGTTCGGTGGCCGAGGCGGGAATGGTGGAATTGCGTTGGATAATGCGCGCCACCGTGCCGCCCAGGGCCTCGATCCCGAGCGAGAGCGGGGTCACATCCAGCAGCAGCATCTCCTCGGTGCTCTTCGAGGCGCCGGCAAGAATGTCTGCCTGCACCGCCGCGCCCAGCGCCACCACTTCGTCGGGATTCAGCTCGATGTGCGGCCTCTTGCCCCGCGCCTTCAGATGAAAGAGATCGTCCACCAGTTGGCGCACCGCGGGAATCCGCGTTGACCCGCCCACCAGCACCACTTCGTCAATCTGCTCCGGCGTGATGCCGGCGTCGGTGAGCGCCTGTTTGCAGGGCCCTGCCGTGCGCGCCAAAACCGGCTCGATCAGCAGCTCGAAGACCGCGCGCGGAATCTCGCGCTGGTAGCGGTCGCCGTTCGGCAGCTCGATGTCGAAGCGCGCAACCGGCTCCGTCGAAAGGCTGATCTTAACGTCGATGGCGGCCTTGCGCAGCGCCTGCACCGCGCCGGGGTGTACGCGCAGGTCAACACCGTGCTCGGCGTGAATCTCGTCCAGCGCAATGGCCAGCAAAAGGTTGTCGATGTCGTCGCCGCCCAGGTGCGTGTCTCCGTTGGTGGATTGCACCTCGAAGATCCCGTCGCGCAGCTTGAGAATGGAGATATCGAACGTGCCGCCGCCCAAGTCATAGACGGCAATGGTGCCCACTTTTTCGCGGTCCAGCCCGTAGGCCAGCGCCGCCGCGGTGGGCTCGTTCACCAGCCGCAATACTTCCAGTCCGGCCATGCGGCCCGCATCTTTGGTGGCCTGCCGCTGCGCATCGTTGAAGTAGGCCGGCACCGTGATGACTGCCTGCGTCACCGGCGCGCCAAAAAACCGCTCGGCGTTGCGCTTGAGCTGGCGAAGAATGTAGGCCGAAATCTCTGGCGGGGTGAACTTGAGTTCGCCCAGGCGGATGCGCGGCACTTCGCCGGTCTCAACGTCTTCAGCCAGTCGAAAAGGAAACAGCTTCAGCTCGTCTTGAATCTCCTGAAGGCCGCGGCCCATCAGCCGCTTTACGGAATAGATGACGCGCTCCGGCGTCTCGATGAGCGCCTTGCGCGCGGTGTTGCCCACCGTAACTGTAGGCCGTCCGCCCCCCGCTGGAACAGGGTCCAGCGCCACCACCGACGGCACCAGGTTCGAGCCGTCCACGCCGGGAATCACCACCGGCGCATCGCCCTGCATATAAGCGACCAGGGAATTGGTGGTTCCCAGGTCGATTCCGACTACGCGTCCTTCCGCCATGCTCTTCTTTCAAGCTCCCAGGGTCTCGGTAACGTCGCGGACCAGATTGCTGAGGTAGCGCCGCCGGTCCAGCAGGCCCACCATCGTCTTTTCCGCCTTCTTGCGCGCTGCTGCGTCGCCCTCGTCCCACACTTGCCACTGAATGCGCAGATTCTGGTCCACCTCAACCAGCAGGCCGTCGAATCTTCTCTTGGCCTGCTCCAGGCTTGGCTGCAATCCTGCGTCCGTCTCGCCCATCTTGCGCGCCATGCGCATCTCTTCCAGTTGCATGTTCAGCTCGAAGACCTCTTCCAGCAGATCGGCGGGAACCCGCGAAGGGTCTTTTCGATCCTTGCCGTCCGCCGCGGCGGATTCCGCACTCAGGTCTGGGCCAATCTCCGCGCCTTCCAGCTTGAGCAGGTATTCGGTGCGGTGCAGAGGGTCTTTGAGCGTGCGATAGGCGTCGTTCAGCAGCGCGGTGTCCGCTAGGCTCCACTGCCGCTCGTTCTCCCCCGCGCGGGCAAAACGGTCGGGGTGCACTTTGCGGCTCAGCCGGTGAAACTCGTGCTCCAGGGCGGGCAAATCCAAGCCAAGCCGCGGCTCCAATCCGAAGACGGAAAAATAATCTCCGCCGGGTGGAGGCTGAATCTTGCTGCAATGCGGGCAAAAGAGCGTGGAGTCGTTGTGGCCTATCGAACAGGACCAACAGGCAATCGGGACGGCGGAATCGAGAACCTTGAACATAGTTGCACTCTTACTGAAGCCTACGACGAGAACGACGAACCGCAGCCACAGGAGTGCGTCGAGTTCGGGTTGATAAAGTTGAATCCCTGCCGCATCAGCGTCTCTTCGTAGTCCAGCGTCATGCCGTGCAGATATAGGAACGACTTGGGATCGACAAAGACGCGCACGCCGTCGAACAGGTAGATGCGATCGCGCTCGCGGGGCTGCGTATCGAACTTGATGGAGTAAGAAAGCCCCGAGCAGCCTCCGCCCATCACGCCCAGCCGCAATCCGCCCTCTTCCGGTGAGACGCCTTCCTTGGCCATGGCCACTCGGATGCGCTTGATGGCCCGTTCGGTCAACTGAAGCCCTTGAGAAGCCGTGGGGCCGGGCGCACTGGCAGCCGGCAATGCCGCCTTGGCCTCCGCCTGCGCCGGAGCCGTCCGCCGCGGCGGACTACCTTGCGCCGGCTTCGATTCGATTGTCACCATGTTCGACATACTTGCCTTCTTAATGCGCCACCGCAACAGTCGTGGCCTGAGCCGTTTCCGCCGCGCCGTTCTTCTTCTTCCAGTCGCCGATGGCCGCGCGAATCGCATCCTCGGCCAATACCGAGCAGTGAATCTTCACTGGCGGCAGCGACAGTTCCTTCACAATGTCGGTGTTCTTGATAGCCATTGCGTCGTCCACGGTCCGGCCCTTGATCCACTCGGTGGCCAGCGAAGAGCTGGCAATCGCCGAGCCGCAGCCAAAGGTCTTGAACTTCGCCTCTTCGATGACCTGGGTTTCGGGATTGACGCGGATCTGCAGCCGCATCACGTCGCCGCACTCCGGCGCGCCCACTAGACCGGTGCCCACTTCTGTCGAGCTCTTGTCCAGTTGGCCCACATTGCGCGGGTTGTTGTAGTGGTCGATTACCTTGTCGCTGTATGCCATGGTTCAATCCTCCTGCGGGGGAAGCCGCGTTATCTCTGATTTGATTCGGCAAGCATGCCTGCCGATGCCTTCAATTCATCTCGCGCTTAATGCGCCGCCCATTGAATCTTGGTCAGGTCGATGCCTTCCAGCACCATCTCGTAAAGGGGAGAGAGCTGGCGCAGATGCTTGACGATGTCGATCACCTTGGCAGCCACATAGTCCACTTCGGCCTGGGTGTTGAAGCGGCCCAGCCCGAACCGTATGGAACTGTGCGCCACATCGTCGCCAAGCCCAAGCGCCTTCAGCACGTATGACGGCTCAAGCGTGGCCGAGGTGCAGGCTGAACCGCTGGAAACCGCCACGTCGTTGATCCCCATCAGCAGCGACTCGCCCTCGACGTACACGAAGCTCATGTTCAGGTTGCCCGGCAGCCGGTGCTCCATCGAGCCGTTCACGTGAACGTAGTCCAACTCGGACTCCAGCTTCGCCTTCAGCCGGTCGCGCAAACCCGTCAAGAACGCGGCTTCCGTGGCCATTTCCTGCTGAGCAATCTCGCACGCCTTGCCCAGGCCCACGATGCCAGGCACATTCAACGTGCCGGACCTCATGCCGCGCTCGTGGCCGCCGCCGTCGATCTGCGCGGCAATCTGCACCCGAGGGTTGCGCCGACGGACGTAAAGCGCGCCCACGCCCTTGGGCCCGTAAATCTTGTGTCCGGAGAGCGAAAGCACGTCGATGTTGTCGGCAATCACGTTGACGGGAACCTTGCCCACCGCCTGCACCGCGTCGGTATGGAAGATCACGCCCTTCTCATGACAGAGCTTGCCGATCTCGGCGATGGGCTGCAGCACCCCGATCTCGTTGTTGGCCGCCATGATCGAAACCAGGATGGTCTTGTCGTCGATGGCCCGCTTCAGGTCGTCCAGATCGATCAGCCCGTCGGCCTTCACCGGCAGATAGGTCACGCGGTAGCCGTGCTTCTCCAGCCGCTTGCAGGTGTCCAGCACCGCCTTGTGCTCGGTCACCTGGGTGATGATGTGGTTGCCGCGCTCGCGGTACATCTCCGCGATGCCCTTGATGGCCAGGTTGTTTGACTCGGTGGCGCCGGAGGTGAAGATGATCTCCTTGGCGGTGGCCCCGATCAGCCGCGCAATCTGCTCCCGCGCCGTCTCCACGGCCTGCTCGGCCTCCCACCCAAACGAATGGTTGCGGCTGGCCGCATTGCCGAACTTGACAGTGAAATAGGGCAGCATCGCCTCCAGAACCCGCGGGTCCAGCGGGCTGGTGGCGTGATTATCCATATAAATCGGCAAGCTTACGCCTGCAGGCGCTTCCACTTGGCTGGCAACTGTGCTCATCTTGTTCTCCATCTTCGTCAATACTCTTCTCTGTTTGTCACGGAATGAAAAACTCCCGTTACAGCGTCAATGCAACCAACCCGTGCGCTTCGCGTGCCCGTGCTGCGGGTTGCTCGTGCTCCGTCAGATCCTGAATGCTGATGCTCTTCAGCACTCCGGCAATGGTGTCGTTCACCCGCGCCAGCGGCTCCTTGATCGTGCAGCTCGGCGTCAGCTCGCAGCTCTTGGCGCCCTTGGTGCAGGAGGTAATGAAAAACGGCCCGTCGATGGCGTGAATCACCTCGTAAGCCGAAATCGTGCGCGCGTCCCGCGCCAGAGCATAGCCCCCGTTCATCCCGGCGTGCGAACGCAGCAGGCCGTTCCTGGTCAGCAGTTGCAGAATCTTGGCCAGCAATTGCGCTGGAATCCCGTAGGCGTCGGCAACATCCTTCGCGCTCAGCGCAGGCGTCTCCGGGTGCTCGGCAAGGTACTTGAGCGCCATCAACCCGTAATCCGCCTTTTTGGTCAGCTTCAGCATTGAATATCCGACTTCTTCGGTCCGCATTCAGTATACGACCATTTCTGTCGGGATTTCAAGTCCATTCTGGAACCGTCCTCTCCCCTCGCCGGAAAAATTTGCGCGGCAGACCCAGAATTCAACAAATATCCGTTTTAATTTATTGAAAAGACCGCTACAATCTGGCGGAAAGAACACTTTTTCCAACCGATACCACGAGCGATGGCAACCATCTGCAAACACCCCAGGGTACGTATCGTTTCCCGGCACGAAGACACCGAGTTTGTCGAGTGCCTGGATTGTGGCGAGGTCTTTGACTCCGAAGAGTTCCGCGACATGGAGATTGAAGAAACCGTCGAAACAGAGGACGCCCCGAACGACTTCTAAGACCGCAAACCAAGCCCGCCTCACTTGGCGCCGTGGCCGTTGGCCGCCGCGGCGCCCACCCGCCGCGACGCGGCCCATGCGTAATGCAGGCCCGAGGCGACGGTCAATACGATCGTTGCATCCAGCGCCACCAGGCGAAACACCACCACCCAGTTGGCCGCGGTCAGTTGATGCAGCAGCACGGCGGCCACTGCGGCGACCTGCGCCACGGTATTGGCCTTGCCGACCAGGCTGGGGCTGAAGTCACGCCGTCCAGCCGCCGCATACAGGATGGCCGCCACCACCAGAATCCCCACATCCCTGCCAAAGACCAGCGCCGTCACCGTGACCGGAATCAGATTCTTGTGCGTGAGCACCAGGAACAGCGTGCTCAACAGCAGCTTGTCGGCCACCGGGTCAAGGTACTGGCCGAACATGGAGCGCTGCTTCAGCACCCGGGCCAGCGCGCCGTCCAGCGCATCGGTCAAGCCCGCCGCTACAAACAGGCCAAAGCTCAACGCAAAGTGAGCCTCAAGAATGGCGGCCACCAGGAACGGCGCCAGACAGATGCGCAACAGCGTGAGCAGGTTGGGAGTGGTGCGGAATCGGTTCAATCGTTTGCTTGCAACGTCGTTCATGGCAGGTTCAAGAACGCAAGAAACGATAGTACAGTATGGCGCGTGTGGCCGCCCATTTTCCCCCGCCGCCGCCATCCTGATAGACTACCTGATATTGCTTTGCAGGCGCGTAGCTCAGTTGGTTAGAGCGCTTCCTTGACACGGAAGAGGTCGCTGGTTCGAATCCAGTCGTGCCTACCATTTCAAGATTCTAAGACATCCTAGACAGTCCAAAGAATCCAGACAAGCCGCTGAAAAATCAGCGGCTTTTGTCTTTTTGCGTCCAAACGCGTATCATGGAAGCCAGCTCCTGGTGGGGGTATTTCCGGGGGTACGGATTTCCGAAAGTGGGGGTATTTCGGAATTTCGGCGATTTATGGGGGTGATTCACCATGGCGCTGACAGACACTGAGATTCGACGTTCCAAGCCCGCTGAAAGGCCGTACAAGCTCTCCGATGGTGGCGGGTTGCATCTGCTCATCACCCAAGCCGGGGGAAAGCTCTGGCGATGGAAGTACCGCTTTGACGGAGCCGAGAAGTTGATGGCCTTGGGCCGATACCCCGAAGTTGCGCTGGCCGACGCCCGCGAGCGCCGGGATGCGGCCCGAAAGAGACTAGCCAACGGCATCGACCCGATGGCCGAGCGGATGGCCGAAAAGACAGCCGTCAAGGTCGCCACGGAGCATACGTTCGAGAAGATCGCCGCCTTGTGGCTGGAACACTGGCAGGGCAACAAGAGCGCGCGCCACTCAGCCACAACGCAGAATCGTCTGAGGGTGAATGTCTACCCGGTCCTGGGAGAAAGGCCCATCGCGGAAGTCGAGCCGATGGAGCTTGTCCAGCTTGCCAAAGGGATTGAAGCCCGTGGAGCCTCGGACATGGCGAAACGGATTCTCCAGATCGTGGGCATGGTCTTCCGCTACGCCGTGGCACACGGTTACATCAAGCGCAATCCCGCCGCCGAGATTCGGCCATCGGACATCCTCAAGCCGACACGCAAAACCAACATGGCGCGTATTGATGCCCGTGAACTACCGGCGCTGCTCCGCTCCATCGAAGTCTATGAGGGACGGCAACTGACACGGTTGGCTATCAAACTCATGGCGCTCACCTTTGTCCGTACCAGCGAGTTGATTGGCGCGCGCTGGGAAGAGTTCGACTTTGACGCTCGGCGCTGGTCTATTCCCGCAACCCGGATGAAGATGAAGACACCTCACATTGTTCCTCTGTCAATCCAGGCCGTCGAAGTGCTTGAGCTTTTGCGGACGATCTCAGGCAATGGCGAGCTTGTCTTTCCCGGCGAGCAGGACTCGACTAAACCAATGTCCAATATGACGATCTTGAAGGCGCTTGAGCGGATGGGTTACAAGGGCCGCATGACTGGCCACGGTTTCAGAGGCTTGGCTTCGACGATCCTGCATGAGCAGGGCTATAACCACGATCACATCGAATTGCAGCTTGCCCACGCGCCGCGTAATGCCGTGTCCGCTGCTTACAATCACGCGCTCTACCTTGAACCACGGGCCAATATGATGCAGGATTGGGCCGATTTCCTGGAGCGTACCCAACGGGGCGGCAAGGTGTTGCCAATTCGCGGCACGGCGGCGTAAGAAGAGCGCATTACAGCGCCTCCGGGCGGGCTGCGCCAACACTCTGAAATCTCTTGAAGACGGCTTCCGCGATCTGGTCCGTAGCAGTTTGCGTTGAGGATTTGGGCCTCCCGATTCCCCGCATGATCTCTCCTTGACGGTCAGTCGCTACCTTGCCGTAGCTCACAAAGGTGGTCAGCACCTGCTCATGGCCGAGGTTCTGGCTCCACGCCTTGAAATCTTCCGGCGACTGGCAGAGTTGTTGCCCCAGCCGCCCCAGCGTCTTGCGCAAACTGTGCGGGTGAAAGTACGGCAGGCCTGCCCGCTCGAATGCTCCGCGGAAGATCGCCCGAATCGGCGTAGCCGTGCTCCAGTGTTCCCGTTCCAATCCAGCCGCTTCAAACTGGCGAGCAGCGCCCAACACGATGCGCGTTGCCGGAAACAGCGGATCGTCATTGCCCCATAGCTTCTCTTCCCGCAGAAACCGCACCCACTCTGCCACAATCTCCCTGATTCCGTCTCCCACGGGAAAGAAGTAGGTCGTAAACGTCTTGCTGAATTTCGTCTTCACCTCGCGCGCATCCTGGTAAACGCACCCTTCTTTCAGGTCCACATGCTTTAGCTTCATGGAGGCGATGGCCGAATCCCTTGCGCCGGTCAACAGCGCGAAGGCCACCAGAGCGCGATTCCGGCGCTCGATCTCGCTCCCTTCCGGCATCGCCTCAACCACGCTCTTTACCTGCTCAAGCGTCGGCGCTTTCCGCTCCCGCTGCGCCGTGGCGATGCGCGCATCTTTCTCCGACAGGTTGAAGTAGTCCGCATCGGAATACTGAAGGCGCGCCTTGTACCCTGGCTGCCCGGCCAGCCAGAAAAAGAACGCTTTCAACTGCTTCAGCGTGGCGTTCAAAGTAGCCTTGCTCAGCTTCTCCCCGGACCGCTGCCCCGTTTGCTCCGCAAGATGCCGCTTGAACGCAATCGCCTGCTCAAGGTGGAACGCCTTGAAGTCCCTGTACCGGTTGCACTCTTCAAACCGGCTCAGCGCCTTCGCAGCGACATCCACCGTTGGCTCGCTGTGCTGCTTGGCTTCCTTGAGATAAGCGAAGTATTTGCGCTTGATTCGCTCGTTTTCCGCGTTGTGTTTCGTCATGGTTTCTCACCCCTGGCTGAAGTCACTGTTTACGGTGGGGCCATTGCTCTCGTTTACTCGTCGCTTCGCCTCCACAAACGTGATGTCCAGTTTTCCCCCAATCTGGGCCAGCTTCGCCACGCTGGCGCGCCGGAAAATCATGCCTTCACAGTCCGGGCAGAAGCCCATCAGGTTCCCTTGGCTCTCCGTAATCGGCTGGTATTCCGCCATCTCCCCGGCGGGCTGTTTCGGCGCCCGGCATCGCACGCAATAGATTTCTCCCGGCTGGCAGGGCCGCTTGTTTTTTGTCCGCCGCGCCTTGAGATACTCTGCCAGCTCGCGGCCAAGAATCAGCATCGGGCGCTTGCCGTCGCAGGTGGGCAGTCCGGCCTTCACCCAGGCGCGCACAGTATTCTTGTGCATGCCAAACAGGCGCGCGATCTCTTCCACCGTGTAGCTGCGATGGGTTTTCACCAGCCGATAATTGGGGCGGCGTTTGCGCATGGCATTGCCCGCCCTATGCCGCAGCCTTGCGGGCCGCTTCCAGTTGCACTACCAGTTCTCGAATCTCGTTGTCCGGCTTGCCTGCAATCCGGGCAGCGTTCAATGTCGCCACCTCGTGAGCAGGCCAGCCCACGGCGCGCCCGCCCAGGCTCACCGGATGCGTGAAGACTCCCTGTGCGATGCGTAGATAAAGCGTGCTGCGCGAAAGGCCGGTTGCCAATTTCACGGCAGGAAGCCGCAGGATGGTGTGAGTCATTTTCGATTCTCCCTGAGCGATTCAGTACCGCTCAGGACACATCCTGACTGTGCGCATTGGGCGATAAAAGCCCACCATGCGCTCTACGCATCGCTGTACTTTCGGCGTTTTTCGGGTGTTTTGGGCAGAAGACCGCCGCGCCTCATCGTCGGCTCGTCCGCGTTGCCTTCGCAAATGCCCATACAGGACAACGATTTACCGGGCAGCAAGCTGGGCGAAAAAATTCCGCCCAACTATTTTTATCGCTTCGTGTGTTTGCGGATCGTCTCGGCACTGCGGCCCTTGGCAATGTCCATCTTGGCAATCTGCTGCGAATGCCACTTGTCGGACATCTCAGGGCGGCGCTTCTTCAGCGTCTTGTATTTTCTTCGCCAGCTCTCATGCAAGGCTTGCGTCTTCAGTTTGCGCGCCTCACGTCGCGCATTGCTGGGGGTGTGCCGGCTGTCCCCCGTGGTCGCTGTGTCCACCAGTTGCCGAATTGCTTCACCGTCTACGGAATAGCCCTCTGTCCCGTAGCTCACCACCTCCGCCAAGGGAACGGCGTTGTCTCCGGCCACAGATTCCAATGTGCCGTTTGCCCGCAGGCAGAGCATCTGGCTGCGTTTCTTGCCCTTCAATATCCCAAGCTCCCACAGCCCATCCCCGGCCTTCCGCTGGCTCTCAGGCCGCAGTCCCAGGCTTCGCGCAATAAACGCGCCCACTGCCTCCGCGCCGCACCGCCACTGCCTCAACCGCTCGGCAGACACGGCCACGCGGTTAATGTCATCCCGCTTGTCGCATACAACAAACGACGACGACGCCCCCGTCCCGCTGGGCAGCGTATGCACCGGCATCGTGCATTCCTGCTCGCAACCGGGACAAACCACGCTGGCCGCCGGACCCGCCTTCAACAGCAGCGTGTGCGATTTCAGGGCTTTCACCGCGTCGGCGGGCCACCGGCTCAATTCCTCTTCGCTTACCAGCACCGCACCGCACCGGCTCGCGCCAACGCGCTCCAGCAACTCCAGCAGCGCCTCCAGCGGCGTCATGCCTCAGTAGCCTCCGCCCCGGCCAGTTCCATGCTCTCCATCGGCTCTCTGGGTTCAATCCCTGAATCCGCCAGCATCTCGCGCAGCTTCAAGTCCATATCGTCATACTTCAGCGAGCAAGAGTTGGGATAGGTGATCCGGAAAGTTTCCGATTTCGGCTTCTCATCGGGCTTCGTTGCCACCAGCGCCGCCAGTTCCACCTGCGTCACGTTATAGGTGCGCAGCCTCACCGACTTGCTCACTTCATCCAGCAGGTCATAGATGGCTTCAGGTCTTGCGGCGGCATCCGCTTCCAGCGTAATGCGGTCCCCCCGGACAACTTTGGACGACAGTCTGAGCTTCTTCACCACCACGCTTTGAATCCCGCTCGCCGGGTCGTAGATGAATTGAAAACCCCGTTCGCGCAAAGGATTCAAGTCATAGATGCATGTGTCTCCTGGGTCAGGTGGCAACTCGGGCAGATTCAGGATCGCTGTGGCAAACATCCCTTGCAGCGGCTCAATGGCCTTGTTTGCACCACGAAAATTCATGTCCAGTGACCCTTCATCTTGCGAATAGACGTAGATCACTTCAAACGCTGGATTGTGCCGTCTGCGGTCAAACTCCCCATTCACCCATTCGATACTTCGCTGGGAGTAATCCTCCGGGTATGCAAAGAAGTAGTCCCGGTTCGCTCTGCGGAACGTCTCCACGACGCAATTGTTGCCCCGCCCCTCGACGTGTCGAAAATAGTCCCGTATCTGGTCCGCTAATACCCTGCGCCCATCTTCATGAACTGATGCAGGCACATGGGGCAGGCCCTTGCGCTTACGCCAATACGACAACGAATCCGCGTGGTTGAAGAGGGTGGCACCCTTCCAGAATTCCTGGTGATCCAGAAACGCCACCATCGCGCGCTCGCAGTGGTCGTCCAACGCGGCTAGCTTCTCTGTGAAGGCGGAACTCTCATCTGGTTTTCCCTCAAAGTGAAAGGCAGCCTCGTCCAGGATTGCGCGAAAGCCCTTTTCGCAGCTCATCGCAGCAATTTCCCGGAACTCTGCATCCATCCGGTTCCGCTCGCCTTCCGGCAACGCAAGCCATGCGACAAACAGCGCGTCTGGCTTGGTCTCCCTCATTGCTGCGAAGTCCAACTCGCCGAATAGTCCTCGCTCTTGAAAGTAGCGGGCGAGCAGGGCGTTGGGCATCTGCCGAAAGAAGTCTTTCGTGGAGTAATGCCGTGCCATGCCTCCCCCTTCACGCCGGGAGTGATCTCAACGCCCTCGGACGGTATAGCATTGTGTCGTACACCGTTAATTGTATTCCGCAGGCAGGTTTACGGGCGTTTAGGGCGCAGTTTGACATGATCCCGAACGGTCAGAACTGGAGGCAGGACGCCGAGCTCTCTCGGGAGATGCAATCGACATTAAGCGCGTCCCGCTGCCGCAATCAGTCAATTCCCGCGCTTTTCACCGCGCGCAGTGCGCTTTCATGGTGAGCCCCCTGCCCAGCGGCGTAAAATGCTCCTTCACAGGCAAAAGGACCAGGAGCCGACTTCCATGGCACAAGAGTCTCGGCAGCAGGGCGGCGACCTCTTCATCGTAGACAATAGCGACCAGGACTGGAAGGTTCGCCGATACCTCCAAGATTGGGCAGACCTCGCCAACAGTTTCGATATTGCCACAGGGTATTTTGAAGTCGGTGCTTTGCTCGCCCTCGATGGCCAATGGCAAAAGTTGGACAAGATCCGCATCCTCATGGGGGATGAAGTCTCAAAGCGCACGAAGAAGGCGCTTCTCGCGGGTCTGGATCATATCAAGCAGAAGCTAGACTCCAGCATCGAGAGGGAGAAGGAAAAGAACGACTTCCTTTCTGGCGTCCCTGGCATCGTTGACGCGCTTAGGGCCGGCAAGATCATTTGCCGCGTGTACAACAAGGACAAGTTCCACGCCAAGGCATACATCACCCACGCGAAGCAGGCCGTTGTCGGGTCCTCTGCGCTCGTCGGATCGAGCAATTTTACCGTTCCTGGGCTATCCGACAACGTCGAGCTCAATGTCCAACTCCGTCGAGAAGTCGAAATCCTGCAAGAGTGGTTCGAGCGCCACTGGGAGAAAGCAGAGGAGATCACCCCCGACATCCTCCAGGTGATAGAGCGCCAGACGGCGCTCTATGCGCCGTTCTACGTCTATGCGAGAGCGCTTCACGAATTCTTCCGTCGGCACGAAATGACCGACTACGAATGGCTCACCGCTGGGCCGGAGAGTGGGGGCTCAAGGGTTTACAAGATCCTCGATTATTACCAGCAGGAGGGCTACCAAGAGCTGATTGGCATTGCCAAACAGTACCATGGCGCATTCCTGTGCGATGGCGTCGGCCTCGGCAAAACATTCATCGGACTGATGCTGATCGAGTCGCTCATCAAGCGGCAACGCAAGCGGGTAGCTCTTTTTGTCCCCAAGGCCGCGCGCAAGCCGGTTTGGGAAATCAAGCTACGGCAGTATCTGCCCGAGCTGTTTGGCGAGTTCAGCAATCTGGCGATATACAACCACACGGACTTGCTGCGTGGAGGCGAATTCCCTGATCGGCTCAACCGGATTAAGGAGCTGGCCGATGTCATTATCGTAGATGAAGCCCACCACTTCCGGAATCCGGGCCTCAAGGGCGATGATCCGGCTCAGCCGTTGTCACACTACTGGGCAATGTCGAACATCTGTGAAGGCAAAGATGTTTATCTCCTTACCGCGACGCCCATCAACAATCGACTTCTCGATCTTCAGCACATGATCGAACTGTTCTCTCAACGGAAGGCGGACTACTTTAAGGCCGCGCCGCTTGGCATTCATTCGCTTCCTGGGCATTTCCGCAAGATGGAAAAGGAGCTTGAGAAGCAGTTGGCTCGTCAGGGGGCAACTACGCAGGAGGTCGAAACAAATCAGGTCGAGGCAAGCGAAGTTCTTGCGAGCGACGCCCTCTTTCGCGCCCTCGTTGTCCAGAGAAGTCGCGCCTACGTCAAGAAGAGCCAGGAGCAGCACGCAAGTGCGGCAAAGGCCCTTTTCCCCAAGCGCGAGCCACCAAGGGTTGTCGAGTTCAATCTCAAGAAGACCTATGGCCGTTTGCTCCAGATGATCGAGCAGGCTTTCAATAAAGAGAAGCCCCTGTTTGCATTGGCTATCTACTATCCGCTCGCCTATTACAAGGGGCCAGACACGAGTATCGATCCATTGAAGCAAGGCCGCCAACGGGAAGTTGTCAGCCTCATCCGTATTCAGTTCCTGAAGCGCTTTGAGAGTTCTGCGCGTGCGTTTGAGCTTTCCTGCGGCACCCTCATGGAGAAGTTGCTGGCCTGGCTGTTAAAGCACTGTCAGACCGACCATGAAAGGCATCGGCTCGACAGGTGGAAGAACAGATACAGTGACCTCATTGGCTACTGCCATGACCGTCAACTTGAGCTGTTTGGAGGCGACCCGAGCGATGAAGAAGACGAGGACATCGTCTCAACCGAGATGCTCGATGCAGTCGAGGAGTTGAGCCGTGAGGAATACCGTGTCAGCGACATGATCGACGAAACGATTGACGATCTTGTCACTGTTGCCGACTTCCTCCAGGAACTCCAGCAGTTCCGGGTAGAGCACGACGACAAACTCAAAGCGCTACTGAAGCTGCTCAAGACTGATCCCGTCCTGAAGAAGCACAAGGTGCTGATTTTCTCCGAATATATGGCAACCGCTCGCTACCTCAAGCAGCAGCTTTCACTTGCGGGCCTGAAAGACCTCGATGAGGTTGATAGCGCTGTTGACCGCGATCGAGGAGAGATTATCAATCAGTTTGCCCCCTACTACAACGGCATGAGCACCGGGAAATTGGCAGAGAAGGGTTTCAAGGAGACTCGCATACTGATCTCAACCGATGTGCTTTCAGAAGGTCTTAACCTCCAGGATGCAACGCGTCTGATCAATTATGACTTGCACTGGAATCCCGTGCGCCTGATGCAGCGCATTGGCCGTGTGGACCGGCGTTTGGAACCCAAGGTGGAAGATGCAATTGCCGCCGACCATCCTGATCGCGCAGCCATCCGTGGGAACGTGGTCTACTGGAACTTCCTGCCGCCTGACGAACTGGACGAACTGCTCAAGCTCTACTCGCGTGTCTCGCACAAGGTCTTGCGCATCTCCCGCACCTTTGGCATCGAGGGCAAGAAACTCCTTAAACCCGAAGACGATTATGAGGCGCTGAAGGACTTCACTCACGCGTATGAGGGCACTACCTCGCCGCTGGAGGAGATGAATCTCGAATACCAAAAGCTCTTGCAGCTACACCCTGGCCTCGCCCAAACCCTCGACGCCCTTCCGGGGAGGCTCTTCAGCGGCAAAGAGCACCCCAAACCGGGAACCCAAGCTGTCTTCTTCTGCTACGCGATGCCGGCTCCGCCTCCCCTTCTTCACGACGGCACCATTCCCGACGATCAACCCTGGGCTACCGATGGCGGCGCCACGCAATGGTACCTCTTCGATATCGAAACTGAAGCGATTGAGAGCGAGCCGGCCAGAATTATCGACCTGATCCGCAGCACCCTGGACACGCCGCGCAAGCACGATGTTGCAGAGAGCACGTTGTCTGAAATCCGTGCCAAAGTCGAGAAGCACATCAAAAACACTTACTTGAAACAGGTGCAAGCGCCTGTTGGCGTCAAGCCCACATTGAAAGCCTGGATGGAGCTGAGCTGAAGATGAGTCCCGATAGGAATCCTCTGCATTCGATCCGTACGTTTACTCAACTCGTAAAGTATCTACGCGACGAGCTTGACTGGCCCATTGAAACCGAGAACTTCGAGGATTTAACGTTCGACTACGCCCCTGAAGAACTCGGACTAGACGCAGAGACGGCGGTAAAGATCAAAGAAATCAAACAGCTTCGGCCGCTTACTAGTGTAGTCCGCCACACAGA
>PMYL01000012.1 GCA_003170825.1 Acidobacteriaceae bacterium
TTGTACCTTGAATCCGCCCACCCGGCCAGCAGATTGAAAGCGCAAGGTGAGCACCTGCGGTGGGGCCAGCCGCTCGCTATTCGCTCGCATAAGGTTCGTGGTTACCCAGGTCCTAAAAGCGGGACATGGGGCAACCGGCACTCTCATTTCATTGGATGGGGATCTGTGCCACCCGCCATATTTTTTCTAACTTGGATCAAAGACGCGCGGCTGGGAACCATGCTACGGCGTCGTTCACGTCGCTTGTCTGCTGCGTCAACAGTACAGACACGCCGCCGCCGCGCGGCACCCGATACAACCGTCCGTCCCCGCCCTGATAAACGAAGTACATGCCGTCTGGCGACCATTTGAATTTTTCCGTAGAACCGACTTCGGTGATGATCCTTATCTTTGGATCAAAGTTGTCGGCATCCTGTATGCAGAGTACGTTTCCGTTACTGCTGCCTGTGAGGAACGCGATCGACTTGCCTTGCGGGTCCCATGCCGGACTATCCCCTGATACCCAGTAAGGCCGGTTATGCGAGCCATCGCGCTGCACAACACCGATATAATAGGTAATGGAATTCCCTGAACTTCCAGACCATGTGTACGCTATATCTTTCGAGTCACGAGACCACACCACATCCATGGGCATCAACGCGCTCAGGATTAGCCGAGGGTTTTTGCCGTCCGGACCGACAACATAAACATTATTTTTAGATAGGTAGCATAGCAACTTCCCGTCGCTAGATACCCATAGTGCACCATCGCCATCGGCAATTCTGTGTTTATCGCTTCCGTCCACTGCCACACTATAAATCCCGTCTCCGCCATAGAAGACGACTCTGGTACCACTTTCAATCCAGCTAGGCGATACGATCCGACTCGTATTGGTCGTGACGACTGTGAGGTCGGTCCCGTCCGCATTGAGAATTTGCAACTCGCCATGACCCGCAACCGCGAGTTTTCGTCCATCTGGAGACCACGTGAAGGATCTGGCTTCCAGGCTGCTTCCGTACACGTTAGCTAAATACTTACCCTCGCGGCTAACTATCACCCACTCATTTGTAGGGGTATTGCTTATAGATCGCTTACAAACGAACACACTGCCGTTGGGAGCCCACACGGCCATCCTGCCTGCGGTAATCTCGCGGTCGTTGGTGCCATCGGCGCTCACCATGCGCACAGCGCTGCCGTTTCTACTCTCCGGATTACTGCTGAGCACGTACGCAATTTCGCCTCCGCTCTTGCGAGGACCGGGAGGACCCAATCGCTGCGCAACAAACCCAAGCCCAACAAACCCAACGAGGCATGCAATGATCCCCACAATAAACAGCTTCCCCTTCCGATCGTTACTCGTCCGGGATATCTTTTTGGTTTCAAAAGCGACACCGATCATACGCCCGTCCCTCCCGTGCTAGACATTGTGGCGCTACGCCTTGAGTATGTCATTGCATTCGCCATCCAAATTGAATAATGCAAGAGGCTCCCAGGTCTGGATTTTCGGACCTGGGAAATCGTGAATCTCACCCCCGCCTGCGCAGCTCCAGCTCGACCACCCGTAGCATCTCCGCCTCGGGAGCCGGCTTGCCGGTCCAGATTTCGAACTGGCGCGCGCCCTGCTGAACGAACATTTCCATGCCGCTGATCGCCGGAATGCCAAGCTCCCTGGCCAGCTTGAGGAGCGGCGTCTCCAGCGGGTTATAGACCATGTCAAAGACCAGCCCGGCGTTCAGTTCATGTTCTTCAATAGGCAGCGCCTGCTTGTTGCCGGCCATGCCGCAGGGGGTCGCATTGATGAGCACGTCGAAGCGGCTCCTGGCGAACTGTTCATGCTTCAGCACCCTGGCTTTCGCCTTCCGGGCCAGCGCCACGGCCTGTTCGTGGATGACGTTGACGACGAAAACTTCAGCGCCCTGGTCCACAAGGCCGAAGACCGCCGCCCGCGCCGCGCCGCCCGCGCCGATAACGGCAATCCTTGCGCCCTTGAGCTTGAGGCGTTTTTCGAGCGGGCGGACCACTCCGGCCACGTCCGTATTAAAGCCGACTATCTTGCCATCCGAGCCTACATGCAGGGTATTGCAGGCCCCGATGCGGGCTGTCAGCGGGTCCATGTTGGCCAGGTAGGGCAGCACTTCCTGTTTGAGCGGCATGGTCACGGCCGCCCCGGCCAGCGGCAGCTCGCGCGCCAGGGTCAGCAGGTCGGCCAGCTTATGCACCTTCAGCGGCAGCAGCACGGCGTTCACGTTTTCGCGGCGGAAGGCGGTGTTCTGCATGAGCGGCGAAAGCGAGTGCGCGATGGGGTTGCCGGCCACGCCGAAGATGCGCGTCGCCTGGTCAAGATGCTCCACGCGGTAGAGGTCGAGCAGCGTTCGCGCAGTCACTTGCCCCGCCGCAGTCTCGGCGCCGTCGGAGAAGGAAGCAAACGTGAACGCCGCCCCGGCCCTCGGGCCCAGGACGCGGCTCACCAGTCCCTCTTCGCCCATCGCGATGCCCACCACATGCGCCGCCAGCGATCGGTCCTCGATCAGCCGCAGGACCGCCAGGTTGTCGGCCAGTGACCGCGCGGTCGAAACCACCTTCACGAAATCCGGCCCAAAGGCCTCGATCCGCGCCGCCGCCCGCTCCAGCGCCTTGGTCCGCGTAAAGTCGTGAAAGCTCACCAGCAGTGCCGTGCCCGCCGCCCGCAACTCCGACCGAAATTTGCCCAGTTGCGCCGACCGTGCCTCTTCGGCCGATTCCACTTCGAGATCAACGATCTTGCAGCCGGCCTCTGCGGCCTTGGTCAGCACTTCCAGCTCTGCTTTGAGCGAACCCCCGAAGTGGCCGCCAAACTTCTTGCGCCGGCAGGTGGCGATCACCGTTGCCTCCCGGTGCTGAGCCAGAAACTCCTTCACGCTCTCCAGCGCCGCCGCCGGCTTGGGCAGCGAATCCAGCCGGAGCTCAAGAAACTTGGAATCAGCCAGCGCCGCCTGGGCCCGCTCGATCATCTCCGTCGCCGAACCGGCCTGAATGGCCACGCACAGCTTGCTCACTTGCAGCCGCGGAGCCGCCGGTGCGGGGGCTGAAACAGTCGTACTGGAAGCCGTATGAGTCATAGACGTCAATTGACGCATCTTAAAGGGGTTCCGCTCAAGATGCAACAAAAGACTGATTGTACCGCCGTTCTGACCGGGCAGCGCCCCAACCCGGCCCGCTGTGGCACCCTGGAAGTTTGGAGGAGTTTGCCCATGATGCCTGCAGAAAACCCCGCCGCCGTGGCCGCAACCGGCGGCCTTCACGCCTGGGAGGCAGGCGGAGCCGCGTCTGCCGAGGCGCTGGCCGCCTGGGTGGGAGCGCGGCTGGCGGCGCACGAGGCCTCGCTGGCAGCTTTGCTGGCCGGCGAGGGGCCGCGCACCCCGGAAAACTCCTTGCGTCTCTTTGACGCGGCCATCGAGCAGTTGAACCTGGCCGGCGCGCAGGCCGGCATCCTCAACTCCGTAGCCGCCGAAAAGACGGTTCGCGATCAGGCCCAGCTCGAAGCGCAGCGCGTGGCCTTGGCCGGCAGCGCGCTGAGCCTGAACCGCCAGGTCTACGAGGCCCTCGCAGCCATGGACCTCGAAGGCTCCAGCGCCGCAACGAAACATTTTGTCCAGCGCACCCTGCTCGGCTACCGCCTGGCCGGCGTGGACAAGGACCAGGCCACCCGCGACCGCCTGCAAGCCCTGCACGAAAAGGCCACCGGGCTCTCGCTTGAATTCAGCCGCAACATCCAGGAGGGCGGAAAGACCATCGAGGCCACGCCGGCCGAGTTGGACGGCCTGCCCGAGGACTACCTCGCCCGCCATCCGGCTGACGCCGAGGGCCGTACTACACTATCCACCGACCCGCCCGACATGCAGCCGGTGATGACCTTTGCCACCAGCGCGGCGCTCCGCGAGCGCATGTTCCTGGCCTATAATACCCGCGCCTACCCGGCCAATAAAACGATCCTGAAGCAACTCCTCGCCACGCGCCAGGAGATCGCCACCGTACTTGGCTTCCGCAGTTGGGCCGACCTGGCCACCGCCGACCAGATGATGGGTTCCGCGGCCAACGTGCGGGCGTTTCTGGCCAAATTGGCCGAGGCCAGCCTAGAGGGCGCCCGCCGCGAGCACGAGCTGATTCTCGAATTCGCCCGCCGGCGCCAGCCCGGTCTCACGGTCGTCGACATCGCCAGCCGCGCCTGGTGGTATGAGCAGTTCCGCCGCTCGGCCTTCGACTTCGACTCGCAGTCCGTGCGCCCTTACTTCCCCTATGCTCAGGTCGAGGCCGGCGTGCTCCAAACCGCGGCGAGGCTCTTCAAGGTCGAGTTCCGCCGCTCTACCGCCCCCGCCTGGCACCCCGGCGTCTCGGTCTTCGAGGTCTTCGACGGCGGCCAGCCCGTAGGCCGCTTCTATCTCGATATGCACCCCCGCGAGGGCAAGGACAAGTGGTTCTCCGCCGCGCCTGTGGTCACGGGTGTGCGCGGGCGCACTCTGCCCGAGGCCGCCCTGATCTGCAACTTCCCCGGCGGACCACCCCAGCGGCATGGACCCGCCGCTACCACCCCAGGAAGCAAAGACCACTTCCTGGGGACCCCGGTTGCTGGGGACCCAGGCCTGCTGCAATACTCCGATGTGGTCACCTTCTTCCACGAATTCGGCCACCTGATGCACGCCATCCTGGGCGGCCAGACCGAGTGGGCGGGGATCTCAGGCTTTGCCACCGAGGGCGACTTCATCGAGGTCCCCTCGCAGATGCTCGAAGAGTTCTTCCGCGACGAAAAACTGCTCCAGGCCTTCGCCAAGCACTACCAGACCGGCGAGACGCTCCCCTCCGAAACCATCAAAAAAATGAAGCTGGCCGGAGCCTTTGGCCGCGCGGACTGGGTTCGTTCGCAGCTCTACTACACTACCCTCTCGCTCGACCTGCACGACCAGGACCCAGCCGGCCTCGACCTGGACCTCACGACCAGGCAGCTCTACCAGAGCCTGCAACCCTGGGCCTGGCTCGAAGGCAACCGCATGTACGCGAGCTTCGGCCACCTCACCGGCTACTCGTCCAACTACTACACCTACGCCTTCGACAAGGTCATCGCTCTGGACTTCTTCGCCCAGTTCGATCCCAGTGACTTGTTAGGCTGCGACGCCGGCAGCCGCTACCGCAAGACCGTGCTGGAGCAGGGCGGCTCCAAGCCAGGACGGCAGATGGTGCGCGACTTTCTCGGTCGCGACGAGGAGTTTCAAGCGTTTTCAAACTGGTTGAACGAGGAGTTTGAAGGGGGGGGCCTGGACACACTGGCAGTGTGAACAATTCCCGAAGCCGGCTGCCAAAAATTACACGGCGCATCCGATCTCCATAGGAGTTCGCTGGCGGCACAAACGGAGATAATGAGGATTGGGAGAGATGCGAGCGATGTTCGGGAAGGGCTGAATTTCAAATGGACTTCATGACCTGGACAAACGATTTGAGCGTGAGCGTCGCGGTGCTGGACGACGACCACAAGAAGCTGATCGGCATCATCAACCAACTGCACTATGGGATCATGGCGGGCCACAAGAGGGAGATACTCGGAGCCGTTCTCGGCCATTTGGTGGATTACGCCAGGTTTCACTTTGCAAGGGAAGAGGAGTTTTTCTTAAAGGCTGACTATCTGGCCGCGCCCACGCACAAGATGGAACACGAGAGCTTCATCAGTCGGATCTCTAACCTGCAGGCGCGTTTCAAGAGCGCGCCAGCCGTTATGCTCGACCTGGAACTGATGAGCTTCCTGCGCAATTGGCTGGTCACGCACATCCGGGGCTCCGACAAGAAGTATGGACCGTGCCTCAACGCCCACGGAATCTTCTAGCCGGATGAAGCGAGGGCGCAGGGAACGGGAAATATCCTACCCGGCGCTGACCGTCCATCCGCTATGATGGTCCCGCGATGGCAAACACACAGGTTTTCAACGGCAAATGGGCGCTGGTCACCGGAGCCAGCGCGGGAATTGGCGCGGCATTGGCGCGGGAACTGGCGGGGCACGGGACCAGGCTCATCCTCACGGCGCGCCGCAAAGACCGGCTAGAGGCCCTGGCCGCCGAGCTAACAGCCAAGGGAACCGAGGTGCGCATCGCCGCCGCGGACCTGAACGATCCCGCCGCGCCCCAGCAGCTCTACGACGCCACCGAAGGCGCCGGCCTCACCGTCGACATTCTTATCAACAATGCCGGCCTCGGCCAGTACGGCGCTTTCTATGAGAGCCCCGCCGAGCAGGAACTCAGCCAGGTCCGCGTCAACTGCGAGGCCGTGGTGCGCCTGACGCGGCTGTTTATCCCGCGCATGGTCGAGCGCCGCCGCGGATGGGTGCTGATTGTGGCCTCGACAGCCAGCTTCCAGCCGCTGCCTTACCTCACCACCTACGCGGCCACCAAGGCCTTCGACCGCTTCTTTGCCTTGGGACTTGCAGAGGAGGTGGCCCGCTTGGGCGTTAAGGTAACGGCGCTCTGCCCAGGGCCTACCGAAAGCGAATTCTTCCAGGTTGCACGCACCAAAAGCTTCATGCCGGGCAACAGGCAGCCGGCCCCGGATGTGGCGCGCCTCGCCGTCGCCGCCCTGGCCCGCGGCCAGCGGACGATTGTCCCCTACTTTGGCGGCAGGTTCACAGCTCTCCTCGTCCGGTTCCTGCCGGTCGGGCTGATTACCTGGTTTGTCGAGAAGGCCGCGCGGCCTGAAACACATTCTGCTTGAGAACACTTGCAGACCCACGCCATCGCGGACGAGAATGGCCTCGGAGAGGCCGGTATCGGATGAGTTTGCCGTAATTGCCCTTGGCGCGGGGCCAGACCAGAAAAGCTCTACTGGGCAGGAATCGAGGGCCGGCCATCGATTTCCACCGCAACCGATTCCGGCGACGCAACCTTTTCCCGCTGTTTGCATCTATTTAAATAACAAGCAGAGGCTTCCCCGAAATTAGTCCCATCCACGAAAGGTATCCACTCCTTTTTGAAGGCCCTTTACGGGTCTCTTCTCAATACCCCCCTGGCCCCCCTCCCCAAAATGCCTCTCGAGCGGGCCTGCCGGAAGGCAGGCCCATTTGCTCGTCTGAGCGCGAATCTTGAGCCTTGCCTCCGCCGGAATCCGCCCCCCGGATAAAATCAAGTCAGGATCAAGTCAAAATCAGAGCCGGAATCAACGTCAGATGCCCCGATCTTCCACCCCAAACCCTCATCCCGACCAGGAATTCAGGGCCATCGACGCTCTCTTTCAAGAGGCGGGCCTGGCGCGCAACCTCCGTGGCAAGGCCGGGGGCGTGACCCGTCGCATGAGCTTTGAGCGCGCGACACCGGAAGAGTTGTCGCAGGCCGAGCCAATTCCGCGCGTGGCCCCGAACGGCGTCCAGTGGCTGCCGGTTCCCGGCTGGGAGAGAATCCACTGGCTCTGGCACGGCTTCAGCACGCGCAAAGGCGGGTTTAGCAGGATTTGGTGCGCTGAGGGCGCTCCGGGCGAGCTGAATCTTGGGTTTACTGCCGGCGACGATCGGGAAACGGTGGCCCGGAACCGCCGGCTTCTGGCCGAGGCGGTCACCGGAGACCCTGCCACGCCACTGGTCACCGTCCGCCAGATTCATTCAACCGTCCTTGTCGTTGCCGGTGCGGAGGACGCCGCCCGCGAACGCCCCCGGAAGGCCGACGGCCTGATGACCGATGAGCCCGGCCTGCTCCTGGGGGTCCAGACCGCCGACTGCATCCCGGTGCTGGTAGCCGACCGCAAACGCCGGGCGGTGGCAGCCTTCCATGCCGGCTGGCGGGGCACGGTCAAGCGGATTGTCGAGACCGGCGTGGGCCGCATGCGGCTCCAGTTCGGCTCCCGGCCTGAAGATTTGATTGCCGCCATCGGCCCCGGCATCGGCGCCTGTTGCTACGCCGTGGGCGAAGAAGTGCTCTCCAGCTTCGAGTCCCAGTTCGTCTATGCCAACGATCTTTTCCGCGAGGTCTACGACTCCGACCCGGTGCGGACCAAATACCCGATGCTGTTTCTCACCCAGCGCGCTCCCGGCCACTCACCCATTGGCCCCAGCCAGCACCTTGACCTGGTTGAGGCCAACCGCCGCCAGTTGCTCTCGGCGGGCCTCAAACCCCGGACCATTCAATCCGTCGGCGGCTGCACAAGCTGCCAGCCTGCGTTGTTCTTCTCCCATCGCGCCTCACGCGGCCACGCGGGACGCATGTTGAGCGTGATCGGCATCCGGCCGCGCTAGGTCCGCCTTCGGGGCGGCGCAATGGCCACTGCGGCGGCGATGAGTACGATGGGGAAGGCTTCCAGCGTATAGCGCGGCTCGGCGTTCTCCATGGTCGTCAGCAGCAGACAGCGAAAGACCAGATAGGCGCCCAGCATGGCCGCGAACGGCACGCGCCTGCGAGCAAAGCCGAGGCCGGCCAGCGCCAGGAGCGTCGCGTCGAGCAGCCCGTAGCTGAAGGCAATCAGCGAGCCGCCCGGATGCTGGCGCCACTCCCACCAGCGGATGGGCAGAGCGTCCCACAGGAATTCGGTGCGAGGGCGCAGACTCATGTCGGCCACGCGGGCCAGCGGCAGCGCCACGAAATACCGGAACGGATGGCGGCTGATCCGCTGCTGCGCCAGGGCGGCGAAGCGGGCATCGAGCTCGGGCGTGATGGTGCAGACGTCGTTGTAATCCGAAATCAGCTTGTCGGTCTGGCGGTATTCCTCCGCGGAGTCGAAGGTCCGGCTGGGCAGCAGGTGGATGTCGATGGGAATGTCGTCGCCTTTCCAGTAGACCTCGGGCGACGAAACGTATTCGGCCAGCCAGGTCTTGGTCCAGCGCACGTAGCCGGGGAGGGGGTCTTCGCCGGGATCGGTGGCATAGCGGGGAGCAAGGGGCTGGAAAACGTGAAAGACGCGGTAGTTGCGGATGGTCCAGGGAATGAAGGGAAGGGTGACGAGCAGCGCACAGAGCAGCGTGGCCCGCAGGGCGGCGCACGGCGCGGCGCGGCGCGCATACCACCAGATGCCGGGAACGATGGCGGCCGACAGCAGTCCGCCGTCGGGACGAAACAGGATGGCGCAACTGAGGGCAAAGGCGGTGAGCGCCAGGTAGCCCCACGGGGCTCGGCCCTGCGAGCGGATGCCGAGAATGAGGCGGCCGCCGGCGAACAGGCCCAGCGCGACGCAGAAGATGGAGTTCGTTTCCGTCATCGGGACGGCGGTGTAGTTGGCCGTAAAGGGGCAGAGAACGGCCAGCCATAGCGCCCAGTGGGCGGCGCGCCGCGACGCATGATCGCGGACGAATCCGGCGATCAGCAGGCATGAGGCCAGGTCGATGACCATTTGGATGGGCCTGGCCGGGTCATAGTTCTCCATGCCGAAGACCTTGAAGATCAGCGCCAGGAAGACTGGATAGCCGGGCAGCCGGATGAGCGTCAGGTGGAAGGGCTTATCCAGCGCATAGGCATGATGGACAAGCATGTTCTTGGCGATGGTCCCGTAGACGGCGGTGTCTCCATCGAATTCCGGATAGACGAGAATGAAGAACAAGCGCAGCGCGGCGCCCGCCAGCAGGGCCAGCAAGACGCTCCAGTAGGGCAATGCGGCCCTTGTCATGGCCTTGCGCGGGAGAGAGCGAGCATTCTTGCACTGCCTGCCGATCCAGGAGGGCTGTGCGGCCGGCGGCCCCTGTTCGGCAGGGCTGGATTGCTGGGAGGACATCCGCGGATTCTCCGGGTGCGCGTTTCTGGCCAGGCCTCGGAGCGGGGACGGTCCCGCATGGCCTTGCATCCGCAGGATATGCGCAAAGCCTGTTGGAAGCATGAAGATTCTTTTCGCGCGCGCGCTCAGGAGGCGCTGGCAGCCTCGTCCGGGTTCACCAGGTCGCGAAGCTCCTTGGACGGTTTGAAGTAGGGCACCCGTTTGGCCGGAACCTCCACGCGCGCTCCAGTCTTTGGGTTGCGTCCGATGCGGGGATTCCGCTGGCGAATGCGAAAGGATCCGAAGCCGCGAATCTCAATCTTGTCCCCGCCCTGCAGCGCCTCGATCACGGACCCAAAAATGGTCTCAACGATGACCTCGCCGTCGCGGCGAGTCAGGTCGCCCAGGCGGGTCACCTTTTCCACCAGGTCTGCCTTTGTCATGTCCTTTAGGCCTCCGCTCACAGCATAACCGGATTCCGCGCATAAGAGCGTGAAAAAGAAGACTTTCTTGTAAAAAATGAGTCCTTGCCCATCGGCAAATCGACAGAAAACGCCGCGAACCGGCGGTTCAACAGGTCAAGCCCGCCCGCTGGCGTATATGATGTCCAGTGTCTCTCCCGAAGCAAGTCCGGCCCATGCCGGAGCCTGTCAGGCGGTGGTTGTTTCCGTGACGCAGTATCCGCAATACAGCATCGTCATTCCGGCCTTCAACGAGAGCGCCCGCATTCCCGCGACGCTCCAGTCGGTGGTGTCCTGCATCCGCGAGCGCGGTTGGGCCGCGGAGGTCATCGTGGTCAACGACGGCTCGCGGGACGCGACGGCCGAAGTGGTCCGGGCCTTTGCCCGCAATGCGCCCGAGGTCCGCCTGATCGAGAACCCCGGCAATCGCGGCAAGGGCTACAGCGTGCGCTCCGGAATGCTTCAGGCCCTGGGCGAAGTGGTCATGTTCACCGACTCCGACCTCTCGGCGCCCATCGAGGAGGCCGAACGGCTGTTTGCCGCCATCGCCGCCGGCGCGGACATCGCCATCGGATCGCGATGGTTGGAAAAAGGCCGCCAAACCCATCGCCAGCCGTTCTACCGGCAGTTTTTCGGACGCTGCTTCAACGCCGTCACCCGCGCCGTCATGGGGTTGCGCTTTGCCGACACCCAATGTGGATTCAAGGCCTTCACCCGCGCCGCCGCGCAGACCGTCTTCCAGCTCCAGACCATCGAGCGCTGGGGATTCGACCCAGAGATTTTGTTTATCGCCCTCAAGCGCGGCTACTGGATCATCGAGGTGCCGGTAAGCTGGGCTCACGACGAGCGCACCCGCATGAGCTACCTCAAGGACGGCATGAAGATGCTTGAGGAGATCGCCATCATCCGCTGGAACGCCCTCCGCGGGCGCTATGGCAAGCAGGTCGAACACATTCATCGCGCAACGCTATGAAGACGAAAATGGTCAGCTACACGCTTGAGACATTGCCGGAGCTGACGGAGGCGCAGATTGCCAATCTGGAGGCGCTGGCGGCGCGGCCGGACAGCGAGATCGACTTGAGCGATGTCCCCGAGATGACCGACGAGCAGTGGAAGAATGCCGAACGCGGCCGTTTCTATCGTCCGGTGAAGCGGCAGATCACGGCGCGGGTGGATGCGGATGTGCAGGAGTAGCTGAAGGCGCATGGCAAAGGCTACCAGTCGCGCATCAATGCGATTCTGCGCCGGGAGATGCTGGCGGCGCACAGGTCGGCGGCGAAGTAGGCAGCACACCCAGGTCCCAGAGGCGGGATCCTTCGACTACGCTCAGGGCAGGCTCTGGGGCACCCGGCTTTACGGAAGCTCCTTTGTCTTGGTCTCGATCTAGAAATGATACAATGTATCTACAGGAGGTACCATGCAGGCACAGGTGCTGAAATGGGGAAACAGCTTGGCGATAAGGATCCCGAAGCCCATAGCGGACGACGCTCGCTTGCAGTTGGGCGATCCGCTGGAGATCGCAGTGGCTGCCGATGGGATTGTGCAGATACACCGGGTAGGAGAGATCCCAACCCTGGCTCAATTGGTGGCCCAAATTACCCCGGAGAATCGCTATGCGGAGATTTCACTGGGGCCAGAGATCGGAAGGGAAGCCGTCGAATGGTGAACCAGTACGTTCCGGATACTGGCGACATTGTCTTCCTGGACTTTGATCCCCAGATTGGCCGGGAACAGGCCAAGCGCAGGCCCGCTCTGGTCTTGACCGATCTGCGCTATAACCGGGCCAGCGGCCTGGCCGTGGTTTGTCCCCTGACCAGCAAGATCAAACCGTACCCCTTCACTTTGCCGATCACCGTTGGAAGCGTGGAAGGGGCCGTGCTTGTCGATCAATTGAAGAGCATGGATTGGGTGGGGCGCGGGGCGGAGTTTCATTCCAAAGCTCCGCCAAAGATGATCGCCAAGGTACGCCAATATATAGCGGTTCTGCTGCAAATTCCGGTCAGGTAATGGCGGGCGGTTGAGGTTCTTGGTATCCCAGGTCCAAGAAGCGGGACCTGGGGCACCCAGATTTATTTCTGTGGACCTGCGCCACCCGCCACATCTCAAGTTCGAGATGTGGGCCACCCAACTTTAGTGGTCAGACCTAGGCCACCCGCCTACGAAATTATTTCAAAGTTCAACCCGAAATCTCTTGGCGTTGGACATGCTTTATAGATTGCGACTAAAGGATTTACGGCTTTTGCCAAAGCCATAGCCATTTCTGTGTTCTGCTGGCTCATTCGACATCCAAAAAAGACAGAAGTAAGTTCTTCTGGATGGTATTCCAGAGTCGCAAAATCCCGGCTTGGCTTGATACAGAAAGGTACATAAAGGCGGTATTCTTGTTCGTATTTCCAATCACTACTCTTGGTATAAATCAATTTGTCTAGAATAGCTTTTGCAGACTCGTTTTCTGACATTGTGACCACATGAAGAACAAATTCTCGTGCTGTTGCATACAGTACTGAACGTTCATTTGAGTATTTGACTTTTTTCGATGCCAGGAAAGCGGAATGCTTCTCTTGGCTTGGAGTGAATTCAATGACCGCTCCATAGTGTTTGTCTGCATAATGTGCCCACATCAAAAGACTTTTAAAATCAGTTGTAGAACAAAACACACCGTCAAACTCGAACGATCGACGCACGAAGGAAAGTACTTCCTGTTCCGTTTGTTCTAATTTCTTCAGGTCATACATCTTCTCAATCGGTGTGTGCAACATCTGTTCGTATAGATGAGCCCTTTGGTCCGGGGATGCATTTTTAAGATCCGTACCGATGAATGTAATTGCTGCCCTATATGGCGAATCGGGTAAGGATGAAAGATCGTTCTCATGCTCAAATAAGCTCAGAAAAGCTTTTATCATATCCTCGAAAAATGCTTTCTGGTCTTTTCCATAGGCCGCCTGAAGGTACATATCAAGAGGATCATTGAAATCGCTTGGCCTAGACAGTCGAAAAGTCCCGTTCGTAAGGGTCTTGTATAATCCATCGAAGGGCATATATTTATATATTCTGTCGGGGCACTCGTACATATTCATGGCGGCTCACTGGAAGATAAACAGCATATAGTATAGATCATCTTGATATGATTCGACAAGCCGGATGCCGGGTGCCCTAAGTCTCGATTTTGAGGCCGGGTGCCCCAGGTCTCGTTTTGAGACCTGGGATTGAAAAGCTACGCCGTAGCTGCGTTCGCTACCGATTGCAATCCCCGCGCCTCGATCTCGAACTCGCGAATCTTGTACTTCTGTATCTTGCCGCTGAGCGTGGCCGGAAAATCATCCACAAACCGGATATGCTCGGGAATCTTGTAGTAAGCGATCTGGCCCTGGCAGAATTCGCGAATCTCGGCTTCGGTTGCCTCCACCCCCGGCCGCAGACGCACCCAGGCTGCCACAATCTCCCCCAGCCGCGCATTGGGAATGCCCACCACCTGCACCTCGTCCACCTTGGGGTGCGTGTAAAGGAACTCCTCCACCTCGCGGGGATAGATGTTCTCGCCGCCGCGAATAATCACGTCGTGGGAGCGGCCGGTCAGGTGGATGCAGCCGTCGTCGTGCATGATGCCCAGATCGCCGGTGTGCAGCCAGCCGTCAGCGTGAATCACCGTCGCCGTGCCCTCCGGGTCGCCGTCGTAGCCCTTCATCAGCGCATAGCCGCGCACGCACAGCTCGCCCTGCTCGCCCACCGGCAGCGTCTCGCCGGTCGCGGTGGAGACGATCTGAATTTCGGTCTGCGGCATCGTCCGGCCCACCGTCTTGACCCTGATTTCAATGGGGTCCTCGGCGTCGGACATGGTGGTGACGGGCGAGGTTTCGGTCTGCCCGTAAGCGATGACCAGTTCGCGGCAGTGCATCTCGTTCAGCACCCGCTTCATCAGCTCGACCGGGCACGGCGCGCCACTCATCATCCCTGTCCGCAAACTGCTCAGGTCGTAGCTGGCAAAGTCGGGCAGCGCCATCTCCGCCACATACATCGCCGGAACCCCGTACACCGACGTCGCTCGTTCGTCATGCACTGCCTTCAGCGTAGCCCGCGCGTCAAAGGTCCAGTTCGGCAAGAGGATCGCCGCCCCTGAATTGACCGCGGACATGGTCCCGATGACGCAGCCGAAGCAATGGAACAAGGGCACCGGCACAACGATCCGGTCCTGCTCGGTGTAGTGGAAGCCCTGGGCCAGAAACTGCCCGTTGTTCACCACGTTGTGGTGTGTGAGCATCACGCCCTTGGGCAGCCCGGTGGTGCCGGAGGTGTACTGGATGTTGGCCACGTCGTCGATGGCCACGCGATCGGGCAACTGGCCCCCGGCATCGAGCAGCGCCGGCCACTCCGGCGAGTCGAAATAGATGGTGTGTTCCAGCTCCAGGTTGAGCCCATGCCGCGCCCGCCCCAGAATCTCCTCGTAATCCGCGCGCTTGTCCTTGTGCCACAGGAACAGAACCTTCATGCGCGAGCGTTGCAGCGTGAACTGCAACTCGTGCGAGCGGTAGGCCGGGTTCACGTTGACCAGAGCCGCTCCGGCCCGCGCGCAGCCCATGTGCATCACAATCCACTCGATGCAGCTGGTGGACCACAACCCCACGCGGTCGCCCCTGCGTATGCCCAGCGACCAAAGCCCGCGCGCTGCCCGGTCAGCCTCCTCGCTCAACTCAGCCCAGGTGAGCCGCTTCGATTGGTGGCACGAAGCCACCGCCAGCCGGTCCCCAAACCGCTCCGCGGTCCGGTCGAGAAGGTCGCCAATGGTCAGCTCCAGCAGCGGCCGGCTCGGTCCGCGCGCGTAGCTCAACGTGCAAAGGTTTTCTTCAACAGGCATAGTTCCAGCCTTGAAACAACGAAGGGCAGTGTACACCCGCCCACCTCGCCGGAAAGTGTGACCCAGCCCACAAATCACGCAGGACAGCGGAGTGCCGGAAGTAGCCGGGGGGAGCGCCTTTCGGCGCGCGAAACGGCACCTTGTCCGCGCCCAGGACCGGCATCGTGTGGATTCTTGAATGGAAAGGATTTATGGTGGGCGCTGCAGGATTCGAACCTGCGACTTCCACCGTGTGAAGGTGGCACTCTACCGCTGAGTTAAGCGCCCCAAAGAGGACTGGCAAAAGCCGCGCCAGCGGGGCATCCTGTAGGTTAGAGTAACACCAGCGGCGCTTTGCGGCCAACCCTTGCATTCCCTCGGGAGCTGCCCTTTGGACCCAGTCCCGCCGCGCGCGAAACCACCCATGAGCTTTGGAGCCAGATCGATCCGCCATGCAGCCGGCTTTCTCCCCGGCGGGGAGGCGGCGCTGCATCCTGTTCCAGCCCTCGGCGGCGTGGATTTGGCCGGCGCGGGGCGGAGCGATTCCGACATCGGGGACTCGGGCCTTACGCATTTGGCGGCCCGGTTTTCCGGCGCCAGGCCCGGCCCCTACAAAAATGGCGGCGCAACCGGCAATTCCAGCCCAGAAACTGCACATAAGGCGCAACCTTCCGGCCCGGATGGGGTTCCAGAAGATATGGCGACCCTCGTCCTGGACAACTCGGTTCTGGGAGCGGGTGCGGCTTCACGGCCGGACTCAAGACCGAACACATTGGTGGGCGGCCTGGAATCCGCAACCGACGCAGCCATCATGCTGCGCGTGGCCGCGGGCGATGAATCCGGCTTCAACTATCTGGTGGAAAAATACCACTGGCCTATGATTCACTTTCTCTTCCGCATGGTTCGCAACCAGGCCATTGCCGAAGAACTGGCGCAGGAGGTGTTTCTGCGCGTCTACCGCGCGCGCCAGAGCTATCGGGCCGAGGCCAAGTTCACCACCTGGCTTTACCGGATCGCGACCAACCTGGCGGTGAACCACGCGCGCGATACCCGGCACGAGCGGGCGGCGCAGACCCTCTATCTGGACGCTCCGGATGAGAAAACCGGCACCACGCCGGACGTGGCCGGCGATGAACCGTCGGTGGAGCAGCGCATGGTGCGCGATGAGCGGATGGCGGCCATTCGCAGGCACGTAATGGCCCTGCCCGAACGCCAGCGGATGGCGGTGCTGATGCACAAGTACCAGGGAATGGATTACCGGCAGATCGGGGAGGTGCTCAAGCTGAGCGAGTCGGCGACCAAGTCGCTGCTCTTCCGCGCCTACCAGACGCTGCGGGACAGGTTGAAGGATTTTGTGTAAGGGGAAACACGCCGGGCTCGACCGGCGGGGAGTGGGGTGGTAAACATGGAACGGATGCCCAAGGAGCGGATGAAGGACAATTGCACCGGAATGGAATCGAAGCTGGCGGACCTGCTGCTCGATCCGGACGCGGCGCCTGCCAAGGTTCAAGCTCATGTTGACCATTGCGGCCGCTGCCGCGGAGAACTGGCGGAGCTGCGCGCGACCATGGACCTGTTGGATACCTGGGAGGATCCGGAGCCGAGCCCGTACTTTTTAAGCCGATTCGACGCGCGGATGCGGGAAGAGCGCCAAGCTGCTCCGGCCGACTGGCCTGCAAGCTGGATTGCCCGGCTGCGCGCCCGCTTTACCTATGGGCCGGCGATGCATGTTCGTCCGCTGGCGGCCATGGCGCTGACCGTGGTGCTGCTGCTCGGCGGCGGAACGTACCTGGGCATCACCGACTGGGACCAGCCGGCCGCGCCTCCGGGACAGGCCACCGTGGTGCACGATTTGCAAACGCTGGATAACAACGCCCAACTGCTCGACCAGTTGGAGGCGATGTCCAGCAGCAACGAAAACGGGGACTAACTGTAGATTCTTGGCGGGCTGGGGCGGGAGCCGGGGGACGATTGTGATCGGGGCAGTACACAACGCGGGCCGTGGAATGATCGCACGAGCGGCGCGCCGCGCGGCTTTGGCTGTGTTGGTTGCGGTTCTGTGCATGCCCGCAGCCTGGGCTCGCGGCCAGCACGCCAGCGCGCCTACGCCTCATTCCGCACCCGCGCCGGCCGCACACGCTTCCGCACCGCAGCCTCAATACGCCCGGCCTCAGCCGAATAGACCCCAATACCAGGGCCGGACTGCTCCGCGATTCCAGGGCCGGCCGCAAGGGAACGCAGCGCCGCGTCCGGCGCCCGGCTATCCCACAGTTGCGCCGCGTCCCGCTTATCCCGGTCCCCCCTATCTGGGTCCGGGCTATCGGCGGCCCACTTATCCCGGCTATGCCCCTCCCGGTTATTCCCCTTCCGAACATCTGGGCGACTGGCTCAATCGACACCGGAATCTGGCGGTGCAGGATCAGGAGCGGATGCTGCGCGGCGACCCCACCTTCAACCGGCTTGCCCCCGCCGAACAGCAGCGGGTGATGCAGCAGTTGCACCAGGTGAACCAGATGCCCGAGGAGCAGCGGCAGCGCCGGCTGGCCCGCGCCGAGATGATCGAGCACCTGTCGCCGCAGGAACGGATGCAGATCAACCTCTCCAACCGCAGCTGGGCCTCCCTGCCGCCAGAGCGCCAGGCGCTGATGAAGAACGCCTTTCGGGACCTGCGCGCGGTTCCACTTGCTCAGCGCCAGACGGTACTCAACTCTGCCCGCTACCAGGGCGTCTTCAGCCCCGAGGAGCGGGGCATCCTCTCCGATTTTCTGCGCGTCGAGCCCTACGAACCGGCGCGGTAGACCGGATCACTTCGCCAGTTCCAGCGGCGCGCGCAACCGGATGTCACGCGAGGACGCTCCCACTTGAATTTCGAATGTGCCGGGCTCGGCGACCCAGACCGTCTTGTCCGGGCTCCAGTAGGAGAACGCCGCGCGGTCCAGCTTGAACTCGACCGTCTTCGTCTCACCCGGCTGCAGTTCCACACGGCGGAATCCCTTTAGTTCGCGCAGCGGCCTGTCGATGTGCGAGTGGCCGTCATGCACATAAAGCTGGATCACCTCGGCGCCGGCGCGAGTACCGGCATTGCGAACCTTCAGGCTCACTTCGGTCGGCTCTTTGCCGGAGACCCTCTCGGGCGTCACTTTTAGATCGCTATACGCAAACTTCGTATAGCTCAGGCCAAAGCCGAAGGGAAACAGCGGCTCCACGTTCTTCGTATCGAAGTAGCGGTAGCCGACATAGATGCCCTCGGCGTAATCCACCTTGAGGTTTTCGCCCGGATAGTGCCCGTAGGCCGGCGAGTCCTTCCATTCTTTGGGGAACGAGACCGGCAGCTTGCCCGAGGGGTTGGCGTCGCCGAACAGGACCGAGGCCAGCGCATGGCCGCCCTCCTGCCCGCTGTACCACATCTCCACCAGGGCCGGCGTCTGGGCGATCCACTTGGTCATGGTCACCGGGTCGCCGGTATTCAAAACCACGATCGTGTGCGGATTCACGCGCTCGACGGCCGCAATCAGCTCATCCTGGCCGGCGGGCAGGTCCATCGTCTTTACGTCGAAGCTCTCTGACTCCAGCCTGGCATACCGCCCCACCACCACCACAGCCACATCGGCGTGGGCGGCCGCATCTGCCGCCTCCTTCAGCAGCCCGGCGCGGACCTCCGGCGTGTCCACCGTCGGATCTTCTCCATCCATCCCCACGCCGAGCGCATACTTCACCTCGACTCCGCTCCCTGCGCGTTCGCGAATCCCGTCCAGCGGTGCAATCGCGTACTTGGGCCGCACCAGCGAGCTGCCGCCGCCGCCGGTACGAGCCGTTGCAGCGTTGGGCCCTATGACGGCGATCGAATGAATCTTATTGGCATCCAGCGGCAGCAGGGAATCGGCGTTCTTCAGCAGCACAATCCCTTCCGTCGCGCCTTGCCGCGCCACGGCTTGCTGTGCCGGCGTATCCACCTCGCCCGTAGCCGTGTGCGGATGGTCGAACAGCCCGCTCACAAAGATCACGCGCAAAATCCGCCCCACGTTGCCGTCGAGCGTGGCCTCGGTGATGTGCCCGGCCTTCACCTCGGCCAGCACTTTGTCGGCGGCCAGCCATCCGCCGCTGCTGCCTGAACTCTGCGAGCGAGGGTTGGCCAGCCAAGGCTGCAATAGCGGGCCGCCCGGCATCTCCAGGTCCATCCCCGCGTTCACCGTCCCGGCCGTTGAATAGGTGCTCCCCCAGTCGGAGATCACAAACCCCTTGAAGCCGAACTCCTTTTGCAAAATGTCGTGCAACAGCGGCACACTCTCTCCGCAATGGACGCCGTTGACCTTGTTGTAAGCCGACATCACGGTCCACGCGCCTGCCTCTTCCACAGCGGCCTTGAAGGCGGGCAGATAGATCTCGTGCAGCGTCCGTTCGTCGATCTTCTCGTCGATGCGGTGGCGCTCGAATTCCTCATTATTTGCGTCGAAGTGCTTGACGGACGGAATGACGCCCTCGCCCTGCACCCCGCGAATGTAAGCCACGCCCAGCCGTCCGGCCAGGTAAGGGTCCTCGCCGTAGCCCTCGAAGTTGCGGCCCCACAAAGGCATCCGGTTGATGTTCACCGTGGGGCCCAGAATCATGTCCCGGCCCAGAGCCTTTATCTCCTGGCCGATGGCGTGGCCCTCGCGCTCCACCAGTTCCGGGTCCCAGGCCGCGGCCATGGCCACGCCTGCCGGAAACGAGGTCGTCAGCACTTTCAGCGGCGCGCCGGGGAGGCCCGTGATGGCAGAACTGCCCGCCCACGACCGCACCCCCATCGGCCCGTCCGCCATCTTGATCGCCGGAATCCCCAGCCTTTCAATGGGAGTCGACTCCATCCACCCCGACCCCGACAGCATGGCCGCCTTCTCCTCAACCGTCATGCGGCTCAGCAGGTCGGCAACGCGCTTCTCTGCCGGAAGGCGCGCATCCCTGTAGGGCGCATCCGCCGGAACAGAAGCAGCGGCCTGCCCGGCGGTTTGAGCCTTCAGGCCGGTGGAATCAAGCGTGGCAACGGTGAGCAAGGCAGCAAAGAACGGAAGGTAAACAACGAGACGTGTACGGCGCATGGATGGGCTCCAAAGGCGGGCGAAACCCGCAGGGAATTCGAGGGTAATAGTAACGGATGAGACGGGGGTGGAACAACTGCGAACTCGGCGCCGCATCGATTTTCGCGTGCCTACCCCCCAACCCTTGCGGATGGGTGTATCATTTTGCACAGTCGGGCAAACGAGCTGAAAATCCCGGCTACCTCAAATCTGAAGCGGCCGCGTACCCTTCCGAACTGCTCCCGTGAAGACCGCATCCGGGACGAGCCATCCAATTGGCGGAGGTGAGAAGCATGACCTTTGACCTCGCCACCTACCTGGAAGAGGCAGGCGTGGGACGGAGAGTCGTCCAATTGCAGCCCAAACAGGTCTTCTTTTCGCAGGGAAGTTCGGCTGACTCCATCTTCTATCTTCGGACAGGCCGCGCGAAACTCACCGTCGTTTCGGCAGACGGGAAGGAGGCCACGGTCGCGCTTCTCTCCGCCGGGGAATTCATTGGAGAGGAGTCGCTCGCGAGCGTGGGTGGGCTGCATATGGCCACTGCCACTGCCACTGCCGTCTGTACCGCGCTCAAGATAGCGAGGGAGGAGATGATTCGCGTGATGCACGAGGAGCGTGCCTTCTCCGAAATGTACCTGAAATTCCTGCTGGTCAGGAGTATGCGCACCCAGGCCGATCTTGTNNCAGCTTTTCAACTCCAGCGAGAAGCGCTTGGCGAGACTCCTCCTGCTGATGGCCGAATTCGGCGAGCCGGGGGAACCGGAGCCCTTCATTCCTCCCATCACGCAGGAAACTCTGGCAGAGATGATCGGCACCACCCGGTCCCGCGTCAGCTTCTTCATGAATCGCTTTCGCAAGCTCGGCCTTATCGAATACAACGGCCGCATCCGGGTCCATAGGTCGCTGCTCAACGTGGTTCTGCACGATCAATTCACCGAGCATAACCCCGAGAGACCTCCTGGTTCGGCTACTCCACGTATTCGATCGAAGGCGGCCGCGAGGGTCTAGTGTGGGCGGCGAAGGCGCAACATGCCCATAAGGGAATGAAACTCCTTTTCGTAGCTGGGCGCCCCAGGGCCTTCCGCAGCGGCGGACCGCGGCGGAGAAACCTGGGATTCAAGCAAGACCCGCCCCCACGCTACAATCGAAGATGGGCCAAGGCCAATCTTTTTTGCGCACTGAGCGCAACTCGAGCAAGGAGCTTCAAACTTTATGGCGATTCCCGCCACGCAAATGCGTCCCGGCATGATCATCAAGCACAACGACCAGCTCCACCTGGTCTTCAAGGTGGAGCACCGCACCCCCGGCAACCTGCGCGCCTTCATCCAGGCCAAGCTGCGCAACCTCAGGACCGGAGCCATGTTCGAGCACCGCTTCCGCTCCGCCGACGCCATTGAAAAGGTGGTCGTGGACGAGGTTTCCATGGACTTTCTCTACGCCGACGGCGACGACTACTACTTCATGAACCCCGTGGACTATGAGCAGACCGTGCTCAAGGGCTCCACGCTGGGCGATGCAATCGAGTACCTGGTGCCCAACCTGCAGATCAAGGTGAGCTACCACGACGGCCAGGCCGTGGGCATCGACCTGCCCGCGGCGGTCGAGCTCACCGTCGTCGAGACCGAGCCCGGACTCAAGTCGGCCACCGCCAGTAGCGTCACCAAGGCCGCCAGGACGGAAACCGGCCTCGTCGTCCAGGTTCCGGCCTTCATCAACGAAGGCGAAAAAATCCGCGTCGATACCAGCGAGGGGGCGTATCTGAGCCGCGCGTAAAGACTTCGCTTCTGAAAAGGAACGCCGCAATCCAGCGATCACGCTTTAAGCCTTGCCCTAGACAGTATCGCAACAGGTCCGTCAACTTTTGAGGGATCGCCGGTGCCGATTTGATATTTATCCTCTCGCGGCGCCATAGGCTCGGGCCGCCGGAGATTCAGGGCCCGACTATGATAAATTCAATAAGAAAGACCACTCTCGGAGAGGTGGCAGAGCCCGGTTGAATGCACCTGACTCGAAATCAGGCATACTCGTAAGGGTATCGGGGGTTCGAATCCCTCCCTCTCCGCCATAGACTAAGCTTGCGACAAAAAGAAAGCTCCCGTGAGACACCTAAATTGGCGCATCTTCCCTTCTTATGCGTTGGGAGGCTCCTGGTAAAAGTCGCTTATTGAGCTTCAAATTCCCCGGCTGATCTTTATCTGGTGGGCGATCCAATCTTCCACCTCTGTTTCTATCCAACCGACGGCCCTAGCTCCAAGCGAAACTGGTTTTGGGAATTATCCCTTAGCGATCCGTAGGTACACGGTGCTACGTGATAGGCCGGTCCGATCCAACACCATTGGAAGTCTCAGAATCTTGCTGGGCATCTTGCGCTCCAAAGAGACGTAATGAGGTCACCCCTCACAAAGCGGCTCGACCCCGTGCAACATTCAACTCCGAAATATATGTTGTCTTATGCCTGAATCTGAACTAACTCATGATGCACGAAAACTCAAGAGCCTCAGAACCCCGGCTCCGGCAGCTTCACCAGCCGTGCTTCCAGCAGCGCTTCGATGGTTCCCAGCGCTGCCAGCACCGTGTCGGACACAGGCGCGTCCACCTGCACCACGGCCAGCGCCATCACCGGCTTTACGCCGGAGCGATCGCGCCCCAGAGCGAAGTTGGCGATATTCACGCCGTGCTCGCCCAGAATCGTGCCGATCCTGCCGATCACGCCCGGCACGTCCAGGTTGCGGCAGACCAGCAGGTTGCCCTCCAGCGGCGTCTCGATGTCGATGCCGTCGAACTCCAGCAGCCGCGGCTGTTCGCCGTGAATCACCGTTGCGCTGGCGTGGCTCGAGCCCGCAGTCGTGTGCAGCTCCACCGTCAACACGCTGGCCGCTCCCCCGCGATGGCTCTCCTGCTTTTCCTCGTGGATGCGGATGCCGCGCTCCCCGGCCACCGCCGCCGCGTTGATGCGGTTTACGTTCTCCGAGCCCTGCAGGAGCCCTTCGATGGCCGCGTTGCGCACCAGCTCCGTCTTCGCCTCGGCCAGTGTGCCGCCATAAACCAGATCGATCGCCTCGATGCCGCTCTTGCCCGCCTGCGCCAAAAACGAGCCTAGCCGCCCAGCCAGGTCGATGTAGGGCGCCAGCACCACGTACTCCTCATGGCTCAGCGAAGGCAGGTTCACCGCATTCTGCACCACGCCAAGTTTCAGGTAATCGCGAACCTGACGCGCAATCTGAATCCCCACCGCCTCCTGCGCCTCGCCCGTCGAGCCGGCGATGTGCGGGGTCAGAATCACGTTGTCCAGCTCCGCATACGGCGTGTTCTTCGCCGGCTCTACGGCGAAGACGTCCAGCGCCGCGCCCGCCACCTGTCCGCTCTTGAGCGCTTCCACCAGGGCCGCATCGTCGATCAGCTCGCCGCGCGCGCAGTTGACGATGCGCACGCCCTTCTTCATCGCCGCCAGCGTCTTGGCGTTGATCACCCCAGTCGTCTGCGGCGTCAGCCCCACGTGCAGCGAGATGTAATCCGACCCGGCAATCAGCTCCTCCAGAGTCACCAGCTTGATGCCGGCCTCGCGCGCCACCGCGGCCGAGACAAACGGATCGCTGCCGATGATCTCCAGGCCAAAGCCCTTGGCCCGCTTGGCCACTTCCAGGCCAATCCGCCCCAGCCCCAGGATGCCCAGCGTCTTGCCGCGCAACTCCATGCCTTGCAGACTCTTCTTCTCCCACTTGCCCGCGTGCATGGTCGTATTCGCCGCAGGCAGTTTCCGGGCCAGCGCCAGCATCAGCCCGATGGTCAGCTCGGCCACCGCCACCGCGTTCGCGCCAGGCGTATTCATCACCACAATGCCCCGCCGCGTCGCCGCTGCGGCGTCGATGTTGTCCACGCCCACGCCTGCCCGGCCAATCACCCGCAGTTTGGGCGCATGCGCCATCAGCGCGTCGTCCGCCTGCACGGCGCTTCGCACCACCAGCGCGTCTGCATCGGCCAAAGCCGCCGGCAGCCCGTCCGGCAACTGGTCGTGCGTCAGAACTTCCCACCCCGGCTCGGCCGCAAACACGGCCAGCGTAGCCGGAGAAACCTTCTCTGCCAGAACGATCTTCATCTTCTCCCCTTTGCCCTTCTGCCCAGCTTCATACTCGTCAAAGCGGATGCCGTGCTGCTCGCACAGAATCTCGAACATCCGCACCACCGCGCCATGCGGCTTGCCCTCGCCCCGCTCGTACTTGGTCAGCGAGTTGGCATGAACCCCCAGCCGCTCGGCCATCTCGTATTGAAAGAGGTCAAGCTGCTTGCGTGCGATCAGCAGCTTTTCCCCAAAACTCAATTCGGCCATGAAAACAGCTCCTAGCTTCTAGCCTCTAGCTTCTAGCTTCTAGCTACTAGCTAAAGAACAGAGGCCCCCAACTGTCAGTCTTCGTGCTTTCCGTTCCTTGGGAACCTTCGCAACATATACAAACACCTAGAGTCCCCACAGACAAGCTAGTAGCTAGAAGCTAGAGGCTAGCAGCTAGCTTTTCGAAGTCGCATCCGCATACACCTGCTGCGCCGCGGCCACCGCCTGCCCATAAACCACCGGCAGACCCAGCGTGTCCTTGGCAATGTGTTCCATCGCCCCCAGCAGCGCCACGGTATCCAGATAGTCGAAGAACCCCAAGTGCGCCACGCGGAAGATCTTGCCCTGCATCTCCCCCTGGCCGTTGGCGGTCACCAAGGCGAAACGGACTTTAAGCGCCTTCACCACGTCGCCCGAGTTCATCCCCTCCGGCACCGCCACCGCCGTAGCCGCCGCCGCCGGCGAGGTGGGCGCAAACAGCGTGAACCCCAGCGCCACGAGGCCCGCCCGCGTAGCCGCCGCGTTCACCTGCGCGTTGTCAACCAGCGCGATGCGGCCTTTTTCCAGGTCCCCGCCCGCCTGCCCGGCAATGTAGTCCAGCGCCGCACCCAGCCCGGCAACCAGCGCCACCGCCGGCGTATACGCGCTCTCGCCCTTCACGGCGTTCTTGCGCTCCTTGCGCAGGTCGAAGTAGTAGCGCGGATTCTTCGCCGTCTCCATCGCCGCCCACGCCTTCTCGCTCACGCTCAGGTAGGCCAGCCCCGGCGGAATCATCACCGCCTTCTGCGACCCGCCGATCAGCACGTCGATTCCCCACCCGTCCACGTCGAAGTGCGTGGTCCCCAGGCCGGTGATTCCATCCACCACCAGCAGCGCCTCGCTCCCGGCCTCTTTAATCAGCTTGGCAACTGCCTCCACGTCGTGGCGCACCGTGGTCGAGGTCTCCGTGGCCTGCATGTAAACGGCCTTGGTGTCCGCCTTCAGCGCCGCCTTCACTTCGGCCAGGTCGAAAGTTTGTCCATAGGGCGCCTTCACCAGGTCCACCTGGCAGCCGAACGCCTTGGTCAGGTCCGCCCAGCGCTCGCCGAACTTGCCGGCCGTAAGCACCAGCACGCGGTCGCCCGGAGAGGTCAGATTCGAGACCGAAGCCTCCATCGCTCCCGTCCCGGAAGACGACAGCAGCAGCACGTCGTTTTGCGTGCCCACAAAGACCTTCAACTGGGCAAGCACTTTGAGAAATAGTGCGCGAAACTCCGGCGTGCGGTGGTGAATGTCCGCCGCCGCCATGGCAAACTGAGCCGCCGGCAACAGCGGCGTCGGGCCGGGTGTGAACAAGCGCGTCTTGCGAATCATGGTTTTCCTCGTTTCAGGCCGGTTGCGGAGGTAGAACCAGAATTCCGTCCGGCTCAATCAACCACAGAATACACTTTCTTGTGGTTTATGTGAATTTTATTTTTGTGGAAATCTTTTTTGCGCGGCCCCAAATGGGCACAATTTCCGCTCCTGTGAAACCATCAGAGGCGCAGCTATACCCTTGACGGCATATCACTTAAGAGGTATAAAAACAGTAAGAGAGCGAAACCATGGCCACAAAATGGAGAGATATTCGTCGAACCTTCCCACCTGAGGTCGAGGAACGCATACGAAGGGATGTAGAAGCTGCCGCGGGCGTGATGACTCTCTGCAAGCTCCGGGAGGCGCGAGATTTTACTCAAGTCAGCCTTGCCAGAATATTGCAGGTCAATCAGGGCGCCGTCTCCCGCCTGGAGAAGCGCACGGATATATACGTTTCGACCCTGCGGAGTTACATTCAGGCCATGGGCGGGCAACTCCAGGTCAAAGCAATCTTCCCCGAAGGCGAGGTGCAGATCGAGCAGTTTGAGAGTATGGCGGAGTCCGAGGACTCTCTGGTAACAACGCACCCCTAGCCGAACCGCTAACTTGATCACGCGAAAGGAACACCCATGACTGACGCAGGCGCACTGGAAACCCTCATCACCCAACAGATCGTCACCGCCATGAAGGCCCACGATCAGGTCCGCACCGGCACGCTGCGCCTCATCAAGAACGCGCTCAAAAATAAATCCATAGAGAAGCGCGACGCGCTCACCCCCGCCGAGGAGCAGCAGGCCCTGGCCACCATGATCAAGCAGCGCCGCGACTCCATCGAGCAGTTCACCAAGGGCAACCGCCCCGAACTGGCCGCCATTGAAGCCGCCGAGATCGCCGTCATCGAGGAGTTTCTCCCCAAAGCCCTCGACGAAGCCGCCCTCAGCGCCCTGGTCACCGAAGCCATCGCCGAGGTCGCCGCCGCATCCGGCAAAGCGCCTACCCCCAAAGAAATCGGCGTCGTCATCAAAGCCGTCCAGGCCAAGCTCCAGGCCGCCAGCCTCCGCGCCGAAGGCCGCGTGGTCAGCGAGTTGGTAAAAAGAGAACTGGCCGGTTAGAACCGTGCTACCCCGGACCCGCCGGCAGCAAAGAGTTCCACAGCTTTCCCTCGCAATCGACGTAGACGCGCCCCGATTCGCATGTCAGTTCCCAGAGCGGATAGAAGGGTGAGCGGGTGGCGCGCGAAGGCGCCCACACCAGTCTGGCTTCCAAAAGTTGCTCGCAGCCTGCCAGTTCAGTTGCCTTCGCTTGCTCTAGTAGCCAGGCACCTTCGACACGTTCAAGTTGGGCAGACGACGTGATAGCCCCGTCCAGCGCATCGACCGCGATGATCGTTCCCTCAGAGCCCTGCTTGCCAAAGAGGATGAGAAAGTAGGGGTTCCCCTCGTCGAGGCGTTCGACCAGATGGGCAGCAACGGCGGTGGCGCCTCTTTCGTGCACCACCGCCATTGCGAACGCCTCAGCTTGTACTGCCGTGATCCGAGGATGCGCCATGCACCTATATTCCGCGGTCTGTGTCGTGCAACTGGTTGAAGATGGCCCCATCGCTCCGAACGTAGATTCGCTCGCTGCCGACGGTGAAGAGATGGAACGGGTAGAACGGCGAGAGCGATTCCTTGCATGGTTTCCAAACCAGCGTTGGAAATTGGCAGACTGCCTCCGGTCTGATCGGTATGCGGCCCTCCCCATTGGGAAGCTCCACGATGGAGCCGAGGATGGATTTTGCAACGTCCTTGTTGGACCTGAGCGTGAACAGGTTGCCCTCGAGCCCGGTGTGAACCGCCGACTGAAGGTATAGGCCGTTCTTTGCATCGATCGCCACAGCCAGCGGAACGCGTCCACTCACACCAACCGGGACAATGTAGTAGAACGTGTCCGGCAAATCGAGCCTCTGAACGAGGACGGGTTCTCCAAACTTCGCCCGCTTCAGTATCCGGCTGTAATGTTCCCGCTCCGCGAGGCCATAGGCATTCAAACCCTCTTCTGCGCGCCGCGCGGCCTGCTCGCCGTGCAGGAGCCGCCCCTTGTATTCCAGTGCTTCGAGGAGCGGCCGCGACCGGACACCGCGTCCCGACGGCGGCGCCGACGGGTCCGCAACGGCTACGAACTTGCTGCCCCAGTAGCCGCTGGGAATGCCGGTCATGTACGTATTCTGCCAGGCCGTATAGCTAATGTTCTCGTTCACGATGCCGCGATCGCCGCCAGTTCCGCAGCCGTCGGTACCGTCCGTGTGCGGCGGCGGCGGCGCCAGGGCCGGGTTGCTGGCGCTCGGCGTCGGCGGCCACGGGTTATTCACATCGAATGAGTCGATGGTGTAACTCGTGTCGTTGATGTTGGCCGGCGCCGCACTGGCGGAGTAGCCGCGCACAACGATCCAATGCTGCGAGCCATAAACCATCGCTATCGGAGCTGCCTGGTAGTAGTGAATCGTCCACACGATCTTGCGCGAGATCGCGTCCTCGGTGTCCAACGCAAACAGCACGAAATCGTAGTATCCATAGTGCGGCGGTCCTGCCGGCGCCGGCGGCTCGAGGGTGTGCATTGTCCATTGCAGGCCGTCGGGCGCCGTGTACCAGCCGGCCTCGGCCGTGCTATGGCTGTGGTTGTCGTTGTAGAGCGTGTTTTGATCGAGCAAGCCCGCGCCGAGCGAGTCAAGCACCATTTGCGCGCAGGCCGCGCCGCAGTAGTAGTCCGTATCCTGCTGGTGATACGAAACCGTCAGATTCTCTGTTGTCGGCATTATTGAGTCTCCTCTTGGGGGTTTGAGGTGAGATGGAATGAAAAGCCGGTCGATCGAGGTCGGTTTCGACTGGCCGGTCCAATTTGCCAGGGCGATCTCCGCTTTCATTGCTTTTTTAGAGCCGATTCCCTATGCAAGCAGCCCGTTCGCGGTCGGGATCGAGAGGCATTCTGGAGATGGCCAGATCATGTTCTCTTCCGTTGACCATGGCCCTTGGTCTTGAGCTGGCAAATCCAGATGCGCCCAGCTTGGCCACGCCTCCATGGCTGCCACTTGGGTAGTGCTGCTTGTCGCCGCGCCGTTTCTTTCCAAAGCGTTCCTTGAAGGTAGCGCAGATCGAGAACAATCTGCAGGGAGCATTTCAATCGTGCAATTCCCTTTCAAGCGCAACTGCATCGTTGCTGGTGTGCTTCCGGACAACGTGGAGAAGTCCATCACCAGACCTTCCCCATGAATTGTAGAACGGGATCGGACGCGATTTTCCTTCCTGCCGGGAATGCCCAGCCCGATCTTAACAGCATTTCCACTTCTGCTACTTACAGCAACCGGGTAGCCGAGTGGCTTTTTCCTTATTGATCCGGCCCAAAAGGATTGCACCACAACAATGCTGTCATCCTGAGCAGAGCGCAGCGAAGTCGAAGGACCTGCGGTTGCTCATGCTTAACGCGAACTTTTCGCGCTTTCTTGAGGCCCAAGGTCAGAATTCCTGCTCTTTTGTCGCCCGGCAAGTCGACCTTGTTGCAATCTGAGAATCACCCTTTTGTGGGCCTGCAGGTGTACAGATTTCGCTCGGGCCTGTTCCTCGGAACGGTCCCGGATTTTCGGATGTTTGCCTGCCTGCAATGAAGCCTAGTTGCTCGGTTTGTCCGCTGCGGCCGGCTGGCCCTTCGACAGTCCGCGAATGTAAATAATGAGGTTCCACACATCGTCGTTCTTTGCGCGGCCCATATCGTCGGCAGGCATCTTGCCCTTGCCCTTGCGAATCGCGTCGAACAGTTCCTGGTCGGACTTGGTGGCCAACGCCTTCGGATCGGTCCAATCCAGGAGCGTCAGTTGCATGTCCTTGGCCAGATCGGTCTTGCCGTTTCCGTTGTCCCCATGGCAAATCGCGCAATCGCGCGCATAGAGTTTCTTCGCTTTCTCCTGCAACGCGGGAGTCGGTTTCACGGGATTCGTGGAAGCAGGGGCAGCGGGCGCCGGCGCGGCCTCCTGCGCCATGCGCCCCGCGGCGAGCGCAGGAGCGAGTGTAGGCGCGGGCGTGGACGCAGCCGCAATCTCAAAAAGAATCACAGCGGAAAGAACCAGAAAGGGCTTCAACATGGCTGCCTCCCCGGTTGCAGGCGCCGGGCATAGGCGCCGTGCAGCCGATTGGATTTCTGGCCCGAATTATAAGCCATACTGACGGACTTGCGCTCAGAACACTTCCGAAATGCCTTCCGGCGCGGGGATCTGTTTGAGCAGGCCGAGTTCGCCGGCCAGGCGTTCGAGTCTGGCGCGGGTGGCGGCTGTGGGCGGCACCAGCGGCAGGCGGACGCGATCTGTGCAGCGGCCCATCAGGTTGAGCACGGTCTTGACGGGACAGGGATTGGAGTCCCAGAAGTTGGCCTCGATCAGCCGCGCGTACCTGCGCTCCAGTTCGCGGGCCTCGGCCCAGCTGTTGGCGAGGGCGGCGCGGATCATGCGGCCCATCTCTGCCGGGATTTCGTTGGCGGCTACGCTGATCAGTCCATGCGCGCCGATGCCGATCGAAGCCAGGGCCATGTTGTCGTCGCCGCTGAAGATCTTGAATCCTCGCGGCAGGCTGTGAACCAGTTCGGCAATCTGGGGCAGCTTGCCGCTGGATTCCTTGATGGCCTGGATGTTCGGCGCCGCCTCGGCCAGCCGCACCACGGTCTCGGGATCGAGGTTCACCCCCGTGCGTCCGGGGATGTTGTAGAGCGCCACCGGCAGCGGGTTAACCGCCCTGGCCAGGGCCAGAAAATGCTGGAACTGCCCCTCCTGCGAGGGCTTGTTGTAGTAGGGATTGGCTGAAAGCACGGCGCTCACGCCGCGCACCTGGCGCAGCAGCCCGGCGTGCCGCACCAGCGTCCGGGTCGAGTTGTGGGTGCAGCCGGCCCACACCGGCACCCGCCCCGCCGCCGCCTCGGCCACAAGGCAAACCGCCAGCAGCCACTCCTCTTCATCCAGCGTGGCCGCCTCGCCCGTCGACCCGCAGGCCACCAAAAAGTCGATCCCCGAGTCGATCTGCCAGTTCACCAGCGCAATCAGCGCCGCTTCATCGATCGACCCGTCCGCCCGGAAGGGCGTAACGATAGCTGTGCCGCAACCTGTAGTTTCCATAATAAAAAAGTGTATAACGAACGGGCGGTGTCGGACCGCTTGGCGGACGAAATCCCAGGCCTAAAAAGCGAGCCTGGGCACCCGGCGCCCGGGCCTCTGCCCCTGAAACGAATGCAAAAAAGATTGCGTGCCGGGCATTCGGGGGGTATATTCTCTGGTGGCCGAGAAAGCAAAATGGTAATTCCGGCCTGATACAAACTCTTGGTTCGCATGGAGGGCAACATGCCGACGCGCACGATTTTTCTTAGCAGGCTGATCGGACTGTACTGCATACTCGCCGTACCATCCCTGCTCCTTCACAGACAAGCGACCGTGGATGCGATAGCAGGACTTCTTCACAACTCATCCATGATATTGGTGCTTGGTGTGATCACGCTGGCCGCTGGGTTGGCGATGATTCTTGCGCACAATATCTGGAGGGGTGGAGCGCTGGTTGTGGTCGTCACCCTTGTGGGTTGGTTAGTGCTGATCAAGGCCCTGCTCTTCCTGTTCCTGCCGCTCGGGGCGGAAGCGGAATGCATCCTGAGAGGGCTGCGCCATCCACAGCTTTTCTACGTGTGCATGATTCCTTCACTCGTTCTCGGCATTTACCTCACCTATGGCGGATTCTCATCTAAATCCCGTTCGCGAAGAGACGCATCCTAACCGGACAGTTGGGTAGCGATCCCGCGAAGTGAAGATTGTTGTGGGTCTGGAGGGAGAAGCCGGCTCAGACGGCATAGAAGAGGCGGCGGCGCAGGGAGTCGCCGGCTTCCTTAGAGTCAGTTCGCTCCTATCGGCATACTTTTGGCCAATCCTATTCTTGTAAACAGCAGGGGCGCAAGAAAGATGCTCACGATTCCCGCGGCGGTAAAGCGGACGTACTGCAACATAGACCCGAGCATGGCGAACTTGCCGGGGATCATACCGAAGGCCATATCAAGAAACAGCAACGCGCCTATCACCATGGCGATGGAAAGGAGATAGCGCAGCGTTTTGGCGGCGGCGTTCGAGCTGCGGGGATCGAAGTTCACCATTCTCAGCTCCAGCGGACGGGCAATGACGATGCCGGTCAGGAATCCGGCGGAGACTAAAGCCTCCCGCGGCTGGCCGTCGATGCGCCAGCCATTGACGGCAATGGTGAGCAGCCAGAGAGCCAGGCTCGCTGCAACCGCGATTCCAATCTGCTGGGTGTAAGAGAGCCGGCTCCATGCGGCGCAGATGGCTTCGGCGTATCTTATCCAGAGCAGGGCGACAGAGAGCCCGATCGCCCAGCCGATGAGAACGTCCTCGGCATAATGCACACCGAGATAAGGCCGCGACACACCTATAAGAACGATGGCCATGACTGCAATGACTCTGACGTAGCGGTTCCCGGCGCACGCATAGAGATAGGAATAGAACGCGGACGACGCCATGGCGTGGCCGGAGGGGGTTGAATACTCCGTGGCAAGCGCCGCGGCGCTCTGCGGCGATACGACCCACTTGCTGAGATAGGTTCCTTCGCGGATGAAAGGGCGGGGATTTTTGACGATGAGCTTCAATACGCCGTTGAGCGACGAGGCCAGCAGCACCAATACCGAAAGCCGGATAGCCAACTGCTTGTTCCAGGCAACATAGATCAGCGTGGCGACGAGGATGTAACCGCCGAAATCGCCGAAGAAGGTGGCGGCATGAAAGAACCTGGTGAGAAAGACAGTTCTGTGGTCGGCCAGGAACTGCATGAGAGCCATATTGAACGGCAGCGGAGACATGCTCTTACCCTCTTGCAAAGTGTATGCGCGGTGAAGCAGCGGGATGGGAACGAGCGCATGGCGCGGCCGGCCGCACAGGATCGATTGGCGAAGAAGACCCGCGCATCGAAAGCCCCACGCTCTCTTCCATTGGGAACCCCCTACAACTGGTCGAAGATTTCGCGGAAGTCCCATACGCCGGATTTTTGGGCTAACCACTCGGCGGCGCGGACGGCGCCGAGGGCTAAGCAGCGGCGGCTTTGGACGTCGTGCTTAAGCTCGAGAATGTCGTCTGGGCCGGAGGCGGTGACGATGTGCTCGCCTTTGGCGTCGCCTACGCGGTGGGATGTGATTTCCACCTTGGTTCCGGGCTGCGCTGCTTCGACGATCTGCCGGAGGGTAATGGCGGTGCCGGAGGGGGCGTCGAGCTTGGAGACGTGGTGGGTCTCAGAGATGGAGAAGGTATAGCCGTCGAGTTTGGCCAGTTCGGCGGTGAGGCGGAAGAGCTTTTGCACACCGATGGAGAAGTTGGTTCCGTAGAGCAGCGCGCCGCGCTTTTGCGCTTTGGACTTGATTTCTTCAAGATGGGCGTACCAGCCGGTGGTTCCCACCACGATGCGGCCGCCCAGCGCCAGCACGGCGCGCATGTTCTCTACCGCGGCCTCGGGGGCGGTGAAGTCGATGACCGCGTCCACGCCGGCCAGGGTGGAGGCGGTGAGGGCGGAGGCGTGTTCATTTTCTGTAATGTCGAGCGCGCGGACGTCGTGGCCGCGTTCACGGGCCACCTCGGCGACGAGGCTTCCGGTTTTTCCCCTGCCTAGAACTAGAAACAGCATGATGACCTCTTTTATAGCTGCTGGAAGCTGTCTAAACTTTGCGGGCCTCGACGTCGAAGATCGCGGGGTCGGGGTCCTTGAAGAAGGCCGCGTGCAGCGAGCGCACGGCCTCGTCGGCGTCGTCCTCGTCGATCATGAAACTCATGTTAATCTCGCTGGCGCCCTGCGAGATCATCCTCACATTGATGTGGCGGATGGCGCTGAATACCTGCGCCGCCATGCCGCTCTGCCCGCGAATGTCTTCGCCCACCATGCACACCAGCGCCTTGCGGCCCTCGTATTTCACGTCGGCCAGCTTGCTCAGATCGGCGGCGATGGCGGGGAGCTTTTCGTTCGAGTCCACAGTGAGCGAGACCGAGACCTCGCTGGTCGAAACCATGTCCACCGCGCACTGATGCTTGTCGAAGATGGCGAATATCTCGCTCATATAGCCGTGGGTCATCAACATGCGGCTGGCCACCACGTCGATGATGCTCAGCTTCTTTTTGACGGCGATGGACTTGAAGGGGCTCTTGCAGTGAGGCGCCAGGGAGGTGATGCGCGTGCCCTCGCAAGCGGCGTTGCGGCTATTGAGCACCAGCACCGGGATGTTCTTTTTTACGGCCGGCAGGATGGTGGCCGGATGCAGCACCTTGGCGCCGAAGTAGGCCAGTTCGGCCGCTTCCTCAAAGCTGATGACCTTCACGCGCAGGGCATCGGGGCAGACGCGGGGATCGGTGGTCATAATGCCGTCCACGTCGGTCCAGATCTCGATGGCCTCGGCCGAGAGCGCGCCGCCCACCAGGGCGCCGGTGAAGTCCGAGCCGCCGCGGCCGATGGTGGTGGTGATGCCGGCCTCATTCGATGCGATGAAGCCGCCCATCACCGGCACCTTGCCCAGGCTGGTGAGAGGGAGCAGCTTTTCCTGGGCGCGTTTGTCGATCACGGCGTCCAGCGGGACCGCTCTCTGGAATTGCGAGTCGGTGACGATGATCTCGCGGGCGTCCACGTGGACGGCGTCGATGCCGCGCTCACGGAAGGCCGCGGCGACGATGCGGCTGGAGATGCGCTCGCCATAACTGACGATCAGGTCGGAGATGCGCGGGGTGAGTTCGAGAATGGCCGCCAGGCCGCGGAGTATCTCGTCCAGCGAGTCGAATTTCTGGTCGATCAACTCAATCAACGCGGCGGAGTCGGCGGAGTTCTCGATCAGCGCGGCGGCGGTGTCGCGGTGGCGCGAGCGCAGACGCGTGCTGATGGCCATGGCGCCGGTGCGGTCCCCTTGCGCGGCAGCCGCGGCGGCGCGCAGCAATTGATCGGTAACCTTGGCCATGGCGCTGACGACCACCACGGGCTGCTTGCCCAGAGCCACGCGTCCGGCCACGATTGCCGCGGTACGGCCGATGGCAGCCGGGTCCTCGACCGACGTGCCGCCAAACTTCATCACCACCAGGCTCATGCGAATCTTCCCATTGTTCCTTGCCAGTGCTTCAAGCGCGTGCGGCAACCTCAACCACAGGTTCCAATTTGCCCAGACTTGCCAGCAGTTCGGCGTTCAGGATGGCGGCTCCGGCCGCTCCGCGAATCGTGTTGTGCGAGAGCACGGTAAACTTCCAGTCGAGCAGGCCGCAGGGGCGCAGCCGGCCCACGGTCACCGCCATTCCATTGCCGCGATTACGGTCGAGGCGGGGCTGGGGGCGATCGTCCTGCGGCGCCCACTCGATGGGCTGATCGGGGGCGGTCGGCAGTCCCTGTCCGGCCAGCGGACGGAACTCCGCCCATGCGGCCAGAATCTCTTCGCGCGTAGCCGTCTTTGCCAGCTTGATGCTGACGCTCTCGGTGTGGCCGTCCTCCACCGCAACGCGGTTGCACTGGGCGCTGATGCGCGCCGCGAGAGGCGTCACCGCGTGGCCTTCGAGCTTGCCCAGCAGCTTGAGGGTCTCGGCCTCCATCTTCTCTTCTTCGTTGCCGATGTAGGGCACGACATTGTCCAGAATATCCATCGACGCCACGCCGGGGTAGCCCGCTCCCGACACCGCCTGCATGGTGGTGACGAAGATCTGCTCGATGCCGAAGCGCTCCTCGATGGGCTTGAGGGCCATGACCAGGCCGATGGTGGAGCAGTTGGGGTTGGTGACCATGTAGCCGCCCGACTGCCGGCGCGAGGGCTGCTCCTCGATCAGGTGCAGGTGGTCGGCGTTGATCTCGGGGATAACCAGCGGCACGTTGGGGGCCATGCGGTAGGCGCTGGAATTCGAGACCACCGCGCAGCCGGCGGCGGCAAAGCGCGGCTCTAACTCGCGCGCAATGGCGGCGTCGAGAGCGGCGAAGATGATTTTGGGCGCGCCCTCGGGATCGGCCGGCGCAACGGTCATTTTGGCGATGCGCTCGGGCAGCGGCGTGTCGAGACGCCACTTTGCGGCCTCGCCGTAGGGCTTGCCGCTGGAGCGGTCGCTGGCCGCCAGCCAGGCGATCTCGAACCACGGATGGCGCTCAAGAATCTGAATGAAGCGTTGGCCGACCATTCCGGTCGCGCCCAGGATGCCGATTGGATATTTGGTTTTCATGGCCTATAGCATTTCTCGAACTGCTGCTGAATGATCCACCTCAGCCAAGTGGATTTTTCCTCAAGAAAAAATCCGCCTTTCACGGCACTTCGCGACTCATCGTGAATTCGAGAAATGCTCTGAACACTCCAGTGTACAGGAGGATGGGTGCGGCCCAGCAAATTGCCTGCGGGCGGGCACGGGTCAGCTTCCGAGTAGCCGGCGGCTCACCAGGTGGCGGCCGCTTCTGCGGTTGAGAGGGCAAACGCGATCCATCACGCCTTATCATCCCCATTTGCGCCGGTCCCCTAGGATGCGCCATTCCCCGCAGGCACAATGATAGGCGCATGGGGAGAGGTCGAGGCCTTTCTCGCCTCTACTCCACCAGTGGCGAAGGGTCCCGCACCACTGGTCAGCAATTTATTCAGAGTCGGGATATTCGCGCGTTGCGTTTCCACGAAGTCCACGCCCTCCGCCGTTAGTGTGAAAGCTGAGTTGTCCGCTCGGGTGATGTACCCTTTCTTTTGCAGATACCACAACGTGAATTCCAGATACTCGCGAGGAAACCCCATGCGCCCCTCGACCTCCATAAGTGAAACATCCGGGGTGGAAGGGCTTGTGCGGCGCCGAAAATATAGCAGCGCCAGCACCGCCAACCGCCGGTTCAACTCGCCCTCTATGTTATCCATAAAATCAATCGAAGAGGATAAGGGGTCAGCCTGGGGCGCCTCCTTTATGCTACCCGAATCGTATTCAGCGCGGCTCGCTGGATTGGACAATACGTCATAGGCTTGCTTCAACAGGAAGAACTTATCGGCATCGCCGGTCTCCGGGTTGTCCGGGTGAAGGCGGGCCGCCAGGAATCGATAAACGCGGTGGATTGTGTCGGGCTCTGCATTGGGGCTGATTTGGAGAAATTCGTAGTAATTCGAAACTTCCATTATGGCTCCTGGAGATACGCATCTCTCTCTAAAATCTGAATTTTCATTATAGTCTCTTCGGAGAGACGCTTCTCTCTCTCAGAACCTGTCTTAAAACTACCTGATGAACCATCGAAGGAATATGCGCGGAGCAGCGGATTCCGTAACTTAACGGCATGTATCCGAGCGATTTGACGCTTGAGCAGTGGGCAAGACTGGAACCTTTGCCGAAGGAGCCGCGCGGGGACCGTCGCGCCGGAGGCCGTCCTCGCAAGTATGAGTTGCGGCGGGTGGCGGCTCAACTTGCCGGGCCTGGGTGGGCGTCGCGGGGCGGGACAGGAAAGCCCGAAAAGACGCGGTGGCGGATCAGTTTCCGAGTCGCCGGCCAACCGGGCGTTGGCTGTTAAACGCCGAATTGGACTCAACATCTCGGTGAGCGCAATGCCCTGTTTGCGTCAAGTGAGACTCAGATTCCGGATTGCCCGTGATCCACGGGCGCTCAAATCTGCCAGAAGGAATAGGCCTCAACTCAGATAAATACCCAAGCAGGCAGCGGGCTTCGGCCACAACGCTCATTTCGGCCGTAACCGATCACTGGTAAGAGTGACGTGCATCACTGCGGACCACTGTTTGCCGAGATGTAGACTAATTCGGGTTTTTGAGGGGGGAAACTACCTGTGGGAAGCAGGAGGGAAGGCTTCGTGAGGGCGAGAACAAGGCTGAGACTTCCGGTTGCAGCGGGCGGCGGAGGCGAAGGAATTGCCGTGCATGGAAGGCGCGGTCGCGCGCGCGGAGGCAATGGGATATGAATTGGCGCGAAGAGTACAAGAAAAAGTGCATGGATGCAGCGCAGGCGCTGGAGGCGGTGCGCTCCGGCTCGCGCGTATGGATCCAGTCGGGGTGCGGCACGCCTTCGCCGCTGGTGGACGCGCTGGTGGCGCGGGCTCCCGAGGTGCGCGATGTGGAGATCGTTCACATGATGACGCTGGGGAGCGCGGACTATACTAAGCCGGAGTACGAAGGGCATTTTCGTCATCGCGGATTGTTTCTGGGAGCGAACGTGCGCGAAGCGGTGGCCGCCGGACGCGCCGACTACACGCCGATCTTCCTGAGCGAGATTGAAGGCCTGTTTGTGAGCGGCGCTCTGCCGCTGGATGTGGTGCTGATGCAGGTTTCGCCGCCGGATGCGCACGGATTCGTGAGCCTGGGAACGACGGTGGACTGCACGCTGACCGCGGCGCGCTGCGCCGGGGCGGTGATTGCCGAAGTGAATGAGCGGATGCCGCGCACGCATGGAGACACGTCCATCCATGTGAGCCGGATTTCCGCGATTGTGGAGACATCGCGGCCGCTGCTGGAACTCTGCGCGGAGCCTCCCTCGGAACTGCACCTCCGCGTGGCGCGCAATGTGGCCTCGCTGATTCCGGATGGAGCCACGCTGCAGACGGGGATTGGCGGGATTTCGGATGCCGTGCTGACGTGCCTGGAAGACAAACGGGACCTGGGAATCCATACCGAAATGTGCTCGGACGGCGTGATCGAGCTGATGGAATCGGGCGTCGTGAATGGCGAGCGCAAGTCGCTGCATCGGGGCAAGGCAGTGGTTACGTTTGTGCTCGGAACGCGGCGGCTGTTCGATTTCATCCATGAGAACGCGAGCTTCGAGTTCCGGCCGATTTGCTACGCTTGCGATCCGTTTGTGGTGGCGCAGAACGACAGAATGGTGGCCATCAACTCGGCGCTGCAGGTGGACCTGACGGGGCAGGTGTGCGCCGACTCGCTGGGGACCAAGCCTTACAGCGGGTTTGGCGGGCAACTGGATTTCATTCGCGGAGCGGCCCGCTCGAAGGGCGGCGTGCCGATCATTGCGTTGCCGTCGACGGCGCTGGGCGGCGGTGTGTCGCGGATTGTGCCGGTGCTGGAGCCGGGCGCGGGCGTGGTGACGTCGCGCGCGGATGTGCATTATGTGGTGACCGAACACGGAATCGCGTACCTGCATGGGAAGACGCTGCGCGAACGCGCCGAGGCGTTGATTGCGATTGCCGATCCCCGGTTTCAGGGGGAGCTGGAGGATTTCGCGGTGCGCTCGCACTACCTGGAGCGCAAAGCGGCAACGGCCGTGTATGCATGAGGGGTGGCCACACGCCGGAGAGGAGAGCGGGATGAGGGATGCGGAGAAGCGGGACCGAGGCTTGCTGCGGGTGGATGTTGACGAGTGCAAGGGCTGCGGGCTGTGTGTGGAAGCGTGTCCGCCGAAGGTGATCGGCATGAGCGAGCGGTTGAATCACTACGGTTATCGCACGGCAACCTATGCGGGCGCGGGCTGCACGGGGTGCGGAATCTGCTTTATGGTGTGTCCCGAGCCGGGGGCGATTACGGTTTTGAGAATCGTGCATCGCAACGCCGATGAAGGACACGGCGTCGAACCAGCCATTGTGGGAGCGAGCGAATGCGCAAGCAACTGATGAAGGGAAACGAAGCGATTGTGAGGAGCGCGATCCTCTCCGGATGCCGCGCGTTCTATGGGTATCCCATTACGCCGGCCAGCGAGATCACCGAGACGGCGGCGCTCTATATGCCGCGGGCCGGCGGAGTGTTCTTGCAGGCCGAGAGCGAGGTCGCGGCCATCAACATGCTCTACGGCGCTGCGTCGGCGGGTGTGCGGGCGATGACGTCGTCGAGCGGACCGGGGATCAGCCTGATGCAGGAAGGCATCAGCTACATGGCGGGCGCGGAGCTGCCCTGCGTGATCGCGGACATCACACGCGGCGGGCCGGGATTGGGGAACATTGCCGCCGAGCAGGGCGACTATCACCAGGTGGTGAAGGGCGGCGGCCACGGAAACTATCGGACCATCGTGCTGGCGCCGCATTCGGTGCAGGAGATGGCGGACTTGACGGCGCTGGCCTTCGAGCTGGCAGACCGCTATCGCAACCCGGTGGTGTTGCTGGCCGATGGATTCATCGGGCAGATGATGGAGCCGGTCGAGTTCCCGCAGACGGCCATCGCGCCGCGGCAGCCCGAGTATGCCGTGACGGGAACGGAGGAGACGCGCGGCAATCTGGTTACCTCGCTGCATCTCGACATCGATGATCTGGAGGCGCATCAGGGCCATCTGGAAGCGAAGTATCGCCGCGCCGAGAAGTGCGAGGTGCGCGCCGAAGAGTGGCGCACGGACGATGCGGAGATTGTGCTCACCGGTTATGGAATTATGGGCCGGATTCTGAAGGCCGTGGCGGCGGAGGCGCGCGCCGGCGGGCTCAAGGTCGGTGTGCTGCGCCCGATCACTCTGTACCCATTTCCGAAATTGCATTTCAAGCGGCTGGCCGAGAGAGCGCGCGTCTTCGTGGTGGTTGAAATGAGCAACGGCCAAATGCTGGAAGACGTTCGGCTGGCGCTCAACGGCGTCCGGCCTGTGGAGTTCCTGAGCCGCGTGGGCGGCAATGTGCCGTCGCACGAAGAGGTGCTCGGATTTGTGCGCGAGCAGGCGCGGCGAACCCTGCCGGCCAGGGAGCCGGAAGAGGAGCGAATGGCAAATGTCTAGCGAGATGGCTTCTGAATACGCGGTGTCGCACGGCAAGGCGAAGGCGTTCTACGAGCGCTATGAGCGCAAGGAAGAGCTGCAGCATCAGACGCACTTTTGCCCAGGCTGCGGGCACGGCCAGGTGCACAAGATGCTGGCCAAGGCCATCGATGAACTGGGCATCCAGAACAGGACGATTCTGGTCGGCCCGGTAGGCTGCGGGGTGTTTACCTACAACTACTTCGACGTGGGCAATATATCGGCCGCGCATGGGCGGGCGCCGGCGGTAGCCACGGGGGTCAAGCGGAGCAGGCCGGAGAGCATCGTGATCGGCTACCAGGGCGATGGGGATTTGGCGGCTATCGGATCGGCGGAGATTCTGCATGCGGCCAATCGTGGCGAGAATATCACGGTGATCTTCGTCAACAACGCCATCTACAGCATGACGGGAGGACAGTCGGCGCCGACAACGCTGCTGGGGCAGAAGACTACGACGACCCCGGACGGACGGCACACGGCCACCGAAGGGTATCCGCTGCACGTGAGCGAATTGCTGGCCACGCTGGAGGCTCCGGTCTACATCGAGCGCGTGGGCCTGGGAGACAACAAGCAGATTGCGCAGGCAACGCGCGCGGTACGGCGTACCGTGGAAAACCAGGTGCGCGGGCTGGGCTTCTCGATGGTGGAGGTGCTGTCGCCGTGCCCGACGATCTTCAAGATGACTCCGGTGGAGGCGCAGCGCTGGGTGCGCGATGTGATGGAGAAGACCTTTCCGCTGGGGGTGTTCCGCGATCGCACCAAGGATGCGCAACCACGGCAATTGCCTGAGGCGGGGCCGGCGCTCGAAGAGATTCCGCGGATTCTTGGCGTTGACATCGAGGGTTTGCCTGAAGGCAACGCGCACGCCATGGAACATGCGGCAGAAGAGTTGGACCTTCGCGTGCGGGTGGCGGGCTTTGGCGGGCAGGGAGTCTTGTTGCTGGGTGAAGTGCTGGCGGAGGCAGGACTGGACGCCGGGCTGGAGGTGTCGTGGCTGCCGTCCTACGGGCCGGAGATCCGGTCGGGCACTTCAAACTGCCATGTGCGTCTGGCGCGGCAGCCGATCGATTCGCCGCTGGTGACGCAGCCTACCGTGCTGGTGGCGATGAATGAGCCATCGCTCAGGAAGTTCCATTCGAGCGTGCGTCCGGGTGGATGGATTCTTTACAACGGGGAGACTTTTCCGTCCGATTGCGGGCGGGAAGATGTGCATGTGCTGGCGCATTCATTCACGCGCGTGGCCGATGAGCTGGGCGATGCGCGCGCGGGCAACATGGTGATGCTGGGCGCGCTGCTGGAGATCACGGCGGTGTTGCCTGAGGCAAGCATCGACGCTGCGCTGCGGCGGCTGGTCAAGAGTCCGAAATGGGTGGCGCTGGACGAGCGCGCGCTGGCGCGCGGGCGAGAGTTGTACAGAGAATCGCTGCAAGAGGTGGGCCATGAAAGCTGAAGCCGATCCGAACCTGATTGTGTATTTCGGAGGGCAGTATATGCCGCTCGGCGAGGCGCGCGTGGGGATCCTGACCCATGCCCTGCATTACGGGACGGGAGTGTTTGAGGGGATTCGCGCGCACTGGGATGAGGCCCAACAGGAGCTGTTTGTGCTGCGCCCCCTGGAGCACTATGAGCGCTGGAAGCAGAACTGCGGCATTCTGCGGATTGTCGTTCCGCCGTCGGCGGAGGAGTTGTGCGAGATCACTCTGGAATTGATGCGGAGGAATGCCTTTCGGACCGATGTGTATGTCCGGCCGCTGGCTTATAAGAGCGCGGAGCGAGTCGGGGTAAGCACCGACGATCAGGATGCCTTTGCGGTGATCGCGCTGCCCTTTGGCGATTACCTGCACGCCGACAAGGGACTGCATGCGGGCGTGAGCTCATGGCGGCGGATCGAGGACAATGCGATTCCGGCGCGGGCCAAGATTTGCGGAGCATACGTGAACAGCGCGCTGGCCAGCGACGAGGCGCGGCATTGCGGATTCGACGAGGCAATTCTGCTGAACGAGAGCGGTCATGTTGCCGAGGGCGCCACGTGCAACATCTTCATGGCGCGCAAGGGGAAGCTGATCACGCCTGCGGTGACGGAGAACGCGCTGGAGGGAATCACGCGCGACTCGGTGATGGAACTTGCGCAGCGGGAACTCGGCCTGCAGGTTGTGGAACGGGCGATTGACCGCAGCGAATTGTACGTATGCGACGAGTTGTTCTTCACTGGGACAGCGGTGGGCATTGCGCCGGTGGTGCGCGTCGATCATCGGCCGGTGAAAGATGGGGCGATCGGCGCTATTACGCGCGGGGTGCAACAGTTGTACTTCGATGCGGCGCGGGGACACATGCAGACTTACTTGAAGTGGCTGTTGCCGGTCTACCGATCGCGAAACACACGAGAGCAGGACGCGATTTAGCCCACGGAGATGAATGTGGGTTGAGCGGATGACGATGTGCAATGCGCGCGGTGGGCTGGTTCGGCAAAGGAGGAAAGACGATGCTCACGACAAAACTTGCAGATAACGCCTATGACGTTGCGCTGGAGAATTTCGATGCGGCAGCGGACGCATTGCAGCTCGACAACGATACGCGGGAGATGATCAAGTATCCCGAACGCGTGCTGACGGTGACAGTGCCGGTGCGCTTGGACGACGGGCATATTCACCGCTTTGAGGGCTACCGCGTGCAACACAGCATGGTGCGCGGGCCCGCCAAGGGCGGCATCCGCTACCACCCGCAGGTAACGCTGGATGAAGTGAAGGCGCTGGCCACATGGATGACATGGAAGTGCGCGGTGGTGAATATTCCGTTTGGCGGCGCCAAGGGCGGAATTACGTGCGATCCGAAGCGCATGTCTCCAGGCGAACTGCAGCGCATGACGCGGCGCTACACGAGCGCGATTCTTCCCTTGATTGGGCCGGAGCAAGACATACCCGCGCCGGACGTGTACACGAATCCGCAAACCATGGCGTGGATTATGGACACCTATAGCATGACCAAGGGGTATCCTATTCCCGGCGTGGTGACAGGAAAGCCGATCAGCCTGGGCGGATCGCTGGGGCGCAACGAAGCAACCGGCCGCGGCGTGTTCTACACCATCCAGAGCGCGTGCGAGCACCTGCGGCGGCCGTTGAAGGGCGCCACAATAGCGGTACAGGGCTTTGGGAACGCCGGTTCGATTGCGGCGCAACTGCTGCATGAGGCGGGAGCGAAAGTCATCGCGGTGAGCGATTCGACCGGCTGCGTTTACAACCGGAACGGATTGAATATTCCGGAGCTGATTCTTCTGAAGGCCCTCAGCGGGCATGTGGAAGGATTTCCGGAAAGCGAGGCAATCAGTCCAGCCGAGTTGCTGGCCTTGAAGTGCGACATCCTGGTGCCCGCGGCGCTGGAGAACGCGATCCACGCGGAGAATGCATCCGCGGTGCGTGCGACGATGATTGCCGAAGCAGCGAACGGACCTCTGACCCCGGCGGCAGACAGGATTCTGGAAAGCAAGGGAGTATTCGTGATTCCGGATATCCTGTGCAATGCCGGCGGAGTGACGGTCTCGTACTTCGAGTGGGTGCAGGATGAGCAGCACTTGTTCTGGGAGGCGCAGGATGTCTACAACCGCCTGGAACACGTGATGAAGACTGCTTTCCGGGATGTGCTGAAGATCCATCTGGAAAAGAAGGTTCCGATGCGCATTGCCGCGAACATGCTCGGCATTGGGCGCGTGGCTGAGGCTGTGCAGCTCCGGGGCATCTATCCATAGATGGCGGCGAGATTATAGCAATTCCCGCTTCGGAGTTCACAGGGACTTAATCTCCTTCGGCATAGCGGGATTGCTGTCCGCAGCTATCGCTTTCACTTTTTTGCCGGCGATCGCTCGATGAGGGCGTCCGGGACTTAGGACAGAACATCCCACACCTTCCCTGGCCCTATCAAGCGGGAAACTGACTTTACGGCAAAACCAGAGATACTGTGTTCTGTTGAGATTATTTCAAGGTCGCCGCTCCCTCATGGCCGCGTCGACTTGAGTGTTGCGGCTTTGGGATACATCATCTCTGGTTTTGCGATAGCGCCTTGCGCGCGCTTCCCCTGACTGGGTATCTTTGTGAGCAGATTGAGCAATTCCCGGAAAGACATTCATGGACGTTCTAAAACAGCTTTTCGAGCAGCATTACCGGTTGCCGGCCGAAGACGTGCGACCGCTTCAGGGGCAACTCGGCGGCTCGGGGCGCGCCATCGTCCGGCTAGCCGGCGGGAATTTGAGCGCCATCGGCATTCTGTATCCCATACGGGAGGAGAATGTCGCTTTTCTTGAGTTCTCCAGGCATTTTCGCCGCCACGGGCTGGCGGTGCCGGAGATTTATGCGGAGGATTTGAGTCAGGGCGCCTACCTTGAAGAAGACCTGGGCGACACGACACTCTTCGAATTTCTCGGCGGAAACCGTGCCGGCGAGGTCATCGCTCCGCAGGCGATTGAAGCGTATCGCAAAGTGGTGGCCGTGTTGCCGCGTTTTCAGGTGGAGGCAGGCCGCGATCTGAATTACAAGGTCTGCTATCCGCGCGGCCGCTTCGATCGCCAGTCCATCGCCTGGGACCTGAACTATTTCAAGTATTATTTTCTGCGGCTGGCCGGCGTACCCTTCAACGAACAGGCGCTGGAGCATGATTTCACCCGCTTGACGAAGTTTCTGCTGGGCGCCAACCATGATTATTTTCTCTATCGGGATTTCCAATCGCGCAATGTCATGCTGCGCGACGGGCAGCCGTTCTTTCTGGACTACCAGGGCGGCCGCAAAGGCGCGCTGCAATACGACATCGCGTCTCTCCTCTACGATGGCAAGGCCGATCTGCCGCCGAAGTTGCGCCAGGAGTTGCTCGACTACTATCTCGACTGCCTTGGGAGTTTCATCGACTTCAAGCGCGAAGCGTTCATGGAGCACTATTACGCGTACGTTTACGTGCGCATCCTGCAGGCCCTGGGAGCCTATGGTTTCAGAGGGTTTTACGAGCGCAAGGCGCATTTTCTGCAGAGCGTGCCGTACGCGCTGAAGAATCTGCGCTGGCTGGCGCAAGCCGTCAAGCTGCCTATCGCCCTGCCGGCGCTGATGGACGCCCTCCAGGCCATGTCGGCCTCGGAGAAACTGCAAGGTCTGGCTTCTTCCGCAGAGGGGTTGACCGTGCGGATTTTCAGTTTCAGCTTCCACCGGCCAATGCCCACCGATGAGGCCGGGCACGGCGGCGGATTTGTCTTCGATGCGCGGAGCCTGCCGAATCCTGGGCGGGAAGAACAATTCAAGACGTTGACTGGCAAGGACGCGACGGTAATCGAGTATTTGAATCGCGAGGCAAGCGTGCACCAGTATCTTGCCAACGTTCTGTCGCTGGTGGATGCGAGCGTGAGCGAATACCGGCGGCGGGGCTTCAAGAACCTCATGGTGTCGTTCGGCTGCACCGGCGGCCAGCACCGCTCGGTGTATCTGGCGGAGCAACTGGCGAAGCATCTGCGCGGCACGAGCGGGGTGGAAGTGGCCGTCCGGCATATCGAGCTGGAAAAAACCGATCCGGAAAAGATGGACAAATGAAGGCGATGATTCTGGCCGCTGGCCTCGGCACGCGTCTTCGGCCGCTCACTAACGACCGGCCGAAGGCGCTGGTGGAGGTTGCCGGGCGCACGCTGCTGGAGATCGCGCTCTGCCGCTTGCGCGCCTTTGGCGTGCGCGAGGTGATTGTCAACGCGCATCATTACGCAGAGATGATTGTCGATTACTTGAAGGCCAACGATAACTTCGACATGCGGATTGATGTCTCTCGCGAGGAGGTGCTGCTGGACACGGGCGGCGGCTTGAAGAAGGCCGCGCATTTCTTTCTTGATTCCAGCGGGAGCTTGCAAGAGCCATTTATTTTGCACAACGTCGATGTCATCAGCATGATCGATCTGGGGCGTATGATGCGGTTTCACACGGAACAGGACGCGCTGGCCACGCTGGCTGTTCAAGACCGGGAGAGTTCACGCTATCTGCTCTTCGACGAGAAGGGCCAACTCTGCGGCCGTCGCACCGGACGCGCCGCGAAGGCAGAACTTGAACCGGCTGAATTAGTGCGGAGTGCCGCAGAGACGCATGCGCTGGCCTTTTGCGGCATCCACGTCCTCTCTCCCCAAATCTTCGCGAAGATGAGAGACGAAGGCGCTTTTTCCATCATCGACACTTATATGCATCTCGCCGCCCAGGGAGAAAAGATCGTCGCCTTTCGCGCGGATGAATGTTCTTGGCGCGATCTCGGCCGGCCGGAGAGCATCCTGCAAGCCGCCCAGGACATGGGCAGCGGAAAGTACTCCGAAAGTTGACGCAGCAGTGCCGTCCTAAGTTGAGAACTGTGCAAGCAGCCTGGGTCGAGATTTGTGGCCGGGGTAGGAGAGCGGGCGAAGGGCGGACCGCCTGCCGATTGGAGAGAATGGCGCTGGAAGGATATTGCCAGCGCCTTCCGGAATCTAGGGTGGTGAGTCTGAAATTTGTCGCAATTTGAGAACCCAAACCACAGGTCCCCTTCGGCTACGCTCGGGGCAGGCTTTCGACTGTGTTGGGCGCAAAAAACGCGCCCAACTCCGCTCAGGATGACAGCATTTTTATAGAAAGAACTTTTGACTCAGGACACTAGGGCCGCTTCGATCCTAACCGCTGATCCATTCCCTTGATGAGGGAATGCTGGAACCGAGGCTCGACCGTTTGCGCCAGCAGGAGCGCCTTCCGGTAATAAGGGAGCGCTTCCTGCGGACGGCCGCTGGCGTCCAGCGCCTTGCCCAAGGTGGCGTTGACGTTAGCCGAATCGGGCGCCAGGGCCTCGGCTTGCTGTGCCTCCGCAAGGGCTTCCGCAACTTTGTTCTGCGCCAGCAGCAGGCCCGCTTTTTGCCCATGGCTCAGAGCGGCGGCGAGGGGAATGTCGAAGCGCCCATCATAGACGAAGACGCCGTAGTCGATGACCGCCGCGGGCTTGAGCTGCTTGAACTGTTCGTACGGATTCAACGGGCCAGGGCCGAATTCGAAGCCGGACAGGACGCCGGCGCTCATGAGAACCGGGCCATCGATCACGGGCGGCACATCGTGCGGACCATCGAAATAGAGCGAATCGGCGGTAATCAGCGGCTGGCAGGGAATGCCGTAATAGCTGTAGTCCGCAACACCTTCGCCGAAGTAGGCAAACCAGCAGTCTTTGATGCCGTGCGCGTCCAGGTAGCTCTTCACGGACTTCAGTTGCTGGCCCCAATCGGAGCTGGAATCGCTGAGCAGATCGTGGACGGCCGAAGGGCCTCCAGCCGCCTCGTTCGCATAGGCGATGTAGGCCGGGAAGGCGCGCACCACCGAGACGGCCTGAAACAACAGGAGCACGACGATCGCGTAGAGCCAGCGGCGATCCCTCTGGATGAGCCTCCATGCTGCTCCGGCAATCAAAACGGAGAGAAAGACATAAATGGGAAGGACGTGCCGGACACCGATGTTCATGCCTGCCGCCATGGCGAAGGCCATATAGATTGCCGCCGGTACTGCCAAGTACACAACTTCGCGCCGGGCGCGGAGCCTGCGCGTAGCGATCGCCCACATGGTGATTCCGAAGAGGATCAGGAACGTGAGGGTGGACTTGATGACCATGGCGATGGGGAAATAAAACCAGACCGGATGCGGGTAGATGGTTCCAAGCAGGAAGCTGGTAAACGCCTTTGACTGAAAAAGGACGTGGGCGAAGCCGTAGATGTAGGACTCGGGAAGCAGGTGCAGCCTGGCTGCGGCAGCGAGCACGTCTCTTTCGGCAGGACTTGGAACGCGACTTAGCTGCGCGGCAAAAGACGGATTAAGGCGCAGTCCGTCTTCCCGCGCGGCGTAGCGGAAGCCGTAAGACGCCCACAGGACGCCAACGGAGAGAACTACGATGGCGACGAGCGCCGCCACGAAGCGAAGAGAGCGCTTTCCAAGGCCAGCGGCGGCTTCCTGGCGTGGAGGAGCTTCGAGCCAAAAGACTTCAGCGATGGCCAGCAAAAACAACATGGGAAAGAGCAGGACGGTGCTGTGCTTTGAAGCCAGCGCCAGCCCGGCCACCAGACCGACAAGCGCCAGCCGGCATTTGGATGGCGACTTTACATACCGGTAGAACGCATAGATCGAGCAAAACATGAAGCAGGCTCCGCCAGCGTCGGTCGTCAGCAGCGCCGAATGAGCGAGCAGCGTCGGATCGAAGGCGATGAGCCCGAGAGCGATGAGCCCAGCACCGGCGCCGAACATTTCCCGAGCGGCCAGGAAGACGATCAGGGCCAACAAGATGGTGATCGCAGAGGTTGCGAGGCGAACGCGGAACAGGATCGTGTCGGCGTCATTGCTGAACAGAAATTCCCGGCCTCCAACCGCCTCCTCAAGCCGGTAAGGGCGGTTCTGGAGGGGAGGCATTCTCAACTGCATATTCAGCAGCGGAAGGGCGCCGAGAAACTTGATCAGCGGCGGGTGCTCGGGGTTGAGCCCGAAGTCGCCATGCTTCGCCTGCATGTATGCGGAGTAAACATGATCCGGTTCGTCCCAGGTGGCGGAATTCAATCGCGCCATCAGGGCGAACTGCAGAAAGATGACTGAAAGCAAAGCTATGACGGCGCCGGCAAGGGCGAAGCGGCGGAATCTCGTATCAGGTCTGTTCATGGACAGGATTGACTCGTAACAAGAGAACCAACAATTATCTCATCAGCAGCAAAGCAGGCGGTCAAATCTTTTGTTTGTCTTGCAGTTCAGAGCTAGTTGACCGTCCCGGGCGGATTTAGAAGCGATCCCGTCCTCTGATTTAGCGGTTATAGCTCCAGTTTGCGCCGCTGGGCAAAGCAACCGCGGGTCCTTCGACTGTTCCTTCGCAACATTCAGCGTCAGGGCCGCTCAGGTTGAAAGCTTTTCGGTTGTACACTCGTTTTGGGCCGGATCCAATGGCGCAATGGACGCCTTCAACAGCAAAGGCCGCTCCCGATGGGAACGGCCTTTGTCGTTGGGTGAACCAAGGTGAAAAAGATCAGTCTCCGGCGACCAGATCGGCTTCTCTCTGCTCGACCGGCCTGGCGGGGGTGATCGAGTCCAGGCGAACCAGGCCCTCGACCGGCTTCTCGCCCAGAACATGCTCGCGATACAGCTTGGCCATGCGGGCGTTTTCCGCGGCGTCCACAATCTGCTTGGTGTCGCGGGCGCGCAGCTTCTCTTCGCGGGCGTTCTTGGCAATGCCCAGATCGTCCAGCGCGTGGTTGGCCTCGGAGTTCACATGCTCCATGTTCAGCGCCAGGTCGTGGCCCACATGGGTCATGCCCACCTTCTTGCCGCCGGCAAAGATCTCATGCCGGCCGTGCTCCTCATACCACTTGGTGAGGGTGGCCGTCATGTGCATCTTCTCGATGATGTTCCGCCAGCCGACGCCCGTGTTGTAGGCGCAGAAGCTGATCTCGCCTTCCTGCGTGGCGTAGGGAATGATGCACTGCTCGGTGCGGCGGAAGTCGTAGTTGAATAGGTCCTGGAACCACATGCCGGCGATGAACAGGAAGTTCCAGCGGTCCTGGCGGCGCTTCTTGATGTCTTCCAGCGTACGGTCGCCCTTCACGCTGCCGTAGTTCTTGCCGGTGGCGTTGAAGGTCTTGTCCATCTTCTTCATCATGTCGGTGATCTTGAAGTGGGTGGGCGCCTGGAAGGGATCGTAGTTGCGCAACAGCGCCAGGCCGAAGCCGATCAACGAAAGCCACTTGCCGCGGGCCGCGTCGTTGACCTTGGCCAGGTCCTTGGCCACCTTGTCCATGTTCAGGAAGGCGGTGACGGGCACGGCTTCCTTGGTTTCCTTGTCGATCATCAGCGCCATGCCGATACCGCAGTTGGGATGGCAGCCGCAGGAGAGCTGGCCCCACTCGGCGCCGGGCCCGTGAATCATGTCGGCCCAGTCGGAGAAGGTGCTCATAAAGCTGATTGGGAACCAGTCGCGCTCCGGCTCGCCGATGCCACACTGGCTCTTTACGTCGTGCGCCATGTGGCTGAGCGTGTAGCGCTGCGCGATGCGGCGTTCGTCGCTGATGTCCTCGTCGCGGCCGGTAAAGCTGACCGGCTGGAAGCTGAGGAAGCTGATCGTCTTGGGATTGTCGAGGGCGAACTGGATGATGCGGCCCACCTGCTCGTTGTTGATGCCGTTGATGATGGTGGTCACCGGAACGATTTCGACGCCGGCTTCGTGCAGGTTGTTGATGGCCTGCAGCTTCACGTCGAACAGGTTGCCCACCTTGCGGTGCGAGTTGGCCGCGTTGCCGATGCCGTCGAACTGCAGGTAGACGTAGCGCAGGCCGGCCTCGGCGGAGGCGCGGCACAACTCCTTGCTCTTGGCGAATTCAATCCCATTGGACGCTGCCTGCACGCTGTTGTAGCCCACCTTGCGGCTGTAGGCCACCGCGTCAAGGAAGTAAGGCGAAAGCGTCGGCTCGCCGCCACTGAACTGCACGCTCATCTGCCGCTTGGGCTTGATGGTGATGGCGTTGTCGAGCATGGTCTTGATCTCGTCCCACGTCAGCTCGTGGACGAAGCCTACTTGGTTGGCGTCCATGAAGCAGGGATCGCACATCATGTTGCAGCGGTTGGTCAGATCGATGGTCAGCACCGAGCCGCGCCCGTGGGTCACGGTCGAGGTGCCGTGGTGGTGGAGCTTGTCGTCCCCCTCACCGTGGGCGCGCATATCGCGGCCGGGGAAGCTCTCTTCCAGGTGCTTGAAGAAGGCCGTATCGATCGACATCACGTCTTCAAAGTGGCCGTGCTTGGGGCAGTCCTTGACCATGAGGATCTTGCCGTCGCGCTCGACGATCTGCGCCTTGATCTCGCCCACCTTCTCGTTGAGTAGGACTTCGTGGGGCAGCTTGCCGTCCAGAATCTGCTTGCGAATCTCGGGCACGCACTTGGGACACAGCGAGTCCGTGGTCCGCGGCCAGCCCAGCGGCGGCTTTTCCTTCTGCCAGCTCTTCTGCAGCGGCTTGTCACTCCACTTGGGCGTAAAGGACGGGTTCGGGCTGATGCGGTTCAGCCGCTCATAAACCACCCACGCACCCCTGGCCGCATAGACGGCGGCCTTCTCGGCGTACTTAATCGCTTTGGACATGGTGTTGCGGTCTCCTCGAAGAAATTGGTGGCCTGCGGCGGTCTCTCGCCTGGCTCAGACTCGCGGTTCCCGGCGTGAATCCGGAGCCTGACAGTGCAGCACTAGGGTAACCGGGGGCCCCGGTCAACCCAAACCCGGAGCAGCGAACGGCGGAATCTCCCCCTGAATGGTCAAAAGAGGACACCGAACGGCGTCATCTCAAAGCTGCATCCGGGGCTGCGTTGGAGCCGGGTGCACCCTCCAAAGGGGCCACTTCAAGGCAGCATTCCTCCTGAACAGCCATTGATCCCCCGGAACAACGCGAGGTCTCGGAAAAACCTTGCCACAAGCCGACTTGCATTAAGACTTCTCGGTACCGATCTCCACCTCCGTAACCTGCGCGAACATCGCCGCGTCCAGCTTCCGATGCGCCTCCACCAGCCGACAGGACGGGCGCTCTACAGATTCGTGGTCAACGAAGGCAAGTCTATGTCGTATTTGATTTCTGGCTCGAACGCGCCTTCGCCGCCCACCTTGAAATCGACCGTGGTCCAGCAATTCGCTCCACTGACTGACTGGTATTCAAGCCGGAGGGAAACAGTTCTGTTCGCTCCACCGACTGACTGGCATCCAGGTTGAAGGGGGCCGACTGGGCGGAGGGGGAGGTTATGGCTATTGTCGAATTGAAAACTAATGGCCTGCTCCACCAAAAGATTGCCCACTCTCTGTCTGAATCCACCCCTGTATACCCCGAAGATCGCTATAGCAGGGCCGGTGCCCTCATTCTTGAGCGTGAGTGTTGCAATGTTATGACCGTAAACTCCGCCGGTACCGGTAACGATGGGCCGGGAGGATGCATATACTTGTGTCCGCATGAGTTCTGTTTGTTTCAAGCTCAATTGCGCCATTCTCACGGACGCCTTCGCTTGCTCTTCGGAAGATTTCGCCTGTTCCGTGGCTGCCTTAAGTTGCCTTGTCGATAAGAACAGCGCGATAGCAAGTCCCAGCACCGACGCAGCCTGAACTACCACTTCAAACGTATGCATGTTGAAAGTCTATATCCCGTCTTCCCCTCCGTGTCTGCTGTTTCGCTCACCACGGCCCGGCAGGAGCGGTAGGCCGGGGTTTCAACCCCGGCATTACCGGCGCCCATAAAAGGAAAAAATGGAGCATCCGTCCGGGCATTGACCGGACGGATGCTCTCCTGACGCCCAACCCGAACAAACACACCGCCCCGCCCTCGCCTCTGTGCTACTCTCTACCCAAACCGTGACCGCGCCCAAAAACAAGCTCTATTACGGAGACAACCTCGAAGTCCTCAAGATGTATGTCAAGGACGAGTCGGTGGACCTCGTCTATCTCGACCCGCCCTTCAACTCCCGCCAGGATTATAACGTCCTCTTCGCCGAGAAGGACGGCTCCCAGTCTAGCTCCCAGATTCACGCCTTTGAAGACACCTGGGAGTGGAACACCGAGTCCATGCGCGCCTACGAGCAGATCGTCGAGCAGGGAGGCCGCGTCGCCGACGCCCTGCGCGCCTTCAAAACCTTTCTCTTCAACACCGACATGATGGCCTATCTCGCCATGATGGCCCCGCGCCTCGTCGAACTTCGCCGCGTCCTCAAGGAAACCGGCTCCATCTACCTCCACTGCGACCCCACCGCCAGCCATTACCTCAAGATTTTGATGGACGCAGTATTCGGGCCGCAGTTCTTTCGCAACGAGATTATTTGGAAGAGATCGCACGCGCACAGCGATGCCAAGCAGGGCGCTCAGCACTTCGGAAGGATCACAGACACGCTGCTGTTCTACTCCAGAGGCACAAGGACGATCTGGAATCCCCTGTACACGCCCTACGATGAGAAATATATGGAGCGAGATTATCGAAGGATCGATGAAAACGGAAGGCGATACAGAATCGGGGATCTGTCAGGGCCGGGGGGTGCAGCGAAGGGAAATCCAAGATACGAGGTCATGGGAGTAACAAGATATTGGCGATATTCAAAAGAAAAGATGGATCAGCTCATCGCGGAAGGTCGAGTTATTCAAACTCGCCCTGGCGCTGTGCCGCAATACAAGCGATACCTAGATGAAATGCCAGGTGTTGGAGTGCAGAATCTCTGGGACGACCTGCCTCCAATCAACAATCGTTCGAATGAAATGCTTGGCTACGCAACTCAAAAACCAGAAGCCCTTCTCGAACGCATCCTCAATGCCAGTTCCAACGAAGGTGACCTCGTCCTCGACCCCTTCTGCGGATGCGGCACCACCGTCCAGGTCGCACAGCGCCTCAACCGCCGCTGGATCGGCATCGACATCACCCACCTCGCCATCGGCCTCATCAAGAAGCGCCTCTCCGACGCCTTCGGCGCGGAGATCAAATCCACCTACGACGTAATCGGCGAACCCACGGACTACGCCGGCGCAGCCGAGTTAGCCGCAGAGGACAAATACCAGTTCCAGTGGTGGGCGCTGGGCCAGGTGGGAGCCCGCCCCGCCGATCAGAAGAAGGGAGCCGACCGCGGCATCGACGGCCGTCTCTACTTCCACGACGACGACTCAGGCCAGTCCAAACAAATCATCTTCTCGGTCAAAGCGGGCGGCGTCACCGTCTCGCAAATTCGCGACCTGGCCGGCGTACTCGGCCGCGAGAAGGCGCAGATCGGCGTCTTTCTTTCCTTTGACGAGCCCACCAAACCCATGCTCCGCGAGGCAGCCGAAGCCGGCCTGTACAAATCAACCGACGGCACCACCTATCCACGCCTGCAAATCCTCACCATCCAGCAGATTCTCGACGGCAAGCAGCCCGACTATCCTCTTCACCGCCGCGACGCCACCTTCAAGAAGGCCCCCCGCAGCCGCCCCGCCGCAGCAGAGAATCTCCCCCTCCCCCTTCTCCCCGGAGAGAACTGAGTGCATTTGGCCATGACACGCTCGCTATATTCGCTCCTGAACAACGGAATTCATGACCCGGCCTGGGCACAGGCATATTCGAGTTTCCTTCTCGTTGGTTTGACTCTCATCACCCTTGCAGTTCTTTGCGTGTACGCATGGGACACACATAAGCTGGCAAAGTCGAGCATTGAGCAAGTCAAAAACGCGCAGATGCCGTTCTTGGCGCTAGTAAAGATCAAAAGGGACAACCCTCCTGCACCTATGCAACTCAGAGCATTTGTTCCACCCACCTCCTTGGCGTGGGCTGTTCAGAATCAGGGCAATGCAGCAGCCGTGAACATCATAGTTAAGTGCAATATTGATGACGAGGCGGCGAAGGAGTCAAGTGTGTTCTCAGAAGGACTGAACCCAATAGCCGTAGGAGCATGGACATTTGTATCCGTGTACCCGGTTGCGCACATCACGAACTGTACCATCGAGTACAGCTCGCTTGACGGACGAAAGTTCCGCACAGATATCTCGACAGTCGACGATGAGCACCACTTGGAATTCCATCGCCTCTGAGTCCCTGTGCACCGCCGGGAGGCGGGGCCCACCCTTGCCAAACCATAAAGTGAGGGTGCCCTATCCTTCGCCTTTTTCCCGGCGAAGGATGGGAAACCACGAGCTCACCCCCGCCGCCTTTCCAAGCCGATCCCACAACTGCTGCACACGGAAACGGCCCCCGTCCTGCCACCCTCGCCCCTCCCTTTTGCATAGAATTACCCTCCCTTGGCGCACAATCGTTCCATAGTTTCCTTCACAGCCGGTGCAGGCCGCAACGAATGCAGCCAGGGGTAGGAACTGGAAGCTAGAAGCTAAAAGCTGAAAGCTCCGTCAAAACGCCCCTAACCCCTTTGCCATCAAGATTCTGCAAAGAACTCCAGCAGAATCAAGAATTTAGAACGAAGCCCTCCCTGCGTCCCATTGAAAACAAGGAACTTCCTTACAGAGACGGGGTGGGGGTAGGGAGAGTACCGAAATGTGTAACGAATGTCGCCACATCATGCCGAACGGCCGCAAATGCCTTGCGCCCGCCCTCCGCGGCAAGCCCTATTGCTACTTCCACACCCGCCTCCACCGCTTCGCCGCGGCCCCGCCCCGTGCCCCGGACGAGCCCCTCAAGCTCCCCATCATGGAAGACCGCGGCGCCATCCAGCTCGCCCTCGCCCAGATTCTCGACGCCCTGGGCTCCTCGCAGCTCGACCCGCGCCGCGCCGGCCTCTTTCTCTACGCCCTCCAGATCGCCTCCCAAAATGTCGACCGCAATGTGGACATCGTCCCCATCACAGCGGTGCACTCCATCACCCGCACCTCCGGCGGCGATGAGCTGGGCCCGAAAACCCCCACCTGCCCGTATCCGTTCGAATGCGCCACCTGCGACGTTGCTGACGGCTGCCCGGACTACGAGCTCGAGGAAGACGACGAAGAAGAAGACGAGGAAAACTGAGCTTGTCCCGGCCGTCCCGGTACAGTAATCCGTGATGAGCTGAGGCTCAAACAGCCCTTCCTGGCGCCGATCGCGGGACAAATCTTCTGAGAATTCGCGGCTCAGGCCCCCGCCTCACGGCGACCCCGTTGCGGGGGTCCTGTCTACCTGATTGATGATCCGCTGGATGACCACGATCAGGACGTGGATGTGGCGGGCCACGCCGCGCAGGAATTCGGTTCCCGTATTGACCATTGCGGCACCTTTGGGTCTTCCGCCCATTGACGCGCCGCGCCGCGCCCCACAAACTTAGAGTGGCGTTACTTGCCAGAAGTTACTGGCCGGAGGCTACTCCCATGGGCACTTATCCCCCTTACGGTCCCGGTGCGGGCGGCGTGGGCCGCCGCATCGAAGAGGCCATCGAACTGATCGAAATGGAGTTGCGCCACGCCGCCGCCTACGTGAACGACGCCGTGATCCCGCAGGTCCGCAGCGAGTCGATCTCCGCCATGCGCAAGGCGGCCGATGCGCTGCGCAATTTCGCCGATCGCCTGGACAAGCCGCCCCAACCGCCCCCGCCCAAGGACCCGCGCTCCTGATGTCCGGCGCTCTCCAAAATGCCCGGCGCTCGGCCGCCTGGGCAGGGTTGGCTCTGATCCTGCTGGCTGCCTCCGGCTGCGGGCATCGCACCACTGTGGCCCAGCTACCCGCGCCCCAGGCCGCTCCGCCCGCGCCTCAAACGTATCCCTCTGCGCCCCAGGCCACGCCGCCCGCGCGCATTCCCATCACGCCGGTCCCGCGGGGCGGAGTCAGCGACGAAGACCTCGACTTTATCAACACCCACAGGCCCATCCTGACCGAGGAGGGCATGGCCACCTGGTACACCGCGCCCTACAAAGGACGCCAGGCGGCCAACGGCCAAGTCTTCAGCGACCGCGCCCTGACCGCCGCGCACCGCACCCTGCCCATGGGTTCGCTCATCGTGGTCACCAACCTCAGTACCGGCCAGTCCAGCGCCATGCGCATCACCGATCGCGGACCCTTTGCGGACGGCAAGATCATCGATCTCACCATCGCCTCCGCCAAAGCCACGGGCATCTACCGGGTTGGCTCGGCCCGCGTCCGTCTGGACGTCTACCGGACCCCCAAACCCATCGAAACGGGTGGCCGCTGGTGCGTGCAGATCGGCGCTTTCCATAGCGAACACCAGGCCATCAAGCTCAAGGAACAGCTCCTGCGCAAGTACCCCAGCTCCAATGTGATCGAGTTTCCCGGAGAAGACAGCTACTGGGTCCGCATCCGCCCCCAGGGCGACAACCGCGAGCAGGCCGAATTCATCGCCAGCAAACTGCGCCCCGCCGAGGGCGAAGCGTTTTTGACACGGCTGGACTGAGACCGAAAAAGAGGTGATGTATGATTTTGGCTGGTCGTGATACCATTTCTGCACAATCGGAAGAAGCCTCCCTCAAGTTTTGAAAGCGGACCGACGATGAAAGAGTTGGAGTACAAGCTCCAAAGTCAGAAATTGGATGCAAGGTTAAGACTCGGCCTTGCTCTGATCAAATACGCGACATTGTCCTTTTGCGCTTGGATGCTGGTTCCCGCTATGGAGGCCTTCGCCGGAAAGACTACACTGGCGAGTTTTGGCGTTTACCTGTTTGCCGATCTTAAAGCAAATACGGTCTTTAGCCATGTCGTAATGGGAATTCTTGGTCTCGGGGGTGCCGGTTATGGTCTGCGGGAGAGGTCGCTGAAGCGAAAAGAGATCAAGAGGCTGGGAAACCGCGTGGTAGAAGTTGAGAAGAGGTTGGATCCAAATCGCACTTCGAGCGGTCTAACAATTGACGGCAGGAGCCGTCCCGAGGATGAGCCATGAACCCTGTAATCTACGAACAAATCATGTCGTTATTGGGGCTGATTGCTCTTTGGGTGTTCTGGTATTACTTGTGGAAGCCGCAGCGCATCGACATTTTTCGTCAAAAGCTGTTTGTCCTGAGGAGCGATTTGTTTGATCTGGCCGCGAATGGCGCGGTTCCGTTCGATCATCCTGCCTACACGCAATTGAGGCTTCTGATCAACGGGCTGATCCGGTTTGCTCATAGAGCTTCGCTTCCCACCCTGATCATCGCGGTGGCACAGTCGAGCACCGCCGCATCCGGCGCATTGGCGGCATGGAGGAAAGATGTTCAAAAGCTTCCCGGAGACGAGCGGAATCAGCTTCTAGCTGTCCACTCCGCCGTTTCGGAGGCCTTTGCGAAACACCTGATTGGTGGATCGTTCCTGCTTTCCGCCTATGTTGTGCTGCGGGTCTCCTATGCATTCGCAAAGGCCTTTTTCCTCCTGTTCATAGGGAAAAGGAATATTCGCAGCTTCACCGTCTCCCGGGTACGCAGCAAGGTGGACAACGAAACGAACCAGGTGGCCAAGCCAGGTGCGGACGTGATTGAAGCCCACGTACTCAATGAGGAGCAGCGCAGAACAGGCATGAAGATGCAGCATGCCTATGCACACTGATCGGATGGGAAGGTAATCATCCGCCGCTACTCCGGCGGCGGATAAAACGGCAGCTTCTCATTCTTCTCATTGGCGCGGCGGATGGTCACGTCATCCAACAGCAGTGCGGGCGCCAGCACCGTCTGCGGCACGTCGCCAAAGTAGTTGGCCACAAACAGTTGCTTGCCCGCGGCCTCCACGCTGGAGCGCAGCGCGCGCTGGTCCAGGTCGTCCAGCGCGGCTCCGCGCACCAGTTCGCGCTTGCCGTCCAGACCTACGCGGTAGAGCAGCCGCGGCGTCAGCTCCCCGCCCAGCGTCTGCACAAAATAGACGCTCTTCAGCCCGCGATCGTGCCCGAAGTCCACCAGCTTGCGGTTCAGTTCGTCGTCCGTCAGCCCATCCTTCGCCGTCACCTGCAGCACGCCGATCGCCGGCCTGGGTCCTCCGGCAACTGCGGCGCGTCCATGCCCGTTCGACTCTGGAAAATCCTTCACCGGCTCGCGTCCGATCAGGTAACCCTCCAGCCGTCCCGCGGTCACCAGCTTCACCGCCTGCGCCGGCACGCCCTCGTCGTCCACGTCATACGCGCCCACCAAGCCCTTGCCGGCATAGCTCTTCAAGCCGGGATCGTCGACCACATCCAGAAACTCCGGCAGCACCCGGGCATGGTAGCTCGAGGCAAACGGCCCATTGGTGCGCGCCTCGGTGCCCAGCTTGGGCCGCGTAGCCGTCACCCCGCTCGCCACCAGCGCGCGCAGCGTATCGGCCCCCGCGTCGGAACTCAACAGCACCGGCCCGTGATACTCCTCCTCCACCACCGGCGCTTTCCGCAAATCTGTGAGCGAGGCAATCAGCTCGACCGCATGTTTCTCGAAGACCTCCGGCCCGTTCAGGTCCTTGAGCGAGACGCCAACAGAGGCATAGGACCGGTCCAGCCTCATCCCATCGGCCGCCTGCGTGCCCACCCCAAAGGCCTCCTGATAATCGGCCGCCGACTTGCGCACGATGGTCCCCTCGCTCGTCACCAGCCAGGTGGTAGTCACCCGCGCGTGAAACTCCGCCGTCGAGTACTCCACGTCGTGCTGGCTCGTGTTCACGGATGCATTCGTCCGGTAGAGCCCGCTGTCCTTCGCCACGCGTTCCACCCAGGCAGCTTCGTCCACCTTTAACGTCAGTGGGTCCTCGAGCACGATCACCGGTTTCTCTTGGCTGAAGTCGTCTGCCTGCGGCGGCGTTTGCACCTGCTTCAGCGCCGCCTGCTTCACCGCATAAGCCGCAAGCGCGGCCTTGTATGCCTGGTCTGTTGCCGCCCACAGCGCCGACCGCACCGCAATTGGATCGTCGTCCAACGCCGCCAGTTGCAGCGCGCCGTCCCCGCGTCCCCCGGAGCTGTCAGTCTTGTAGCCGCCCACCCGCACCGTCACCCGCGCCACGCGATCGTGGCCGTGTTCGGAGCCCTCGCTGGCCCCAAACTCCGCCTTGGTCTCGTAGTTATCCACGTCCTCAATCCGGTATTGGATAAAAAACGGCTTCTCAAAGTCCTTCAATTGCAGTTGGCTCTTGCTCCGGTCCAACTCTTCGAGCATCGCCTTCAGCAAAGGATCTTTCTCGGCGTCGGCGCGGGTCTGCTGCGCGGTACCTAAAGACGGCGCACATAGGCAGGCAGCAAGAAGTCCAGCTCTCGCAAGCATTGCAATCGGACGAATCGAGTTCATTGCACCTCTTTTTTCTGACAACTGACTACTGTTTCGCGCCCGGAATCGGCAGAATCGGCGGCCTGGCCGTGCCCTGCTGCACGCGCTGCGTCTCCATCTCGCTCAGCAGCATGGCCGGAGCCACCGCGCTCACCGGAATCGTGCCCGACTCCGCGCCACACTCGCCGTTGAAGACCTCGCTCTTGTCGCCCGTGGCCAGAACCCGCTTCAACGCGGCCTGTGGCGTGCCCACAATGCTCACGCCCCGCACCAACTCATCCGGCCGCCCGTCCACATACACTCGCCAAACCACGAGAGGAATCTCCTGAAAGGCCTGCGGCGTACGCCGCGTGGTTTCGGCATTGCCCGAAGAGATGTCCTCAAAGTAGAGCCCGTACGGCTTGCCCTGCTTCTTCGCCTCCTCGATCAACTGCTTGCGCAGCTCGCTCTCCGGCTCAGTCCTGGTCGAGGTCACAATCAGGTTGCCCTGCCGTCCGGTAGGCACCTTGCCGGTCTGCGCCCGCCCGTGGCCGTTCGAAGTCGCAAAGCTGGCGATCGGCAGCCGCGACATCAGGAAAGTCTTCAGCACCCCATCCTGGATCAGATCGACGCGCCGCGCCTTCTGCCCCTCATCGTCGTACTCGTAGCTGCCGCTCAGCCAGGTCTTGCCGAACGTGGTCACGGTCGGATCGTCCGCCACCGACAGAAACGTCGGCAAGACCTCCTTGCCTACTTCTTTGGTAAACGTCTGCCCTTCTTCGTCGCCGCGCTGCCGCTGGCCCTCCAGCCGGTGTCCCAGCACTTCATGGAAGAACACCGCCGCGGCCCGTCCCGACAGAATCGCCGGCCCGTCGAAGGGCTCGGTCAGCGGAGCCTTGCGCAGCGCCTCCAGGCTCTTGCCCAGCTCCCGCATCGCCGCTTCCAGCTCTGCCTGCGCGGGCAGGTCCTCAATCGTCTCGGCCTCGAAGGTCTGCGCACGGAACAGGTCCATCCCGTCGTCGGCGCGCGTCACGGCAAACACCACCAGCCGCGCCTGCAGGTGCGGCGTCACCACCCGCGAACCCTCTGACGATGCAAAGTAGTCGGTCTCGTTCAGCACCGAGAGCATCACCACGTTCTGGTAAACGTCCGGGTAGTCGCGGAATATCTTCGAGAGCGCCCTGACCCGCTGCTCCCACTTGGCCCTGTCCACCACCACCGGCGGAGCCGGCTTGCCCAGGTACGTCTGCGGCGCCTCTTCACTGAAATCCGGAGACGTGTCCTCTTCCTTGGCCCGCACCTCGGCCTCGGTCTTCACCCGCAGGTAGTTGTCCAGCGCCGTGCCGTAGCCTGTGTTGGTCGCCAGCCACAGCGTTCGCTTCAGCGCCTCCCGGTCGTCGCCCAACGGCAGTTGCAAACTGTTCACCGCCGTGCTGCGATGCGTCCCGTGCGTGTTGTCCAGCTTGGGGTCGCCCAGCCGCACCTGCACGTCGGCCACGCGGATGTGGTTGGCAGAGCTGTCCACCAGCGCCCCAAACTGCGCCCGAATCGCCACCGCGCTCGCATCGCTCACAGAGTAACTCAGGAAGTAAGGGGGCAACTGCTTGTCAGATTCTTGTTTGCCGGGGCCCTGCTTGCCGAGCGACGTAAACGCGCGATGCAGCTCCGTCGTCATGGAGTCCAGCAGCACCGGGGTCCCCGGCGACGGGTCTTTGTCGCTGGGGTGGAGAACGGGCGTAGCTTGTTGCGCGCCGCCTGCCGCGGGCAAGGCCAAACCCAAAACGGCAGCGGCAAAGGCCGCGCAGAAGCCGATTCTCCGGGCGGTCCGCCTCTTGGCGGCGTAAAAAACATCTGGCATAGACTGGGAAAAATCGTGTAAAAGCATCTGTAAGCCCGATTGTCTCAGAGTCGCCCACCGCCGAGGAAACATCGCATGACTTTTGCACCCCGCTGCCTATTCGCATTCTGCTTCGCCGTCCTGCTCACTGGCTTGGTCCCGCTTCCTTGCGCCGCTCAGCCGGCCGCCGCCCAGTCCGCTCCGGGGCCAGTTGCCGCCCAGCCGGCCGCCGCACCGGCCAACCCGCAGCAGGCCTACTCCCTGCCGCCCGACAAGCTGGCAAAGGCCATCGCCCTCAGCCGCATCCGCAACATTCTGGACATTGCCGGCTCGCTCTGGGGCCTGGTCTTTCTCTGGCTGCTGCTCGCCACCCGCGCAGCCGCCGGCTTGGCTGCCTGGGCTGAGCGCCTCTTGCGGCGCCGCTGGATGCAGGGGCTGCTCTTCTTCGCCGTCTTCCTGGTCATCACCACCCTGGCCAGCATCCCTTTCGATATCGCCGGCCACCACTTCGAACGCAGCTACGGCATCAGCGTGCAGGGCTGGGGCAGTTGGCTTGGCGACTTGTCCAAGGCCCTGGGGCTCTCCCTGCTCTTCGTGGCCCCCATCCTGCTGCTCTTCAACTGGATCGTCCGCCGCTGGCCGCGCCGCTACTGGCTGGGCATCTGGGTCGCCACTCTCCCCCTCCTGGTGCTTACGATTTTTGTCTCCCCGCTGCTTGCACCCATCTTCAACAAGTTCGAACCCCTCGTCAAAGATCATCCCGCTCTTGTAGCCGATCTCGAAAAGGTCGTCGCCCGCACCGGAACCAACATTCCGCCCGACCGCATGTTTCTCATGAAGGCCAGCCTCAAGACCAACGGCCTGAATGCCTACGTCAGCGGCATCGGCGCCACCAAGCGCATCGTCGTGTGGGATACCACCGCTGGCCGCATTCCCGACGACGAAGTCCTCTTCATCTTCGGCCACGAAAGCGGCCACTACGTTCTCCATCACATTCCCAAGATGCTCGCCGGCATGGCCGTCGCCCTGTTTTTCGTCTTCTGGGCCTGCGCCGGGTTTGCCGCCTGGCTGGCGCGCCGCTTCAGCGCTCGCTGGCTGCTCAAAAATGAGCAAGCCGAAACCGCTCCGCTCTCCACTCGCGCCGGCTTCGTCGTACTGCTTTTCGCCATCTCGGTCGTCAGTTTCCTGCTCACGCCGGCCAGCAACGCCTTCAGCCGCCACTTCGAGCACGAAGCCGACGTCTACGGCCAGGAAGCCGTTCACGGCATCGTCGCCGACCCGCAGAAAACCGCCGTTGCCGCCTTCAACGCCCTCGGCGAAGCTTGGCTTGAAGATCCCAACCCCAGTCCCTTCATCGAGTTCTGGGAGTACAACCACCCCTCCACGCAAACCCGCGCCAACTTCGCCACCCACTACGACCCCTGGGTGAATGGCGGGCGGGGAAGGTTCTTCGATAAATAGGGGCCAGCCGGATTTCATCCCGCGCAATCGTCCCTTTTCCTCATGCTCCCCAGGTCGTACACTAGGGTTTCGCTTATTGGAGGAGCGGACCCGCCATGCCCTACCCCACAAACTACCGCTACACCCGCGAACATGAATGGATCTCGCCGGAAGGCGCCATCGGCATCACCGACTACGCGCAGAAATCCCTCGGTGACATCGTCTATGTGGACGTGCCCAAGGTGGGCGACCCGGTCACCGCGGGCGCAACCTTCGGCTCCGTCGAGAGCGTCAAGGCCGTCAGCGACCTCTTCTCGCCCGTCACCGGCACGGTCACCGCCGTCAACGAAGACCTGAAGTCCTCGCCCGACAAGATCAACGAAGCGCCTCACGACGCCTGGATCATCAAGGTCAAGCTCGCCGATCCCGCCCAACTCGATGTCCTGCTCGACGCCACTGCCTACGAGGCATTTATCTCGGAAGAAACCGGAAGCTAGAAGCTAATCATGCGCTACCTGCCCAAATCGCCCGCCGAACGCCGGCAAATGCTCGCCGAAATCGGCGCCGCCTCCATTGACGACCTCTTTGCCGTCATTCCCGCCGAAAATCGCCTCGACCGCGATCTCGACGTCCCCCGCCAGCAGGCCGAGAGCGAGATCATCGACTACTTCCGCGCGGCCGGCCGGAAGAACGCCACCAACTACGCCAGCTTCCTCGGCGCCGGCGCTTATCGCCACTACCGTCCGGTGATCATCGACTCCCTTGTCCAGCGCGGCGAATTCCTCACCAGTTACACGCCCTACCAGGCCGAAATAACTCAGGGCACGCTGCAAGCGATCTTCGAGTTTCAGACCATGATCGCCGAGCTGACCGGAATGGACGTGGCCAACGCCAGCATGTACGACGGCTCGACCGGCGCGGCAGAGGCGGTGATGATGGCCGTCCGCGTCACCGGCCGCCACAAGGCCGTCGTGGCCTCGACCGTTCATCCCGAGTACCGAGAAGTGCTGGCCACATACGCCAAACATCAGGGCCTTCCCACGACCTTGGTTGGGTATGACCGCGAAACCGGCCGCGTCGATCTCGCCGCCCTGGAAGCTGCCATCACCCAGGAGACCGCCGCCGTTCTCGTGCAAAGCCCCAACTTCTTCGGCATCATCGAGGACATTCCCGCCATCGCGGCCATCGCCCACGCCAAAGGCGCGCTGCTCATCGTTTCTATAGCGGAAGCAGTTTCCCTCGGCGTCGTTCGTCCGCCGGTTGAGGCGGACATCGTCAGCCTGGAGGCGCAATCCTTCGGCGTGGCCCTCAGCTATGGCGGCCCCTTCTGTGGAGTCATCGCGGCCAGGGAGCAGTTTCTGCGCCAGATGCCCGGCCGCCTGGTCGGCCAAACCACCGACAGCACCGGCTACCGCGGCTTTGTCCTCACCCTCTCCACCCGCGAGCAGCACATCCGCCGCGAGAAGGCCACCTCCAACATCTGCACCAATCAAGCATTAGTCGCGCTGATGGCCACCATCTTCCTCAGCGTCTATGGCAAGGAGGGAATCCGCGAACTGGCCGAGCACAACTTGGCCAAAGCCGCCTATGCCGCCCAAATGCTTGCCGCCCAGCCCGGCGCAAAGCTCCTTTTCACCGGCGCGCCCCGCTTCCATGAATTTGTTTTGCAGACCGAAGAAGCCCCGGCGCAATGGAGCCAGCGCCTCCTCGATGAAAAGATCGTCGGCGGCATTGACTTGAGCCGTTGGTATCCGGAACTGCGCAACGCCACGCTCTGGTGCGCAACCGAAATCGTCACCCGCGAACAGATCGATACGGCAGCCAAAGTACTGTCCGCCGGGCCGGCGAGGGCTTCGGCCAGGTGATCGTGGTTGGCATGGTCTGGTTTCGCATTCGCGAATGGAGGTGTGCCGATGTTCGACCGCTTTAGATCCGCAATGCGCAATAGGCAGCGCCTGAAATGGGAAAAGAAGCGAAAGCAAGGCAAGCGATCCTTCATAGTTTACCGGGGAGTGCTGAGGTGGGGCGGCATCATGTTTATCCTGACCACTATCACGAATGTCTTTGTTCGCCACAACAAACTGGATTGGCTTCCTGTAGTTAGCTTGATGATAGGTTGCTTGGTGTTCGGATATGTTTGGGCACGGTGTACATGGTACGTGAACGAAAGGCGCTTCCATGGTGCGACGAAGCAACCACTCTCAATCATTAGGAAATAGCTCTAACAGGCTCAAAGAGTTTGCAGCGAGGCATGAAAAATGGTAACTTCCACTGAAAATCCCAGCCCACAAACCCTGGGCAAAGTTCGCCCCCACCAGACGCAGAACGAGGCTCTGCTCTTCGAGAAGTCCTCGCCCGGCAAGCGCGCCTACAAGCTGCCCCCGCTCGACGTACCTGCGGTCGATCCGGCAGCCCTGCTCGGCGCAGCGCATCGCACCACGCCCGGCGAACTCCCCGAGTTGAGCGAGATAGAGATCATTCGCCACTTCACGCGGCTCTCCACCTGGAACTACGCCATCGACCTCGGCATGTACCCGCTCGGCTCCTGCACGATGAAATACAACCCTCGCGTCAACGAGCTGGTGGCCCGCATCGAAGGCCTCGCCGAGGCCCATCCCTACCGGCCCGACGCACTGGCGCAAGGCATCCTCGAAGTCATCGACCTGCTCCAGCGCTGCCTGCTCGAAATTACCGGCATGGACGCGATCACGCTCCAGCCGGCGGCCGGCGCGCACGGCGAATTTACGGGAATTTTGTTAGTCCGCGCATGGCACGAGTCGCAGGGCAACCCTCGCCGCAAGGTCCTCATTCCCGACTCCGCCCACGGCACCAACCCGGCCACAGCCGCCATCTGCGGCTACACGGTCGAGAACCTCAAGTCCAACGCCGAAGGCGGCATCGATCTCGAAGCCCTCACGCGGCAGGTCGACGAAGAAACCGCCGCGCTGATGCTTACTAACCCCTCGACGATTGGAGTCTTTGAGAGCCAGATCGCCAGGATCGCCGAAATCCTCCACGCCAAGGGCGCGCTGCTTTACATGGACGGCGCCAACATGAACGCCCTGGTCGGCAAAGCCCGCCCCGGCGACTTCGGCGTAGACGTGATGCACCTCAACCTGCACAAAACCTTCTCGACGCCCCACGGCGGCGGCGGCCCCGGGTCCGGGCCGGTAGCCTGCAAGGCGTATCTTGAGCCCTTCCTCCCGATCCCAGTCCTGGTCCAAAATGAGGACGGTGCGAAGCACTGGAATTACGACCGCCCCCAATCCGTAGGCCGCGTCCGCGCCTTCTATGGCAATACCGGCATGTTCATCCGCGCGCTGGCCTACATCCTGGCCAACGGCCCCGACGGCCTGCGCCAGACCACCGAAGACGCCGTTCTTAACGCAAACTACATCCGCAAGAAGCTCGAAGACCTCTACGAGTTGCCGTACAAAACGGCCTCGATGCACGAAGTCGTCTTCAGCGACAAGCGCCAGGCGGCCAAAGGGGTTAAGACCGGCGACATCGCCAAGCGCCTCATCGACTACGGCTTCCACCCCTACACGGTCAGCTTCCCCATGATCGTCCACGGCGCCCTGATGATCGAGCCCACGGAGAGCGAATCTCTTGAGGAACTCGACCTGTTCATCGCCGCCATGCGCTCCATCGCCAAAGAAGTGGAAGAGACCCCGGAGCTGGTAAAAACCGCGCCGCACTCGACGCGCGTCTCACGGCTCGACGAAGTGCAGGCAGCAAGAAAGCCCATCCTGCGCTGGCGACCGGCAGAGTAGCCTGGCATTTACGCTCAGGCTTGCTCGCCCCAGCCCAACCACGGGACGCGTTTTCCACGACTGCATCGAAATCTTCACAACGGCGATCAGCCCGCTCTCGGCCTAGACTCTTTTGATATGGCCACCATCCCCGATCTGACGCTGGACGCCGGCTTGCCCGCGAATGTCGACGCCGAAAAGACCATCCTCGGCGCGATCCTGCTCGACAATACGGCCCACGCAGAGGCGGCCGAGAAGCTCGGATCGGACGACTTCTCCCTCGACTCCCATCGCCGTATCTTCTTGCGCATGAGCGGGTTGATGGACTCCCAGCGCGCAGTGGACATCGTCACCCTGGCCAACGAACTGGCCCGCTACAAGGAGGTCGAAGCGGTGGGCGGCGTAGCCTACCTGGCCTCGCTCACCGAGGGTTTGCCCCGCCGTCCGGTCATCGAGGAGTACATCCGGATCGTCAAGGACAAGAGCCTGCTGCGCAAGCTCATGGGCATCTGCTCGATGGCCATCGCCCGCGCCGCCGACCAGAGCGAGACGGCCCTCGAAGTCCTCGGCGCCGCCGAATCGCAACTGATGGAGGTCACCGAGAAAGGCCTCACCCACGGCTTCCAGTCGCTCGACCAGATCGTCCAGCACTCCTTCGGAACCATCGACAACCTCTACAAACAAAGCCGCGAAGTCACTGGCCTGGCCACCGATTTCACTGACTTTGACCGCCTGACCAGCGGCCTCCAGAAGGGCGAGTTGATTATCATCGCCGCCCGCCCCTCGATGGGCAAAACGGCCCTGGCCATCAACATCGCCCAGAACGCCGCCATCAACCACAACGCCATTGTGGCCGTCTTCAGCCTGGAAATGAGCAAGGAGGCGCTTCTGCGCCGCATGTTGGCCTCGCAGGCCTGGGTGGACCAGCAGAAGCTGCAGAAAGGCTTCCTGGGCCGGGAGGACCACGACAAATTGCAGAATGCATTGGGCCAATTGGTCGATTCGCGCATCTTCATCGACGATTCAGCAGGCATCTCTCTGGCTGAGATGCGCGCCAAGGCGCGGCGGCTCAAGCAGAACGCCGGGGGCCTTGATCTGGTCGTGGTGGATTACCTCCAACTGATGTCCGCCACGGTGCCCTCGTCCGGCCGCAAGAACTATGAGAATCGCACCCAGGAGGTCTCGGCCATCTCCCGCGGCCTGAAGGCGCTGTCCAAGGAACTGGACGTGCCGGTTTTGGCCCTGTCGCAGCTCTCCCGCGCCGGCGTGCAGCGCAAGGACGACCATCGCCCCCTGCTCAGCGACCTGCGCGAGTCCGGCACTATCGAGCAGGACGCCGACGTGGTGGCCTTCATCCACCGCGAGTCCTACTACAAACACGACGAGGATATGAGCGAGGCCGATAAGGCCAAATCGGAGATCATCGTGGCCAAGCAGCGCAACGGCCCTACCGACACCGTTTATCTGAACTTTATTGGCAAGTTCACCCGCTTCGACAATCCGGATCAGGGCCACGCGGCCTAGGCTCACGGGGCTCATTCAGAATCACGGCTCGTTCAGAATCAGCGCGATGCGGCCTGCAATCAGGTCGCCGGGCGACTTGCCGGGATCGACCTCGATCAGGTCTACGGGGAAGGCGATGTTGTGCGGCCGCAACACCAGCCGATTGGACAGGAAATCCACATACCGCAGGGTCAGGTGCGAGCCGTGCCGGATGGCGTAAAGGTTGGGCCGGTCCGGGCGGTAGGGCATCAGCGAATTGTAGTGGCGATCGATAAGCGCGATGGCGTCGGGCAGCACCAGCGGCTCCATCGGCAAGGCGTCGGCCGCCGGAATGCGCACCGCGACAAACCGTTGCCAGGCGCGGCGGTGATTGGAAACGCGCGTGCGGATCGTCTGCAGGACGCCGGCGGGCAAATGGAGCATGGATTGAACCGCGGAGGGACGGATGTACGGCTCAAAGAGCGCCGCGGCGTGAGAGACGACCGGGATCATGCTGCTTTCCCCGTCGGCCGGCAGCGCCGCGGCCTGATGCATTGCGGGCAGAAGGTCGGCAGCCGTCAGGTGCTGGGCGGCAAGCACGCGATCCATGGCCTCCAACGAAAGCTGGCGCCGGTTGTGGAGGAAATTGGAGAGATGGGACTGGCCCAAACCGGTTTGACGAGCCAATAAAGAGACGCTGACAGTCCCCCGCTGTATCCTGCGCAGCAGTTCCAAGCGGAGGCGCTCGTGCATCTGGGTAAAATTCATTTGTGGAAAATCCGCCACCAGCAATAGGGACGAACGGTCTCCGGTTTCTCCTGGAAAAGCTATCAGGCTGATTGGCCTACATTTTCAGCGCTTGTTCAGAGATTGGAAAGCGGTGGGATAGAAAACTGCCGGGGGACGTTGACGCAAGAGAGACATATTTATAGATTTGCCTTACTAATCTCGCACTGGTTTGTGGGAATCTTTTGGGAAACGTTTCATTGCCGCAAGGCTGAGCGGGGGCGGAATTCTGCCCTCTTCAGCGGCCAATGAACAATTGCCTGAGGAATCCGGACCTGTTCGGTTATCCCATCTCCGCCCCAAGGCGCTCAGCAGAGGCGCCTGGGGCAGGCCAGTCAAGGAAATTCCAGGATCTGCGCGCTATGAGCATGACAAAAAACGAGGGAACACAGGCGGCAATCCCCCATCAGGACACGAGAAACCTGAGTTGCCGTGCCTGGTTCTCTTCACCCCGCGGAAAAACAATAAAAACGCAAAGCCGTCGGGAGAAGACGCGAACACGGAGAAGCAGTCATGGAATTGCGCGTTCAATTGAAAGTTTGCGAGGGGTGCGGCTGTCTTTGGTACCGCGCCCAGACCCAGGAGAGTGTGTACTGCCTGGGGTGTGAGACAAAACTGAAGGACTTTCCATCGCCGGAGAGCCGGAAGCGGCGTGGGCGTCCATGCCGCAAGCCGCTCACCAGGGTTTGGGCAGTGGCTGATGCAACGGGAGGCGCGCAATGAGCGCAGCACTCCAGTTGCCAATGGTTTGGGGAGCAAGCAGTTCACAGGGAGCATGGCAGGAAACCCGGAGGACAGGGGAACAAAAATCGGCGGCGCGGCCTGACGTCAAGCCGCCCGCAAAAGCGCCGGCCGCGGAGCCGGTGGTCAGCCTGGCCTTCTACAGGAAGCATACGGAGAGCATGTTGCGGCGTTATCTGTATGCCTCGATGCAGGTGGGCAGGGCGCCCTCGATCCTGGGCGATCCGATCGCGCGGGGGTGGGCCTCCAGCAGGCCGGTCCGCACCTTCGAGGACGCGGTGATCTTCGTCCTCGACGTGGAAACGTGTCTGAACCAGCTTGGATCGCTGGACCGCCAGATGCTGAGCCGGATCGTGCTTCAGGAGTACACGCAGGCTGAAGCGGCCACCTTGCTGGGGATGAGCGTGCGAACCATCTCCTACAAATTCCCGCAGGCCCTGGACCGGCTGACGGAGAAGCTGCTGGAGAGCGGGCTGCTGGTGTTACCGCACTGATACAAAACAGGCAACAAGCCAACCGGCAAAGGGGAGCGCACACTGGCGCTCTCCTTTGTCGATTGCGCCTATTCTGAGAATGCTTTCAATCTTGCGCGGCCGCTCGCGGGGCCGTTGCTCCACGATGATCCTCTCGCCAGAGAAGTACGCGGGATACGGCGGCGTTCTCTGGTATCGTGGACGGGTTGAAGCCGATCTGTGGCAGAGCGAATACCACACCGGCAAATTCCCCTCAAGAGGAACCGATCCAATGAATCCATTGCCCCGTCACGTTGTCTTGCTTTTTCTGCTGGCCTCGGCTGCGCTGGCCGCGCAGCAACCCCCTCCGCAGCCCACCACCGCGGCGGAAGCTCCCAATCGCGACACCAGCTACATCGACGCCCAGGGCACGGCGCACGTGACGCGGGTGGTTCCGGTGCCGGCCGATCTCAGCACTCAGGCGCAACTGGTGCTGGGCCGCGCCGAGCCGGACCAGGGTCTGCCGGAGCCGCTGGCCCTGCGCCGCAGCCGGACCGACGCCTGGGCGGCGCGCGCCGCAGCTGCCTGGACCCGGCTCTGCCCCAACCAGCTTGTCGAGGACAAGATCGCCGGAGTTCCGGTGCGCATCGTCACGCCCGAGGGATTGCCTGAATCCAATCGCGACAAGGTTCTGCTGGACCTGCATGGCGGCGGCTTCGACTCCGATTCCGGCTCCTATACCGAGTCGATTCCCATCGCCGGTTACACCAAAATCAAGGTTGTGGCCGTGCTCTACCGGCTGGCGCCCGAGCATCCCTTCCCCGCCGCCGTGGACGACTCGGTGGCCGTCTATAAAGAGCTGCTCAAGACCTACAAGCCGGAGCACATCGTCATCTACGGGACCTCCGCCGGGGCCATCCTGACCGCCGAAGTGGCCGTCAGGCTGAAGCAACTGGGCCTGCCTCTGCCGGCGGCGTTGGGCATCTTCAGCGGCATGGGCGACTTTGCGCGCGACGGCGACTCGATCGCACTCTATGCGCTACGCGGCTTCTCCGGCCACCTTGACCCGCCGCGGCCCGGCCCGCACGATCCCGAATACATGACCACCACCGATCCCAGGGACCCAGTGCTCTCGCCCATCTACGCCGACCTGCACGGCCTGCCGCCCACTCTGTTTGTCACCAGCACCCGCGATCTGTTGCTGAGCGGCACCGCGAACCTGCACCGCGCCTGCCTAAACGCGGGCGTGGATGCGCGGCTGGTGGTCTTCGACGCGCTGCCGCATGGCTTCTGGTATGACCCGCTGCTGCCGGAAGCGTTGGAGGCCAACCACATGATGGCGGACTTTTTTGTCAAGCAGTTGGGCAAGTAAGAGCCGGGAGGCAATCAGCCCTCAGCTCGCCTCCGGCAGCGGGGTCACCGGAACCTGCAAGGCGGAGTTGATGCGCGGGAAGAACTCGAAGGCCGCGGCCACGGCGGTGAGCTCGACGATCTCCGGCAGACTGAAGTGCTCACTCACTTGGGCGAAGGCCGCGTCGTCGATGTCGTTGCCCGACCCATGCAGCAAACCGGCGTAGCGGAAGCCGGCTTTCTCTTTTCCCGTGAACGGGCCGGTCTCGAAGCCGTCCAGGCTGGCCACCTGCTCCGGCGTGGCGCCGCGCAGCACGGCAAGGCGGCTGTGCGCGCTTACGCAGTACTCGCAGCGGTTGAGCGCGGCCACTTGGGTCGCTATCAACTCTTTGTACCAGCCGGTCAGCGCGCCCTCCGCCATCAGTGGCTTCAGCATGGCGGCAACGCCCAACACCAGAGGCGGCACGTTGGAGAGCGCCTTGAACATGTTGGGAACGACGCCGCGTTCGGCGTAGAGCTTGTCGTACAGGTCGGCGACCGCGGGTGGAACCTGGTCGCGCTCCACCAGCGGAACCCGCGCCTCAAAAGATGCAGCGGTCATAAAACCTCCGAAAGGCGTACCCGCCAGTGTAAATCCAAGGGGCCGCTCGCCTCTTTCCCAAAGCTGAACCCTCTGAAAAAACGGGAATCTCGAACCCGGAAACCGCGCCTTGCGAAAGCTTTCCGATTGAGAGCCCGCAAGAAAGGTTCTAGCTTCCAAGTTGTCGATCTGGAAGGTTCGGTCCAGTGCGGAGAAGCACAACCGCAGGTCCTTCGACTGCGGTCGCCGCGGCGACCTCCGCTCAGGATGACAGCATCTGTGGGAGAGATTTGGCATTGCGGGCAAGAGAGACGAGTTCCGCGAAGATGTTGACCGGCCGGTTGACCGAGGTGGCGCTCGGCTACCAGCGGATGCTGGACGAGAACCCGCGCCAGCCGGAGGCGCTGGTGGGCATCAGCCTGGTGGCGCTGGCCAGCCGACAGCCCGAAGCAGCGGTCAAGATGGCCACCGCCGCGGTGGCAGCGGCGCCGGAGATGGTTTCCGCATGGGTCGCGCTGGGCCAGGCGCTGAAGGCCGCCGGCCGGAGCGAGGAGTCTGAGCGCGCATACCTCCACGCCATCCGCCTGGACGGGATGAATTCGTTGGCCCGGATGGGGCTGGGCGAGTTGAAGATCGCTACCGGCCGTCCAGAAGAGGCTGTACAGGAATTTGAGCTAGCCCTCAAGCGGCAGCCGGCGCTGGCGCCTGCCCACCTGGGCCTGGGCAATGCGCTGGCCGGGATGGGGCGGAATGAGGAGGCGCTGGAGCGCTACGAGCAGGCGCTTGCGCTCAAGACCCGGCTGCCAGAGGCCGAGTTTGCCGCCGGGTTTGTGCTGGCGCGGCTGGGAAGGCTGAAGGAGGCCGAAGCCCGCTACCGGCGCGCGCTGGTGCTGCGGCCGGACTTTGCCGCGGCCTGGATGAATTTAGGCAGCCTGCTGCGTGAGCAGGGGCGCGAGGTCTTCGCCGAGGCCGCATTGCAGCGGGCCGTCGAGTTGCGCCCGGATCTTGTCGCGGGTTGGATCAACCTGGCGATTCTGGAGCGGGAACGCCGCCGGCCGGCCGAGGCGGAGGCGCACCTGCGCAAGGCCTTTGCCCTGAATCCAGCCCAAGTGGAGACGCTGGTGGCCTGGTGCCAGTTCCGCGCTGCTGAGCGCGACCAGGCCGGCGCGTGGCAGTGGCTGCGTTGGGCCCTGGCGCGCGATCCGGACCACGCAGAGGCCGTGAATATGCACGGCATCCTGCTGCACAACGACGGCCGCTATGCCGAGGCGGTCGAGGTCTTCGAGCGGGCCGAGGCGCTGGGCAACCAGGCCTCGGCCTCCAACCGCGGCAACTCCCTGCTGGATATGGACCGAATGGACGAGGCCTTGAGGGCGCACGAGGCGGCGGTGGAGCGCGATCCGACTCACCCTGGCGCCAAGTATAACCTTGCCCTGACCCGGCTGCGGCTGGGCGACTGGGAGCGCGGCTGGCCGGGGTACGAGGCGCGCTGGCGCTTCCGCGAGGTTCACCGCAGCCCCAGGGTCTTCCGCCAGCCCAGGTGGCGGGGCGAGCCGCTCGACGGACGCCGGATTCTTCTCCACGCCGAGCAGGGGCTGGGCGACACCATCCAATTCTGCCGCTACGCGACCCTGGTGGCGGCGCGCGGCGGCGTGCCTATTCTGCAGGTGCAGGAGCCGATGGAGCGGCTGATGCGTTCGCTGCCCGCGATACGCGCCGGCCACGCGGAGACAGCGCTGCTCGGCGCCCGCCGCGGCGGGCCGCCGGAGTTCGATCTGGAATGCCCGCTGCTAAGCCTGCCGGCTGTCTTCGGAACCACGGTGGAGACGGTTCCCTGGCCCGGCGCTTATCTGGGCGCCGACCCGCAGCTTGCGTTTGAGAAGCGGATGCAATTTCCAGACGTCCGGCCCAACCCGCATCCCGCCGAGCGGCCTCTGCGCGTGGGCCTTGCCTGGGCCGGCAACCCCCGCTACAAGGCGGACCGCCTGCGATCCATGGAGCTGAAAACCCTGCTGCCCCTGTTGCGCGCGCCGGGCATGACCTGGATCTCGCTGCAAAAAGGCGCGGGCGCGGAGCAATTAGCCGACCTACCCGGCGATGTTTTTGTCTGGGACGGCTCCAGCCGCGAACGGGACCTTGCCGAGACGGCCGCACTTATGGCGACGCTCGATCTGGTCGTCTCCACGGATACCTGCATCGCTCACCTGGCCGGCGCCATGGGGAAGCCGGTATGGATTCTGCTGCCCCATCTGAGCGACTGGCGCTGGATGCAGCGGATCGAGACCACTCCCTGGTATCCCACGGCCCGGCTGTTGCGCCAGCGGACGCCGGGCGACTGGACCGGAGTGCTGGACCGGGTGACGCGGGAGTTGAATGGGCTCCGCCAGGCGCGTTTGAGGCCGACACAAATGAGGCTGACGGCCAAACCGGCGAAGCTGGACTCCCATCCTTCCCGGCTCATCCCAGCGTAAATTCCAAAACAAATTCAAAAAAGAGCAAAAATAGTTCTTGACTTCCTATACTCTATATAATAGAGTTCTCCTTGTTGGAGATTACTCTGACAACTTTCCGGAATCTCACAGGAGAATCGCAATGACAGCAAACGCTGAAGAGCTGGAACTGAAAGACAGGCTCAGCCTGATTGAATCCATGATCGCCGAGGGCCGGCGCACCACCCAAAGCTATGGCTGGACCTTCGTCCTGTGGGGCGTGGCCTATTATGTCGCCATCGCATGGTCGAGCTTGTGCCATTACGGCCTGGCCTGGCCCATCACCATGATCAGCGCTTGCGTGCTGATGGGGCTCATCGTCTGGCTCAAACAAAGCAAGTGTGGCTACAAGCCAGAAACCACCAAAAGCCGCGCCATCTGGGCCACCTGGATTTCCATGGCGATTTCCATGTTCGTTCTCCTGGATGCTATCGGCTTCAGCGGCAGGATGACGGACTGGCGCATCTTCGCGGCAGTAGCTTCGACTTTGATTGCCACGGCCAACGCTGCCTCTAGCATGATTCTCAAGTGGAAGCTGCAATTTGCCTGCGCGGTGGTCTGGTGGGTAGCAGCGGTCGTCTCCTGCTTTGGCACAGTCAACCAAAGCTCGATTGCGTTTCTCGCCGCCATCTTCCTCTGCCAGATTGTCTTCGGAATCTACTTGATGATCCGCGAATCGATTGCGCGCAAACAGGAGGCGACCCATGCCTGAGCTGCCGGAGCTGAATCCTGTGATTCACGGGAAGCTGCGCCTGGCCCTGCTCTCGCTGCTGGTTGGAGTGGAAGAGGCGGAGTTTACCTGGTTGCGCTCGAAGACCGGCTCGACGGACGGCAACCTGGGCGCGCAACTCGCCAAACTCGAAGAAGCCGGCTACGTAGCGGTCGAGAAGAAGTTTGTCCAGCGCAAGCCACAGACCCTCTACCGCATGACCGAAGCCGGACGTCAGGCGCTGACCGAATACGTCCTGGCCTTAAAACAACTGCTTGGCGGGGCTATCGGCGACTAGGTGAGAGCCTTCAGCCTTCGGGGTGGAGGCTCTTCCGCACACGCTCCATGATCCCCAGGTAGTAAGCCAGGTTGTGGATGGTGTTCAGCGTTCCCGACAGCGCCTCGCCGGACTGCATCAGGTGGCGCAGGTAGGCCCGCGAGTAGCGTTGGCAGACGGGGCAGTTGCAAGCCGGATCGGGTGGGCCTTGATCCTCGGCGTAGCGCTTGCCTTTGATGTTCAGCCGCCCCTCGCTGGTGAAGAGCAGCCCGTGGCGCGCCGCGCGGGTGGGCAGCACGCAATCCATCATGTCCACCCCCATGCGCGCATACTGCTCGATCTCGTCCGGGTAGCCGACGCCCATCACGTAGCGGGGCTTGCCGGAGGGCAACAGCGGCAGCACCTCGGCGATCATCTCCATGGTCAGCTCGCGCGGCTCGCCCACACTGAGGCCGCCGATGGCGTAGCCCCCAAAACCCGATCCGGTTTGGTCCATCTCCACCAGCCGCTCCGCGCTTTCGCGGCGAAGATCGCGGTACATCCCGCCCTGCACGATGCCGAAGAGGCTCTGCGTCCGCCCGCCCAGTTCATCGCTCCACACTACCTCGTCGCGGTGCGCGGTGAAGTGATCCAGCGACCGCCGCGCCCAGGCCATCGTGAGCCGCAGGCTCTCTTCGGCGCGGTTGCGGCCGGCGGGGTACTCCGTGCACTCGTCGAAGGCCATGCAAATGTCCGCGCCCAGCGCGATCTGCACGTCCATGGAGTGCTCGGGGGTAAAGAAATGGCTGCTGCCGTCCAGATGCGACCGGAAGCGCACGCCCTCGTCGGTCACCTTACGCAACTGGCTCAAGCTGAATACCTGAAAGCCGCCGGAGTCGGTGAGCAGAGCGCGCGGCCAACTGATGAAGCGGTGCAGCCCGCCCATGCGGCGGATGGCCTCGTGGCCCGGCCGCAGGTACAGGTGATAGGTGTTGCCGAGAATGATCTCCGCGCCGAGGCCTTCGAGCACGTCCTGCGCCACGGCTTTGACCATGCCGGCCGTGCCCACTGGCATGAAGACCGGCGTCTCGACCGTCCGGTGAGGCAGATGCATCCGCCCCCGCCGCCCGCCGGCTTCGGCTGTTGCGATTACGTTGAAGTCGAGGCCCACCAGACGATTCTACCGGGGCGAGCGCAGCGGACTATCGGCTGGAAGTGGGGTCGAGTGCCCCCAGGTCTACCACCCCGTAGACCAGGACCCGTCTATGGGGACCCCGGTCTCGCTTTTGAGACGTGGGAAACCACCCAGGCATCGCTTTGAACCCGGACCACTGCATCGGACTCGCTATTATTGGAGCCTTCGAGCAAGCCGGGTGCCCCAGGTCTCGCCTTTGAGATCTGGGAAACCACCAATTGCGCTACGGTCTCCCCGCGACCAGGAACGAGAATTTCCGCCGCAATCTCGTTGAGAGGGATTAAGACAAACACCCGCTCAGCCAGCCGGGGGTGGGGAATCTCCAGCCCCGGCTCGCTGATTTCCATATCTCCCAAGAGCAGAATGTCCAGGTCCAGCATGCGCGGCCCGTTCACGAACCCCGCCGCCCGCTCCCGCCCAAACTCCTGCTCAATGGCCAGCAACCCATCGAGCAGTTCCCTTGGCTCCAGCTCCGTCTCCAACGCCACCACCGCGTTCACAAACCGCGGCTGCGCCGCAAACCCCACCGGCGCAGTCGAGTAAAGCGAAGACCGGCAAACCACCCGCCCCAGCGATTCCAGCCGCAGCGCCGCTGCCGTCAGAGTAGCCTCCGGCGCTCCGGCCCAGCTAGCCAGGTTCCCCCCCATTCCGATGTAGGCCGTCCGCATAATCTCCAGACTAACGCAGAGACCAAAGCACGAACGCCCGCAGGCGGCTACTCCACCGGCGCTGCCAAAAAATACACGTAGATCAGCAGCGCCACACCGATGAGACCGGGAATCAGGCCGCACAGGGCGATCTTGGGACCAGACAGAGCCCCAAGGAAGATCACCAGTGCAAGGCCCACACCGGTAAGCACCAGGCCGCCAACCTTCATGCCTTCGCGGTCCTTGATCCGCTTGAGCCGCTCATCTTCCCGCAACAGCTCAATGGCCGCCTTAGCCCCTTCGCCCGAAGCCTCGGTGATCCGCCGCAGGGTTTCCGACTTGTAAAAGGCCTCGCGCTCCTTTTGCCGGTTGCCGAACCAAACGGCGAAGGTGACAAACGTAAACACCGACAGGATGGCGATTATCGGAATCAACATGCCGAAAATCGGAATCAAAACACCAGCCTTATCTTCCATCTCTTCCTCCTTGCCGGGGAATCTCCCCATGCGCTTGGTAGGACAGGCAGCCTGCGAATCCGGTTGCATAATTTCAGGAATCGAGTGTCCTGCGAGAAAATGCAACCAGAGCGGGAGAGAGCCGGTCCTACCTGTTGCGGAGGAGCGCAGTTCGGAATGAATGCCACAATCAGCGCCGATGCCGACCTGGCCGATGTTGACCGCGTGCTGGCTGGTGACGTGCGGGCCTTCGAGGGCATCGTCCGCCGCTGGCAGGGGCCGCTGATCAACCTGGCCTGGCGCTATTGCCGCGATCGCGGACGCGCCGAGGAGATGGCCCAGGAGGCCTTTCTGCGCGCATGGCGCGGGTTGAGTCACTGGCGGCGCGAGTCCAGCTTTTCCACCTGGCTGTTTGCGCTGGCCGCCAACGTCTATCGCTCCGAGTTGAAGCGATTTCCCACGGAGACTCTTCCTCTGGAGGCTGCACCAGAGCCTGCCTGCTTCGCTACACAGCACAGCGAGCTGGCCGCGCAGTTGAGCCACGATGCTGTTCATCGCGCCGTACTGGCCCTGCCCCTGCGCTACCGCGAGCCTGTCATTCTGTTCTACTTTCATGAGATGGATGTGGCCACGGCTGCGGCGACCATGGGCCTGCCCCAAGGAACCCTGAAAGCCCGCCTCTCCCGCGCGCGGGCTTTGTTGCGACAGCGTTTCCCGCGCCTCGAAACCGAGTACGCCGCAATGGAAGTTTCCGCGCTGAAGACAGAAAAGGAGGCCGTAAATTGAATCGAGCCAAAACAATCCGCACTGAGCAAGAGCGCGCCGGGAACCACCGTACCGGGAGGATCGAGGCTGAGATCGACCGCATTCTGGCCAGCGAAGAGGATCTGATCCCCTCTTCGGGCTTTCTCGCCTCGGTCATGGAGCGCGTCCAGCAAGAAGCCACGGCCCCTCCGCCGATCCCGTTCCCCTGGAAGCGCGCCGTCCCCGGCATTCTGCTCGCCGCCGGAGTCTTCGGCTGGGCCGCATTCGAGCTGGTTCGCCTAGGCCTGCCCATCCTGAGCGCGCCCACGCTCACCCTGCCGCATCTCCCCGCCGCCCTCGTCGCTCCCGTCGAGCAAGCCGGCTGGGTTGCGCTGGCTCTCGGAACCTCGCTGCTCTCCTGGCTGCTGTCGCGGCGGCTGGCAGGGCGTGGCGGGCTGCTGTAACTTTGCAATGGTCTCAACAAGGCTTGCACTAGCCTCGAAGTAGCTTTAGCCGACAGTCCAATCTTCAGTCTTGAGGCCATCGACAAGGGAAAACGCCTGGTCGTGCGTCACGAGGGTTAACCCCAGCGACAATGCGTGCGCGGCGATCATCATATCTTCCGTGCTGAGCGGTTTGCCTTTGCGTTCCTGTTCAGCCCTTAACAGCCCATAGGCCCGAGCCGCTGCCGAATCCCAGGCCAGACGCGTGACGCTCACGAAGAATGCCTCCGCAGCGAATCTTAGCCGCACGGCGCCGGGCTTTCGCGCCAAACCATAGAACACCTCTGCCTCGGTGATGGAGGAGATGGCTATCGCCTCAGCCGTTACAAGGTCAAACCGGGTCCGCAGCGCAGGCGCCTGCCCTTTCAGCAGATAGCTGACGATGTTCGTGTCCAACATATATTGGGGCGGCATTTAGAAGAGATCCAGCTCTCGCGGCATATGAACTTCGCGATCCGCCATAAAATCTTCGGGAAATTTGGCCCAATCGAAGAGAAGAAACAACTCCTGCGTGGTCAACTTTCCCAGCTTGCGAACTTCGATTTCGAAATCCTCCAGGGAAAGATTGTGCGCGTCGTGGAGGTCGAGCAGTTCCTGCAAATTTTTCGCAGGGGCAGCGGGCGAAATGGACTGGGTAAGCGTCACATCTCCGCTCTTCTCATCCCTGCGGATGGCAACCTCCGTCCCCTCGAAGCGGAACTCCTTGGGGAGACGCACGGCCTGGCTGCGGCCATTCTTGAAGAGCTTGGCGGTCTTGACGGCGGGCGCGGCTTGCGGCTTGGCAGTGGAATTTGTCGTCGCCATGGTGAGCCTCCCGGCTATGGTCTATACCAAAAGTATAGACCATTTATAGAATATCTCTGCACAATTTACTGTTTTGCCCCGAACTTTGCTCCAAAATCCCTCAGTTTGGCGAGGGTTACCGCTGCCTGGCCGGAGTCGATGGCTTCAGCGCCCAACCGGACGCCTTCCTTCAGATCGGCGGCCAGCCCGGCGGCCACGAGGGCGGCGGCGGCGTTCAGCAGCACAATGTCGCGCCGCGCGCCGGGAATGCCGGTCAGCACGTCGTAAAGCAAAGCCGCGTTGGTCTTCACATCGCCGCCGACAAATTGATCCAGCGTGACGCGGGGCAGTCCGGCCATCTCCGGCGTAATGCGCGAAGCCCTCAACGTGGGCTCGCCGCCCCCCTCCGGCTCCTCGATCCGCGCCACAATCGACTCGCCAGTCGTCGTCAGTTCGTCGATGCCGTCCGTCCCATGCACCACAAACGCCCGTTTTGCTCCCAGAGCCGCCAGCGTTCGACCCACCAGCAGCACCTTGCTCGGCGCCAGCACCCCGATCACCTGCACGCGCGCCCCCGCCGGATTGGTCAGCGGCCCGCAGAGGTTGAAGATGGTGCGAAAACCCAGCGCCCGGCGCAACGGCCCCAACGCCTTCATCGCCGGGTGATAGAGCGGCGCAAATAGGAACATGAATCCAGTCTCGCGCAGGCACTGAACAGCGAGCTCCGGCCCCAGCGCGATGGGCACTCCGAGGGCCTCGAGCACGTCTGCCGCGCCGCACAGCGAGGTGACGGCCCGGTTGCCGTGCTTGGCCACTTTGGCTCCAGCCGCCGCAGCCACCAGCGCCGCGCCCGACGAGATATTAAAGGTCAACGGCCCTCCGCCACCCGTGCCCACAATGTCCACCAGTTCGTCCCGCTCCTCGTCCGTGAGCGGCAGCGGCGTGGCGCGCTGGCGCATCACCTGGACAAAGCCGGCCAGCTCCGGCGCCAGCTCGCCCCGCGTGGCCAGCACGGTGAGCAGCGCCGCCGTCTCCACCTCCGGTACGCCGCCAGCCAGTATCTCTTCCAACACGCCGGCCGCCTGCTCCCGGGTCAGCGCCGCGCCGTCCTCGGCCAGCGGCTTCAAAAGCTCTTTCAATAAGGCCATATCTCTTATGGTAACGGCGCGCCGCGCCCTGCCGCATTCTGAGATTGCCGCGTGCTCCCCTGTTTGCCCCTCCTTTGGCAGGCAAGATACTATTTGCTTACCGCTGGCACGGTCGCGCGGGCTCGGAATCAGACGGGCTCGGTCCCGGATCCCCAAACACAGCGGATGGGATGATTCCTACCGACAATGAAGATCCATGAGTACCAAGCGAAGGAAATCCTGGCGAAATACGGCGTGGCCGTGCCCAGGGGCGAAGTGGCCAACACCCTCGAAGAAGCCTCGACGGTGGCCCGCAAGCTCTTTGCCGAGGGCGCAAGCGGCGTCGTGGTGAAGGCGCAGATTCACGCCGGAGGCCGCGGCAAAGGCGGCGGCGTCAAAGTGGCGCGCACCCGCGAGGACGCCGAGCTCTACGCCAAGCAGATTCTGGGCATGACGCTGGTGACCCACCAGACCGGCCCGCAAGGCCAAAAGGTGCAGCGCCTGCTCATCGAGGAGACCGCGGCCATCGACCGCGAACTCTATCTCGGCATCGTCCTCGACCGCGCTGCCGGCAGGCTGGTCTTCATGGCCTCCAAGGCCGGCGGCATGGAGATTGAAGAAGTGGCCGCCAAAGACCCCAAGGCCATCTTCAAGGAGACCATCGACCCGGCCATCGGCTTTGGCGCATGGCAGGCCCGCAAGCTGGCCTTCGCAGTGGGCCTCAAGCCCGCGCAGATCACCGCCGCCGTCGCATTCTTCCAGAGCCTCTACAAAGCCTTCATCGAGACCGACGCCTCGCTGGTCGAGATCAATCCCTTCATCACCACTAAAGACGACAAGCTCTTCGCTCTCGACGCCAAGATCACCTTCGACGACAACGCCCTCTTCCGCCATCCGGAGATCAAAGCTCTGCGCGACACCGCCGAAGAAGACCCGCTTGAAGTGGAGGCCAGCAAGTACGCACTCAACTACATCAAGCTCGACGGCTCCATTGCCTGCATGGTCAACGGCGCTGGCCTGGCCATGGCCACCATGGACATTATTCAGTACGCCGGCGGCAGCCCCGCCAATTTTCTTGATGTAGGCGGCAGCGCAACCCAGGAGCAGATCGAACACGCCTTCGAAATCCTTCTCTCCGACGCCAACGTCAAGGCCATCTTCATCAACATCTTCGGCGGCATCCTCCGTGTCGACCGACTGGCCACTGGCGTTGTCGCCGCGGCGCGCAACCTCCATATCACCGTGCCCATCGTTCTGCGCCTCGAAGGCACCAACGTCGAGGAAGGCCGCAGAATCCTCGCCGAGTCGGGCCTCAACTTCCAGGTCGGCGAAACAATGAAAGAAGCAGCGGAGTTAGTTGTAACCGCGGCTGCAAGCGTGGGGGCATAACATGGCGGTCTTAGTCGATAGGAACACCCGTTTAATTGTTCAAGGACTTACAGGCAAAGAAGGTACTTTCCACGCCATGAGCTGCGCTGAATACGGAACCAACGTTGTCGGTGGAGTAACTCCCGGCAAGGGCGGGACCACCCACGAAGGCTGGCCGGTCTTCAACACTGTGGCGGACGCGGTAGCCGCGACCGGCGCCAATGCCACGATGATCTTCGTTCCGCCGCCGTTTGCCGCCGACGCCATTCTCGAGGCCGAGGACGCGGGCATTCCCCTTATCGTGGCCATCACCGAGGGCATTCCAACCCTCGATATGGTCAAGGTGTGGGCCAAGCTCAAGAACTCAAAATCACGGCTGATCGGCCCCAACTGCCCCGGCGTCATCTCGCCCGGCAACGCCAAGATCGGCATCATGCCCGGCAATATCCACAAAGAGGGATCGATCGGCATCGTCTCCCGCTCCGGCACGCTCACCTATGAGGCCGTGCATCAGCTCACCCAGCGCGGCATCGGCCAATCGACCGCCATCGGCATCGGCGGCGACCCGATCATCGGCACCACGTACATCGATGCGCTGCGCCTCTTCAACGACGACCCCGAAACCGAAGCCATCGTCCTGATCGGCGAGATCGGCGGCGCTGCCGAGGAAGCCGCCGCAGAGTTCGTCAAGCTCTATGTCAAGAAGCCGGTAGTCGGCTTCATCGCCGGCCAGACCGCCCCTCCCGGCCGCCGCATGGGCCACGCCGGAGCCATCATCTCCGGCGGCCAAGGCACCGCCGCCGACAAGATGAAAGCTATGACCGCGGCCGGCATTCACGTCGTCGTCTCCCCAGCCGAAATCGGCGCAACCCTGGCCCGCGTTATCGGCAAAGGCTAGCTCTTAGCTGCCTCCTACCACACCCGGCACGGCTTCGGGCTTACCATCGCCGCCGTCTTCCTGCAACTGAAGCTCTTCGCAAACTCCGGCAAATCTGTCAGCACCGTATTGGTCCGGTACTCGTCCGGCGCATGGGGATCGCCCTGCGCTTGCGTTCTCAACTGCTCGGGCCGCGTCTGCGTGCACCACTGCTGCGCATACGCGATCCAGAAACGCTGATCCGGCGTATAGCCGTCGGTCTTCGCGTTCATGTCCAGGTGAGCGGTCTCGGCCTTGTCGAGCCACGCCAGCCAAGCCAGCCACAACCCGCCCAGGTCGGCCAGGTTCTCGCCCAGCGTCAGCTTGCCGTTCAGGTGAACGCCCGGCACGGCTTCAATGGCGTCATACTGCCTGACCATGCAATCGGCGCGGTCTGAGAATTTTTGTTCGTCGTCCTTGGTCCACCATTCCTTCAGGTTGCCGTCCTTGTCGAACTGCCGTCCCTGGTCGTCGAAGCCGTGGGTCAGCTCGTGCCCAATGGTCGAGCCCATGTCGCCGTAGTTGGCCGCGTCGTCCTCTTTGCCGCTGAAGAAGGGCGGCTGAAGGATGCCGGCCGGGAAGTTCACGTTGTTCATCTGCGGATCGTAGTAGGCGTTCACGGTAGGCGGCGTCATCATCCACTCGCCCTTGTCCACCGGCTTGCCGATCTTGGCCAGGTCGCGCGCATGCTCGAACTCCCGCGCGCGCATCTCGTTGCCCAGCGCGTCCCCGCGCACAATTTCCAGCTTCGAGTAGTCGCGCCACTTGTCCGGATAACCGATCTTGTTCATCACCGCGTGCAGCTTGTCCCTGGCCTTGGCCTTGGTCTCCGCGCTCATCCAGTCCAGCGCATCGATATCCTTGTCCATCGCCTGTTCGATGGCCAGGGTCATCTCCAGCGTGCGCTGCTTCTCGGCCGGCGGAAAATACTTGGCCACATACACCTGGCCCAGCGCCTCGCCCAACTCCAGATCCACGCGGCTGGTGCAGCGCTTCCAGCGCTCCTGCTGCTTCTCCGCGCCGTTCAGAATGTGCGAATAGAAGTTCCACGTCTCGTGGTCGAAGCTCTCAGGCAAGCTGCCGCCGGCGTAGGCGTGCAGCAAGTGCCAGCGCAGATAAGCCCTGATCTGCTTCATCGGCGTATCGGCCACCTGCGCGTTGAACTCCGCAAAAAACTTCGGCTCCACATCGTTCACCTTGCCGGAGGCGGGCGCGTGCGCGGCGGCCGCATAATCGCCCAGCGAAAAGTGCGTCAGCTCTTTTGAGAAGCCGGCCACATCCGTCGGGTGATTCAGATTCTGCGGATCGCGCAGTTCGGTAATGGTCAGCGAAGCCTTGGCCAGCCGCGTCTCAAGCGCCAGCACGTTCTTTGCATCCTTGGCAGCCTGCGCATCCCGCTCGCCCGCTAGCGTAAAGATCGTCCGTACGTGAGCCACGTATTGCTGGCGCAGTTCCACGCTCTTCGCATCGGTCCGTGTGTAGTAGTCGCGCTCCGGCAAACCCAGGCCGCCCGCGCCATAAAACGCAATCACCGCATTCGAATCGGCAAAGTCCTGGTTCGAGCCCACGCCAAAGAACGCGTTCACGCCGATGGCGTGCAGATGCGCCAACAGCGCCGGCAACTCCGCCGCCGTCTTGAGCGCGGCAATCCGGTCCAGTTCCGGCTTCAGAGGCGCCAACCCCAGCTTGTCTACGGCCGCCGTGTCCATGCAGCTCGCGTACTCGTCGCCGATCTTCTGTTCGTTGGCAGAGCGCGGGTTTTCGTTTGCGTTGCGCGCAGCCGCGGGCGAGGCCGCCTCTTCCAGAATCTGCCTCAGGTGCAAGCGGTTCAGTTCAAACAGCTCGGTAAAGCGGCCATAGACAGCCTGGTCGGCGGGCAGCGGATTGCGCTTGAACCACCCATTGCAACTGAAGCGGTAAAAGTTCTCGCAGGGATCCACCGTCGTGTCGATCAGCGAGGGATCGAAGACCCGCAGTTCCGGCGCGGTGGGCGCGACGGCGGCAGCAAGGGGTGCAGCAGGCGGCGCTGTCTGTGCAAATGCCAAAACACCGCCCATCCCGGCAGCCAGGACAACAAGGAATGCGTTCGAATAACGACAAAGTGCGCCTAAGCCAAACATGCCGAAACTTTACCAGATTTCCGTCCTCGCGGGCAGCCTCAATCGGCGCAAATTACAATAGAGTCGAAGACGCAATCTCTTCCGAGGAGCAATCCAAGTGCCGCAACGCACCTTCAGCATCGTCAAGCCGGACGCGGTCCGCAAAGGTTTCACCGGGGCCATTCTGGCCGAGATTGAGAAGGCCGGTTTTCAGATCGTGGCCATCAAAAAACAGTCGATCTCTAAAGAACAGGCCAAGGGCTTCTATGCCGTCCACACCGGCAAGCCGTTCTTTGAGCCGCTGTGTGAGTTCATGTCGTCGGGCCCGCTTTTTTTGATGGTTTTGGAAAAGGACAACGCCGTCGCCGACCTGCGCAAGCTGATGGGCGCCACCAACCCCGCCAACGCCGAAGAGGGAACCATCCGCAAGAAGTTCGCCGGCTCCATCCAGGAAAACGCCATCCACGGCTCCGACGCCGAAGACACCGCCGCGTTTGAGATCGGCTACTGGTTCGCGGGGCATGAGCTGATTTAGCCATGTCCGGTCTCCGCTTCGTGGAAGCCGTTGGCCGGAACGAGGATGCGCGGGGAAGCAGAGCCCCGGCGAGTCTTCTCTCGCACCGCCAGGGCGCTTCGGCCATAGCGCGGCCATTCAGAAGTTGCCACGCGATGCGCGCTCCGCAATCGCTTATATTTCTCCGGAGGACTGAAATGCCGTTTGCGAAACAACAAGCCGATGCATCAAGCGAAAACCTCTTCAGCAAAGTGCCCGCGATCACTTTGGTTTTTTGGATCGTCAAGATTCTCTGCACCACCCTAGGCGAAACGGGCGGGGATGCCGTGACGATGTCGATGAATCTCGGCTACCTGGTAGGCACGGCAATCTTTGCGGCGATCTTTGTTGTCGCGGTTGCGTCGCAGGTGATTGCGAAGCGATTTCATCCGTTCCTGTATTGGACGACGATTATCGCCACCACTACGGTTGGAACCACCATGGCGGACTTTGCCGACCGCTCTCTCGGCCTTGGCTATGCGGGCGGCAGCTTAATTTTACTTGTGCTCTTGCTGTCTTCGCTTGGCGTATGGTACTGGTCGTTGGGGTCGATCTCGGTCAATACCGTCAGCACACCCAAGGTTGAGATGTTTTACTGGGTGACGATCATGTTTTCGCAAACCCTCGGAACTGCCCTTGGCGACTGGACGGCCGACAGCGCGGGGCTTGGGTATGGCGGGGCGGCGGTGATCTTCGGTTCACTTCTTGTTCTCGTGGCGGCTTGCCATTTCTGGACAAAGATTTCGAAAACCGTGCTGTTCTGGGTGGCGTTTATCCTGACGCGGCCGCTTGGCGCCGTTGTCGGCGATTTTCTCGATAAGCCCTTGGAGCATGGCGGCCTCAATTTAAGCCGCTATTCCGCCTCCGCTACGCTGGTTGTGCTCGTGATTGCATGCATTCTGATCTTTCCACAGCGAGCAGGACAGCACCCCAAGCGCTGAAGAAAGGCTCCGTTCCACTCGCCGCCCTGTTTGGCGCGATTTTTGATTTCAAAGACCGAGCTTCGCACATCAGTCCCCGAACAGGTCGTCGATCTTCTGCCGCAATGCGGCCATCTCCCGCTTAAGTTCCGCGACGGCGGTTTCCAACCGCGCAATCCGCTCGTCGTCCCCGGCACCCTGTCCGGAGTCGCGACGCGCGAAGGGAGTCTCTTCCGCCGCAACCACCGCCTCCACCGTCCCCGAAAGCAAATGCGCATAGCGCGACTCCTTGGTCCCCGGCTGACGCGGCAGCACAGCCACCAGCGCCGGCTCCCGCTCCATCAGCTTTTGCAGTCCAGCCAGCACCTCGCCGATCTCATCGAACCGGTGCAGACGCTCGGTGCGACCGCGCAGCTCTCCAGGAGTCTGCGGCCCACGCAGCAGCAGCACGCAAAGCAGCGCCGTCTCCGCGCGGTTGAAGTTGAAGGCCTCGCCCAACCAGTGCTCGTATTTGGTCACGCGCCCATCGGCGCCGCGGGCGCGGCCTGCCAGCCGCAAGTCTTCCAGGCCATGCAGCGCCTGGCGCACCGCCTCTTCGTCCAGATCCATCACCGGCTCGCGATTCGACCGCTGAATGCACGCATTCACCAGCGCATTCATTGACAGCGGATAGTAGTCCGGCGTGGTCACTTCCTTTTCGACGAGTGCGCCCAGGACGCGGGCCTGGGCGGCGGACAGCACAATCGGCTCGAGTTGCGGCATGACTCTATTCTCCCATTGCTCCGCCGGCCTGCCTCATGGCTTCTCGCCCGGCGCTTCTTTCGCTTGTGGCCCGAGCTGTAGTTGAACGCCTATGTAGGCGATCCAATCCGGCTCGCTGTTCTGGCGAGTCACGGCCTGGATACCGCGCCCGCCCATGAACAGCAGACGCAGGTGTCCGCCGCGATCCAGCGTCTGCCGCCCACCTATATCCAGCGTCAACTCGCGCTGCTTGGGCGCGCCGGCGATGCGGTTGATGTCCTGGAGATCGTAGATTTCTCCGTAGAGCTCGAAGCGGCTGCTGAATTCGTGCCCCACAATCAGTCCGCGACCCCAGCGGTTCGGAACATTGCGGTTGCCAAACCAGCGGCCCACCTCGCCATCGATGCCGATGGGACCCAGCTTGGCCGTGAATTCGACCGGCAGATAATATTGCGGTCCGTTCTCGACAATTCCGCGCCGAACAGCGCTAGTCGGGTTGTTGATGGAGGCCTGCGGAAACGTGCCCAGCGAGAAGTCCATATTCTCGTCCGACTTAAGTTCGCCGGCGCGATGATGCTCGTAGGGCCTCCACTTAACGCCCAGCAGCGATTCGCCCAGCCCGGCGCGCGTAGTGTTGTTCTGGTCGGTCGCCGCAGCAAGCGGCACTTCGTACTTGAGCTGAATGCGGTCGCCCCATCCGTAGTTGAAATCGAAATCGGGCAATTGGTAATAGGCCTGGCCGGGGTTGTGGTTGGCGATCCAGCCGAAGTTGATCTCCCAGCGCTTGTTGCCGGGCGTGCCGGGGTCGTCGGTAATAAACGGCGGCCCGCCCTGCGCATGCGCCGCAGCCGCGCTTGCGCCCACCACCAGCAGAAGAAACAGTTCAAAAAGCCTGTGCATTCGCGTGACCGGAGTTCTCCATTGAAATCAAAGCCTGAAAATCTGAATTTGCCTTCGGTTAACGTAACACTCCCATCGTGAAGCAACACGTAAAATGTTGAGCATGGAAACTACAGCCACATTCGCCCAACATTCCCCGCCCCGCTCTGCGATACTGGTTTGTTATGCCCATCGCCGACCTGCAGCAAGCTGCCCAGAAGATTGCCGGATTCCTCGCCACCCTTAACAAGCTGGGCGGCATGCGCCTCAAGTACCGCATCACCGCCGGCGACGGCGCGCCCGACCCGGAGGGGCAGGCTCCCGCCCTCTGCGTCGAGCTGGCCGGCCCCGACGTGCCGCTGGTCACCCAGCACAACGGCGAACTGCTGCTAGCCCTGGAGACGATCTCCGCGCAGATGCTCCGTCTCGACCAGCGCGAGGGCGACCTGATCAGCTTTGATGCCGACAACTTCAAGGCTCTGCGCGCCCAGGAACTGCGCATGACCGCCGAGACCGCCGCGGAAAAGGTGCGCAAGTCCGGCATCCCATACGCCTTCCCGCCCACGAACAGCCGCGAGCGCCGCCTGCTGCACATGGCCTTCCGCGGAATCGAAGGCGTTGAGACAGCCAGCAATGGCGAAGGCCAGGACCGCTTCCTCGCCGTCTACCCGGCGGGCAAGACCAACCTGCCCGTCGCCCCGCCCGTCAAACCGCGCGGCTTCGGCGATCGTGGACGAAGCTCTGGGGATCGCGGACGGCCACGCCGCTAGTACCGATTGCCTTTGAAGCTCTCAGGTTTCAATTCGGAGAAAGAATTCCATGGAAACGGAATCGATTCTCGGCAGCAGCAAGCTGGTCGCCTTTGTCCCCACAACAGATCCGGCGAAGGCACGCGCTTTCTATGAAGATCTGTTGGGGCTTCGCCTGGTGGCCGACGAAAAACCCTTTGCGCTGGTCTTCGACGCGAACGGAACCATGCTGCGCGTGACTACCGTGGCAGAGCACTCCCCAGCGCCCTTCACCGTGTTGGGCTGGGAGGTGGAAGCCATTGAAGCCACCGTCGAGCGTCTCACCGCTGCCGGCGTCGTTTTTCTGCGCTATCCCGGCCTCAATGACTCCGACCCGCTCGGCATCTGGACATCTCCCAACGGCGCGCGCATCGCCTGGTTTCATGATCCCGACAGCAACGTCCTGAGCCTGACGCAGTTCTGAAAGCGCACGCAAAGAAGCCCGCGCCGTTGACAGAGACGTGGGCTTCAGCTTTTCGCTGACTTGCTGACTAGCTCCTCACGCGTTCAACTGCTCCTGCAGTTTATTGAGCGTGCGGTGCAGGTCCTTGTCGGTGCGGCGCAGCTCGTCGATCTTGCTGATCGAGTGCATCACCGTGGTGTGGTGCTTGTTCCCGAACTGCCGCCCGATCTCAGGCAAACTGGCCTCGGTCATCTGCTTGGCCAGGTACATCGCGATCTGCCGCGGCACCACCACATTGCGCGAGTTGTTCTTCTGCTTCAGGTCGGTGACCCGCATGCCGAACTGCTCGGATACGGCGCGCTGGATGGCCTCGATGGTGATCTTGCGCACCTGCATGTCGATGAACTGCTTCAGGCACTGCTGGGTCGACGCCAGCGTGATCTCCATGCGGTTCAGCTGGCACCAGGCGATCAGCCGCACCAGGGCGCCTTCCAGCTCGCGCACGTTGGTGCGCACGTTCGAGGCCACAAAAAGCGCAACGTCGGTCGGCAGTTGCACCTGCTCGCTCTCTGACTTCTTCTGCAGGATGGCCACCTTGGTCTCCAGGTCCGGCGGCTGAATGTCGGCGATCAGGCCCCACTCGAAGCGCGACCGCAGCCGGTCCTCGATCTCCGCCAGTTCCTTGGGCGGCCGGTCCGAGGCGATCACGATCTGCTTCATGCTCTCGTGCAGCGCGTTGAAGGTGTGGAAGAACTCCTCCTGTGTGCGCTCCTTCTGGGCGATGAACTGGATATCGTCGATCAGCAGCACGTCCACGGTGCGGAAGCGATCGCGGAAGCTGGTCATGCGGTCGTTGCGCAGCGAGGTGATCATCTCGTTGGTGAACTTTTCCGCGGAGACGTAGCAGATGCTGGCCACCGGCTGGCGGCGCTTCACCTCGTGGCCGATGGCGTGCATCAGGTGGGTCTTGCCCATGCCGACGCCGCCATAGAGGAAGAGCGGATTGTAAGCCTTCGAGGGACGTTCGGCCACGGCCAGCGAAGCGGCCCGCGCAAACTGATTGCCGTTGCCGATCACGAACGCATCGAATGTGTAACGTGGGTTGAGCTGCGCCGCGGTGGACCAGTCGAACCGCGCCTGCTCTGGCGTGCGCGCCGGCGCTGCGGGTGGCGCCGTGGGCGCGTGCGTGGAGACGGGGCCGAAGCCTCCATCCTTGCGCTGCGGCGGAATCGAGGGGTCTTCCTCGGCGGTCACGAAGCTGACGTCGTCGAACTCCAGCGACTGCAGGTCGATGGCCTCCTGAATCAGGTCGCCGTACTTGTCGCCGATGTGCTGGAACTCCGGCGAGGGCACGCGCACATACAGCGTGCGGCCCGCGGCGTGGCTGTAGCGCGTAGGTTTGAGCCAGGTCTCAAAGGACTGGCGGATGACCTTCTTTTCCAAAGCCGCGAGAATCTGGAGCCAGGGGTTGAGTGCCGCTGCCTGCGAAATTGCGAATGCCATCGTGCCAATCCTTGCCTGCGCCGCCTCTGTACGGCCGGTCCGGTTCATCCGCGGGATTTTGGCAACGGCTCCTCATTGGCGAAAAGCCTTGGCTTCTCGTCCAATCAACTGCCGCTCACAACTGCCTGAATGCCGCTAATCTGCCCCCGAATTCGACCTTGGGGCGTGGATAAACTCGTTCCGTGGGACGCTGGGAAACTTTCTTGAACGGTCCCGATAGTAGCACATTTGGGGGATATTGCAATCAGTCTTTCACATAACTTTTTTTCAGCGGATTGAGTTGCACCATTGCTGGTGAAACTCGCCGCAAGGGTGTTACCAGAGTCACTGCAAAAAGCAGCCACGCTCACATTGAGAGCAGCCCCGCCCGCACTATTGTGGCGCTGGTCGAGCGACTCCTGAGAAGAGTTCCAGGAAGGCTTGGACGGCGCGGTACCGGCCTCAAGACAGTTTGCGCTGGATTCCTGGCCCAACCTGCGATACACTTGAGACTTGCCGTCAAGGCGCAGATTTTCTTCAGGAAACAGGAGCGCGTTTTTATGCCCAAGCGCACATTTCAACCCAATCGCCGCAAACGCGTGAAGACGCACGGGTTCCGCGCGCGCATGAAGACCAAGAGCGGCGCCGCCGTCCTGAGCCGCCGTCGCGCCATCGGCCGCAAGCGCGTGGCCGTCAGCGCCGGCTTCCGCGACTAGAGCGTTTTCGGAAATGACGTAAACCGAAACCAATGCAATCAAGTCGGCGCGACCCCAAGGAGCGGCGACCCTGTAGGCACTTCAAAGTACCACACCTTTTCCGAAAACGCCGTAACCCTCCCCGCCGTTCTGTCTCAGCCGGAAGGTGTTGCGTATCGCCATCGCTCCGGCTGGACCCCCTATCGGCACTGCCATGAACACCCCTCCCAACCCTGCTCAGCGCCCATCCCCCAGGCAGTCCCTGACCGGCGCGCGCCTGCGGAAGCACGCAGGCTATCAGCGCGCCTATGCCTCCAGCCGCAAGCGCCAATCCGCCTCCATGAGCTGGTTCCTGGCCCCGCAACAGGCGGCAGGCGCCGACCGCTCCCCAGACCACCCAGCAGCCTCGCGCGTCGGCCTCACCGCGGGCAAGGTGCTGGGCAAGGCCCATGAACGCAACCGCATCAAGCGCCGCATGAGAGAGGCCCTGCGCCGCCACGTGGACCTTCTGCCCCAGGGTTGCGATCTCATCTTTCATCCCCGCCGCATTGTGCTCACCCTCGAATTTGCGAAACTTGAAGCGGAGATTGTGCGTATCCTTCAGCAGGCAAATGCCGAGGCGGCGCGAATCGCAACCCCGATTTCAGCCCAGCAGTCCGCCTCGCCTACAGCATTACCAGGGATGATGCATCCCGAATCCACAGACCTCAAGTCGACGCGACCACCAGGGAGCGCCGACACTCCGCGGAATTGAACAGGACAAAGTATCCCTGGTAATGCCGAAAGCCCGCACTATGACGCGCCTGTTGCTTGCCACACTCGTCTTCTACCGCCGCTGGCTCTCGCCTGCCCTGCATTCGCTCAACCCCGGCGGCGGCTGCCGCTACCTGCCCACCTGCTCGGAGTATGCCTCCATCGCCATCGCCACCCACGGCCCCCTGCGTGGCGTGGCACTGGCGGTCTGGAGGCTGCTGCGCTGCAACCCGTTCGCCCGCGGAGGCCTTGATCCGGTCCCGCCTGCCGCGATTCCAAGACCTTTTCCCCACGAACCGTTACCATAGAAGAAGCAGCGGCCCGACGGGCTGCCCTTTTCGAATCGACAGGAAGTATCCTTTGCCCGAAATTCGCAATCCAAATCTTCAGACCCAGGGCTCCGGCGGCGGCAGTGGCGGCGATATGCGCTCCACCATGGCCTTCTTCCTGCTGATGCTCGTCGTGCTCTTCGGCTACCAGTACTTTTTCAAGCCCAAGCCGGCTGAACCAGCGCCCGCCCAATCCCAATCTCAATCCCAGCCGCCGCAGACGGCCTCGCAACCCGCCGCCCCAGGCCAGCCAGCCCAGCCGCAGTTGGCCGCCGGTTCCGTGCAGGCTCTCGCACCCACACCGGCCGTCGCCGCCGCGCTCGAAACAGAGACCACGGTCGAAAACGAACAGTACAAGATCGTTTTCACCAATCGCGGCGCGCAGGTCAAGCACTGGATCCTGAAAAAGTACTTGGACTCAGCCGGCAAGCCGCTGGATATGGTTCAGCCCCAGGCCGCTGAAAAGTTCGGCTTCCCGCTCTCGCTCTTCACCTACGAGCCGGCCCTCACCGCGCAGTTGGACCAGGCGCTCTATCAGGTCACGGCCTCAGGCGCTCAGCCCTCGCCCACCGGCCATGCGGAAGTCCCGGCCACCAACGCCCTTACCTTCCACTACGCCGCGGGTGATCTGGACGTGGTGAAGACCTTCCGCTTCGACTCCAGCTATGTCCTCACCGTCGAGGCCGAAGTCAAGCGCAATGGCACGCCAGTGCGCGCGCTGGTGGCTTGGCCCTCCGGCCTCGGCGACATGGAGGAGTTCCTTCCCTCGTCCTTGACCCGATCCTCTGTGCCAACCTCCGCAACCTCGCAGTTTGCCTGGTCTCTCGATGGCAAGCAGGACTCGCAGGCCGTCGCCAAGGTGGGCAACAACGCCACCTTCGACCAACCCTACGCCTACGCGGCCATCACCGATCTCTACTTCGTCTCGGCCTTCTTGCCTGACGCTCCCGAGCGCGCCACACTCGTCACGCTGCACAACACCATCGACCTGCCCGGCGACCTGAGCAACCCCAATAGCGAGAAGAAGCCGGCCCATGTGCTTGGCCTGGCCATGGGCGACACCAGCGGCGCCAACCGCCTGCGCCTCTATGCCGGCCCCAAGGCGATGGACGTGCTGACCTCCATCCACGCCACAGGCTCGGACGGCAAGTCCACCGGGGAATCGCTCGAACCCCTCATCCAGTTCGGCTGGCTCACCGTCATTGCCAAGCCCCTCTACCTGGCCCTGCGCTTCCTGGTTGAACACGGCGTCGACAACTGGGGCTGGGCCATCATCGTCGTCACCGTCGTCTTCAACCTCCTCATGCTGCCCACGCGGTTCATGATGATGAAGTCCTCGTTGAAGATGATGCGCATCCAGCCCAAGGTCGAGGCCCTCAAGCAGCGCTACGCCCATCTCAAGATCAACGACCCCAAAAAAGCCGAGATGAACACTGAGATGATGGCTCTCTACAAGGCCGAGGGCGTGAACATGTACGGCAGTTGCCTGCCTATGCTCATCCAGATGCCGCTGTTCTTCGCCTACTTTCGCGTGCTGCAGAACACGGTCGAGTTGCGCCAGGCCCACTGGTTCTGGCTCACCGACCTCTCAGCGCCGGACCCAATTCACATCCTGCCCATCCTCATCATCATCAGCATGTTTCTTACGCAGTACATCACGCCCTCGCCGGGCATGGACGCGGCCCAGCGGCGGATGATGGCCTTCATGATGCCCGTCATGTTCGGCTTCATGTTGTGGCACTACGCCTCCGGGCTGGCGCTCTACTGGGGCACCGGCAACATCATCAACCTGGCCATTCAGCTCGGCATCAACCAGTCCCACATCGGCAAGGAGATGCACGAGATCGCCGCCAGGCGCGCCGCAAAAAAGGCCGGCATAAACCCCAAAACCATCCAGGGCCGCCGGTAAGCTGCTTTCCTGCGCACCGAATTCCACTACCGCCCCGTGCCCCATCCTTGCGACTTTTTTCTGTCGCAAGGGTGGGGGACCACAATCCTCCACTTCCGGCTCTACTCCCTATTCCCTATTCCCTATCTTTCCCCCGCTCGCTGCATCCCGGACCCGTGGTGTATCGTCCAATGCGTATGGCATCCACTCCGAGCAGCGTCCCGCATCCCGCACCCGAAGCCGAAGAGGTCTACCGCCGCTGGCTTCAGTTTCTCGATGACGAATTCACCCGGCACCAGGCCCCCGAACGCCGCGCCGAGATTGTGCGCGACCAGCTTTACCAGCTCTACCTGGGCCGCCCGCACGGAGGAAAGCTCAACCTCACCCTCACCTCCGAGCTGCCCGGCAACGTCGTCAGCCTCTCGCTGGACCCCGAAAACGTAACCCTCGAAGCCGAACACTTTGCCGACGCCGACCGCCAGAAGTTCAATGAGCGCAAGCCTCTGCTGTGGTTCTGGCTGATGTTCGACCGCTCCCCCGTCGGGACCAACCACTGGCTGGGCATCCGCTTCCGCTCGATGCTGGGCCGCCACATCTTTGCCCGCATGGGCGCAGGCGTCAAAATCTATCACGGCGTGGACCTCACCTACGGCTACAACCTCACCATCGGAGACGGGGTCACCATCCGCCAGCGCGCCCTCCTCAACGACCGCGGCGGCATCGACATCGGCAAGGGAGCGGTCATCGGCTCCTTCGCCCGCATCTACTCCCACACCCACAATCCGGAAAACTACGATCAGGTCACCCTGGTGCCAACCGTCATCGGAGCCAACGCCCGCATCGGCAGCCACGCCATCGTCCTCGCCGGCCAGCACGTCGCCCCCGGCCAAGCCGTCGGCAGCTTCCCCTCCGACCGCATCTGAGCCAAACGGGACCCTCCATGCTAACCTGAATTTTCCAGCCGTGGAGTCTTCGTTTGCAATCTGGCGCTTTCCTCATTGCCGTCTTCGAGTTCGTCCTGCTCCTCTTCTCGCTCAGCGTGCATGAGTGCGCCCACGCCTGGATGGCCTCCCGCCTCGGCGACCAGACCGCCCGCCAGATGGGCCGCGTCTCGCTCAACCCCATGGACCACGTGGACCCCATCGGCACACTCCTCTTTCCAGCCCTGATCATCTTCGGCCCCTTCATCGGGCTCAACTTTTTCAGCGGCATGTTGGTTGGCTGGGCCAAACCCACTCCCGTCCTCACCCGCAACTTCCGCAAAATCGTCCGCGACGACAACCTGACCACCCTGGCCGGTCCCGCTTCCAACCTGCTTCTCGTCCTGGTTGCCTTCCTCGTCCTCGTCTTCATCTCCGTCGCGGTCCCCGATGGGCGCCCGCTCGTTCTCTCCACCTTCCTCTCCGTCTTCCAGGGTGGTCTCGTCCTGGGAGTGCCTTCCGGCCTGCAGGCATTGCTTCTGCTCTTCACCCTCGCCATTTTGATCAACCTCTCGCTCTGTTTCTTCAACCTGCTCCCCATCCCGCCCCTCGACGGCAGCCGCGTGGTGCGCAATATGCTGCCTTACAACGCCGTGCAGGTCTACGACCGCATTCCCATCTGGGGCAGCTACCTGCTCATGATCTTCCTGGGCCGGTATATCCTGATGGCCCTGCTCGGTCCGTCCCTGGGCCTGGTCTACTGGGCCCTGACTCATATTTAGCTGGCTGAGGTAAAAGCTCCAGAACCCGCTAGAATCAATCGAGACACTATTTCTCCGGAATCGACAAGCAAAATGCCTGAACCCGCAATCTCATCGCCCCGCCCCCGCGTCCTCAGCGGCATGCGCCCCACCGGCAAGCTCCACCTGGGCAACTACATGGGCGCCCTGGCCAACTGGGTCAAGCTGCAAAACTCCGCCCAGTACGAGTGCTACTTCTTCATCGCCGACTGGCACGCGCTGACCACGGACTACGCCGACCCCTCGCGGATTGCGCCCAACACCCTGGACGTGATGCTCGACTACCTGGCCGCCGGCCTCGACCCCGCGCGCAGTGTGCTCTTCCTGCAGAGCAAGGTCCTCCAGCACGCCGAGCTCTACCTGCTCCTGGGCATGATTACGCCGGTCGGCTGGCTGGAGCGCGTGCCCTCCTATAAGGACCAGCAGAAGAATCTGTCGAACAGGGATCTGTCGAACTTCGGCTTCCTGGGCTATCCGGTGCTGATGGCCTCCGACATCCTCATGTATCAGCCGCAGTTTGTTCCCGTGGGCAACGATCAGACCGCCCACGTCGAGCTGACCCGCGAGGTGGCGCGGCGTTTCAACCAGTTCTACAAGCCCGCCGCGGCGGGCAAGCTCGACGGCCAGGAGGTTCTACCCGAGCCGCAGGTGCTGCTCACTCCCTCGCCCCAGCTGCCCGGCACCGACGGGCGCAAAATGTCCAAGAGCTACGGCAACACCATCCTGCTGACCGACCCCGAGCCGGTGGTCCGCCAGAAGCTCAAGACCATGGTCACTGACCCGGCCCGCATCCGCCGCACCGACCCCGGCGACCCTGACAAGTGCCCGGTAGGCGATCTGCACAAAGTCTTTTCGACCCCGGAAACGCTGGCCAACGTCTATGAAGGCTGCCGCTCGGCCGGTATCGGCTGCATCGAGTGCAAGAGCTGGGCCGCCGACGCCCTGGTGCAGGTGCTCGAACCCATCCAGGCCCGCCGCGCCGGCTTTTCTGAGAAGCTGGTTAAGGAAATCATCGAAGAGGGTTCCAGCCGTGCCCGCGTCCGCGCCGAGGAGACTATGCAGAAGGTGCGAGCCGCCATGCAGATGACCTAAACCAGCCAGTGAGCACAGTCTGGCGCCCACTGGAGAGGCGCGCGGTTGAAACGGGGCGCGGATGCCCCCGTGCCATGGCGCCGGCAAAATGAGCCCGCCCTTGCCATAAGATGGCAGACCGAACGCGGCCTGAGCCGCCGGGGGAATGGAAATGCTCGAAAAGACGCTCCCATGGTGGCGAAAGGCCCTGAATTACGCTTTGGGCGGGATTCGCTCGGGATTCGGCCTTTTCCCCCGGCCCGAGCACCCCGTACCCTTGGAGGAAGACAGATTTCTGGAAAGGCTCGAACAATCTCTGGAAGTTGAAACAGCATTGACCGATCGCACCGCCAATCCGGAAACCATCGCCGCCGAACCTGTCGCAGCGGCCGAATCCGCCCCTGCGCCCATTGCCGAGTCTGCAAATGCGCTCGAATGGGTCTCAGTGGCAGCCGCTGCACCCGTCGTAGAATCGGCCTCCGCCCCGGCCCCAGCTCACGCCATTCCACCAGTCCCGGTCCCTGTGCCGCCAGCCGAGCCGGCCACAGAAACCGCTCTCCCGCCGCAGCGCGCCCCAAAATCTGCCTCGAAGCGCAAGCCCGCCGAAAAGCAGGTCGCCGAGCCGGTCGCTCTCGCCGAACCCGCTCCAGCCGCTGAGCCGGTCACTGAGCCCATCGACCTGATTGACCCGATCCCCGAGCAGACAGCCGAGCAACCCGCCGCGACCGAGCCCGCTCCCGCCGCTGAGCCGGTCGTTGAGCCTCCGGCTGCTCCGAGCGCCGGGCAGGCAGCCGCCCCAGGCCAGGAGCCAACCTCCCCGCTGGCGCTCACCTCCCAGCCCGCCCCAGACCAACAACCCGCCCAGAAGGCCGCCGACAAGCCGCCCATCAAGCTGAAGACGAGGGACGACGAGGCCGATCTCTCGCCCTTCTCGGTGATCGTGGACCAGGTCTACGACGGCCCCCTCGACCTGCTGCTCGACATGATCCGCAGCCAGGACATCGACATCTACGACATTCCCATAGCCAAAATCACCGCCCAGTTTCTGGCCTATGTCAGCCAGCTCAAGGCCGGCGACGTGGATGTGGCCGGCGAGTTCATCTATACCGCCTCGCTGCTCATCCACATCAAGAGCAAGATGCTCCTCCCGCGCTCGGCTGCCGGCCCCGGCGAAGCCCCCGAGGACCCCCGCCGCGAGCTGGTCGAGCGCCTCCTCGAGCACGAGCGCTTCAAAAATGCCGCCCAGATGCTGCAACAAAAACAAATGCTCGAAGCGGCCACATGGTCCAACCCCGGATTCCGCGAGTTCCAGGACGAGGCCGCCGCCGAGCCGGAGATCGCCGCCGACACCGTGGACCTGGTCCGCATCTTCCGCGACGTGATCGAGCGCGCCCGCAAGCGCCCCATCATTGACATCAGCGAAGACTCGGTAACCGTCGGCCAGATGATCCAGTTCCTCGCCCGCCGCCTCACCATGGAAGACAAGCCCGTGGCCCTCCGCCGCCTCCTCAGCCACACCCGCTCCGAGCGCGCGCTGGTGGCCATATTCCTGGCCCTCCTCGAACTGGTCCGCCTCCAGGCTGTCCTCCTACGCCAGGACCGCGCCTTCTCCGAGATCTTCATCAAGAAGCACACCGGCTTCGACGCCGTGATCAGCGATGGTTTGATGAACGCCCGCGACGACTGGCGATAGTCCGGCGTTATAACTTATGTTATACTGAATCCAGCGAGGAGGCGTTCCCATGGCCACAACTGCAAAAATCATCGCAATCGGCAACTCCGCCGGCATCATTCTGCCCAAGGAGACCCTGGCCCGGCTCAACGTCCAGAAGGGCGATTCGCTCTACATCACCGAGGGCTCCCAGGGCATTCGGCTGATACCGTACGATCAGGATTTCGCCACGCAGATGGAAGCGGCGCGCGAGGTAATGCGTGAAAACCGGGATGTCCTCCAGAGGCTCGCAGAGTGAAGGAGCCGATTTGGATCAGGCAGGATGTAGTCCTCAACATGCACGAAGAGGCTCTCATGCTCCACGGCGGCGCGGAAGGCGTGCGCGACCTGGGGCTGTTGGAGTCAGCCTTGGCGAGCCCGAAAAACCTCTTTGCATATTCCGAGCAGCCCCCCTCCGTCGCCCGGCTGGCGGCCTCCTATGCCAAGCGAATCGTCGCCAATCATCCTTTTGTGGACGGCAACAAGCGTACGGCTTTCACCGTTTCCGTAACATTCCTGCGGTTGAACGGTCTCCAACTGACTGCGACGAAAGAGGATCGCGTTCTCACGTTCTGGAGCCTCGCTGCCGGCGAGATCATCGAGGACCAGCTCGCCCAATGGTTCGAGCGCAACACGGCTGCCCGCTGACCCGCTTTCGCCCAGATTTCCACCGCTCCAATGCATACACTTTTCCCCACCCCGCCTGTCCGGTGTAGAATGAATCAAGCAGAGCCAGACCTCTCTGGCTCACCGAGCAAACAACTGCGCACGAATGTAGTTGTTGGGGTTTTATGGACGCCTATTTATCCGGCTCTTCTCTCTCCTGCCACAGTTCATCCCCTTTGTATTCGCTTTGTTCTTCCCTCGTCGCGTTTCGACCTTGGAGGCCCAGGCGCCACCGGAATCTTTCCGGCCGCTTTGGTGAAATCTGATGGCCGGCCTGGCTACGGCAGTTGAAATCATGCCCGCAAACGCTTCGATCCTTGACCGCAAGATGAAGAAAACATCCGCGCGGGTCAGCACAGCGGTCGTTCTGCTGGCGCTTCTGGGCGGCCTCGGGTTCATCGGCTTCCACATCTCCCAGGACATGGGGAACATCGCCCTCGGCAGCATCTGGCCTTATCTGCTTCTGGCTCTGGCCCTGCTGATCGCCCTCGGCTTCGAATTTGTCAACGGCTTCCACGACACCGCCAACGCCGTGGCCACGGTCATCTACACCCACTCCCTCGATCCCAACATCGCCGTCGTCTGGTCCGGCCTCTGCAACCTGGCCGGCGTGCTCGCCTCCTCCGGCACGGTGGCCTTTGCGGTGGTCACGCTGCTGCCCGTCGAGCTCATCCTGCAGGTCAGCTCCGGCGCCGGCTTCGCCATGGTCTTTGCCCTGCTCATTGCCGCTATCGTGTGGAACCTCAGCACCTGGTGGTTCGGTCTGCCGGCCTCCAGCTCTCACACCATGGTGGGTTCCATCATCGGCGTCGGCGTCGCCAACCAACTCCTCAACGTCCACTCCGGCACCTCCGGCCTGGATTGGGAGCAGGCCTTCAAGGTTCTCAAGGTCCTGCTCATCTCGCCTGTATTGGGCTTTGGCGCAGCCGCGCTCTTGATGCTGCTTTCCAAGCGGCTCCTGAAGTACCCAGCGCTCTACGAGGCGCCCAAGGGCAAGCAGCCGCCGCCGTGGCCCATTCGCGCCCTCATGGTGCTCACCTGCACTGGCGTCAGCTTCTTCCACGGCTCCAATGACGGCCAGAAGGGCATGGGCCTCATCATGCTCATCCTTATCGGCACCGTCCCCACCGCCTACGCCCTCAACCACGCCGTCACCGCCAGTGATATTCAGGACTTCATCGCCGCCTCCGAGCAGGCGGGGCACATCCTCGACCGGTACGTCGACAAGAACGCCACCCTCGGCTCCGATCCACGCGCCGAGGTCACCGACTACATCCGCACCAAACAGTTGCAGCCGGACACCATTCTGGCGCTTCGGGAACTGGTCGAAGACCTGAACCACGAAGTTGCCCTGTACAAGGTCTTCAAATCCGTCCCCGCGCAGGATCAGACCAACGTCCGCAACGATATGTACGTGGCCGGCGAAGCCATTCGCCTCATGCAGAAGAACAACAATCCTGCCTTCACCCCCGGGGAAAACGCCGCCCTCGCAAACTACAAGAGTAAGGTGGACAAGGCCACCAGGTTCATTCCCGATTGGGTCAAGGTAGCCGTGGCCCTCGCCCTGGGACTGGGCACCATGGTGGGCTGGAAGCGCGTCGTCGTCACCGTGGGCGAAAAAATCGGCAAAGACCACCTGACCTATGCTCAGGGAGCCGCCGCCGGACTTGTCGCCATGGGCACCATCTTTGCAGCCGACAACTTCGGCCTCCCGGTCTCCACGACCCATATCCTCAGCTCCGGCGTGGCCGGCACCATGACCGCCAATGGCAGCGGCCTGCGTATGTCCACCGTCCGCAACATCCTGGCGGGTTGGTTCCTCACCCTCCCCGCCGCCGCCCTGCTCTCCGGCCTGCTCTTCTGGCTCTTCCGTTCCATCTCCTGAGTCGTTTGCGGCTTTCCGGCCTGACCGAGCCCATTTGGTCGCAAATATCGGACCAGGCGTGAGCATGGTGAGGTATATTGGCTCGTAGCCGGGAGAGCAAACGGGAAATTCCAGACAAAAACTCAACCCCAAGGAGATCATCGTGGCGAGCTTCTGCGCGAAATGTGGATCTGTGTTATCCCCTAACGAGCAATTCTGCACATCATGTGGCGCGGCGGCGGCCACCGGAGGCGCGGTTGCGGCGCCTGCCCAGCCAACCGCCGCCCAACCAGCCGCGGCGCCGGTCCAATCCGGCGGCAGCGCGGTCAAGATCATCCTGATTATCGTCGCCGTCGTCGTGGGGCTGGGCATCCTCGGCCTGGGAGCCGTTGGATACACGGTCTGGCGCGTCTCGCGAGCCATCCATGTAAACGGCCCCGGAGGCCAGGTGACGCTGCAAACTCCCGAAGGCAAGGTCAATCTCAACTCTTCGGAGACCTTCAGCGCATCCGATCTGGGCACGGATATCTATCCCGGCGCGCAGAGCATTCGCGGCGGCATGAAGATGGACTTGCCCACCGGCTCGATGGTGACGGGCGTATTCCTCACTTCCGACTCGAAGAATCAGGTGCTCAATTTTTACAAGGGCAAGTTTGGCGGCGCTGCTTCCTCCTTCGAAACCGCCGACGGCGCTGTCGTCAGCCTCAACAAGAACAAGCAGGAATCCGTCGTGGTGACGATTACCGCGAAGCCGTCGCACGATGACGGCAAGACGAGGGTCACCATCACGCATACGAAGAGCACCGAGGCTTCCTAAAGCCGATTGGAGCCGCATCTCAGGTGCGTCCGCCGCGGCGGACGCCCTTTTTCTTGCGCCTTGCACGCGCCTTGGGCCTCAATCCACACACACGCCTCCTCCACTTCCGGTACCATACTTGAGGTACCTATTGAAGAATGAGCCTGAAAGCCAAGCTGGAAGCTGTCATCTACGCCGCGGAGGAGCCGGTCACACTGGCCCAGCTCGCCGCCCTCTTTGCTGCCGAAGTCCTCGAGTGGAAGGCGGAACAAGAAGCCGCGCCTGCCGGGCAGGAAGCGGAAGCCGCCGAATCCCAACCCTTCCTGGTTGAGCAGTTCGCCTACCCAGACCCCGACGAGGACGCAGCCGCGTCCGAGCCAGCCGCCACATCCACCGAAACTGTCTCGAATTCGGACAGTGCAACGGACCCCGAAGCCAGCCTCGAAGCCGGCTCAGACCTCGCCCCGACTTCCGAAGCGTCAGCCGAAGCCGAGCTGGAAGCCAAGCGCCTCGCCCGCCTGCGCGACCGGGAGGCCCGCGCAATCATCCGCCAACTCCTCGACGAGCTCATCGCCTCCTATGCCTCCGACGGCCGCGGCATCGAGATCCGCGAGATCGCCGGCGGCTACCGCATGGCAACCAAGCCCGAATGCCACGACGCGGTCCGCTCTTTCGTGCGTAGCCTCAAACCGGCACTCAAGCTCTCCCTGCCCGCGCTGGAAACCCTGGCCGTCATCGCCTACAAGCAGCCCGTCACCATCCCTGAAGTCAACGAGATTCGCGGCGTGGATTCATCCGCCGTCTTCGGTTCGCTGCTCGCCCGCAAGCTCATCGCCACCGCCGGCCGCAAGCAGGTCATCGGACGCCCCATCCTCTACAAAACCACCCGCGAGTTCCTGCTCCGCTTCGGCCTCAAGGACGTAGCCGAGCTCCCCTCCATGGAGGAGTTCGAGAAGATGGCTGTCCTCTCGCTCGACGAGCAGGAACCGCCGGCCGAGGGGGAATCCGCCCCCGAGATACGTCAGGATCTGAGTCTGGAACTGGACGAAATTGACGATCAGCCTGGGGACGAATTTTTGACCGCCCCACCGGAAACCCCGGAACCCGCCAAGACCGCCGGGACGGCGGCCAGCAACGAACCCCAACCCACCGCGGAGGCCGCGCCTGCTGCGCCTTCTCCCACAGAGCAGGCAGAAACTGAGACTTCCACCCATGACGAAAAAGACCAAGAAGACCGATGACCTCGAGCCCGTATCGACCGAACCTCAAATAACTGTCGCGCCCAAAATAGAAGACCCGATCGGAGACGAAACCGACGGCGAGGCCAAAACTGCGATCGAACCCGAAATCGGCTCTGAAACAGAAGCTGAAATCGAAGCCGCGCCCGCACACGAAGTCCAGATCGAAACCGAAGCGGAAGCCGAAGACGGCTCCGAGCCCGAATCCGAGTCTGACGAGGCCGAACCCGAATTCAAGCCCCGTCCCCCCGCCAAGCTGAATCGCCTGCAGAAGATCCTGGCCCAGGCCGGCGTCGCCAGCCGCCGCAAAGCCGAGGAGCTCATCGAGCAAGGCCGCGTCCAGGTCAACGGCAAGGTGGTCACCGAACTGGGCACCAAGGCCGACGCCGCCCGCGACCACATCCGCGTTGACGGCAAGCTGCTGCAGGGCGCCGAGCGCCTCCGCTACTTCGTCCTCAACAAACCCAGGGGCTTCGTCACCACCGTCAAGGACCCCGAGGGCCGCCCCACAGTCATGCAGTTCTTTGACAAGATGCGCGAGCGCCTCTACCCCGTCGGCCGCCTGGACTACATGAGCGAAGGCCTGCTGCTGGTCACCAACGACGGCGAGCTGGCCAACCGCCTCACCCGCGCCGCCGCCGGCGTGGAAAAAACTTACCTCGTCAAGGTCGCCGGCCAGCCCAGTGAAGCCGAACTCGACATTCTCCGCGGCGGCGTCGCCATTGAACGTGGTAAACCCGGCTCCGATAAGGTTCGTACCTCTCCGGCCCGCATCCGCCAGGTCCGCCAGGGCGACAATCCCTGGTACGAAGTCGTTCTCATCGAGGGCCGCAACCGCGAGCTCCGCAAGATGTTCGAAGAAATCGGTCACTTCGTCGAGAAGATTCGCCGCGTAGGCTACGGCCCCCTGGTCCTCGACCAGGAGCCCGGAAACCTGCGCGAGCTCGATCCTGAAGAGCTGGAGCTGCTGCGCAAAGCCGCCGACGGCACACTCCGCACCCCAAAATCCAAGGAAGTCCGCCGCCGCAACGCCGCCCAGTTGCCCACGCTCGCTCCCCGCCCAACAGCCCGTCCGCGTCCGGCCAGGCCCGTTGCGGAACGCTCCAGCGCCGCAGACCGTCCCGGCGAGTACCGTCCCAAGAAATCCTTCGGCACGGACAGGCCGTCCCGGCCCACGCGCCCGCCCGGCGAGGAATTCCGGCCCGCCGCCCGTCCGGCCTGGAAGAAAGACGACCGTTCCACCCGCCCGCCATCGCGCTTTGCCGCAGACTCACGCGGCCAAGGCCGGCCCGCCGCGGGCAAAGCCTTCCCAGCCAAACCCGCCTGGAAGAAGCCGGAACGCCAGGAATGGCCGGCTTATAAGCGGCCACCCGCGCCTCGCCCCGGCGCGGCTCCGCCCGCCGAAGGCTTTACCGCAAAAAGACCGGTCCGTCTGCGCATTGACGCGGTAGGGCCTGATCATCCAAGTCCAGCCCGTCCCAGCCGCCCAAGCTCAGACCGGCCCAGGTTTGACCGTCCCGGCCCAGGCCGTTCGAGCGCCGGCCGTTCCAGTTCCGCCCGTCCCTTCCGCGGCGAAGGCGGCCTGGCGCGTCCCTTCACCACCAGCAGCGGCAAGCCCCGCGCCGGCGGCGCGCGCCCCAGCAGCAAACCGGGAAAGCCTCCAGCCCGCTCCTACAGCGCCAGACCAGCCAAGCGTCCGTTTGAATCGAAATCAGCCGGCCCGGCCAAGCGCCCCTTCCGCCGCGACGAGGCCGAAGGCTCCTTCGCGCCCCGAGCCGAAAAGAAAACCGGCTGGAAGCCCAAGCCCAGCTTCGGCGGCCCAGCCAAACCCGGCTCCGGCGCACGTTCCAAACCCAAACCCGGCAGCTCCGCCAAATCCGGTTACAAGGCCAAACCCTCCGGCCCCAAGCGGACAGGCGCACCCGGCAGAAAAAGACGCAGCTAAGAACCAGCCCCACTTCCGAAGGCAGTGGGGCTGGTTCCGAGTAGCCCGGCACGATAAGTGCTAAACTTGGCCCGTTCGCCAATGCTTAGAAGAGCGTGTATTGGACGGACTCACAGGCACGGGAGCCCACATGGCAAACACCTTTGGCACAGACATTCTCATTCAGGCGCCGGACCCGGCGAAGGCGGCATCGTTCTACGTTGACCATCTCGGCTTTGAGACCACCGGCGAAGACCCCGAGATGATCAGCCTTCATGGCGCGCACATCAACCTCTTCATCGAGCGAGGACCGGCGCTGGGACCGGTCCTGGAAGTCACGGTCGACAGTGTCGAAGCCGCCAGGCTCCGCCTCATAAAAAACGGGTGCGTGGTCATCAAGGACGAACCGGATTTCCCGCGTTGCTACGTCAAGGATCCCTACGGCCTGATCTACAACCTGACAAGCTAAAATCGCAAAATTATCACCGAACCGGCGTCTCCGCGCATCTCAACAGCCATGAGTATTGAAAAAGCAACCTTCGGAGCCGGCTGTTTCTGGGGCGTCGAAGCGGCCTTTGCCGCCATCCCCGGCGTAACCGCCACCGCCGTCGGCTATGAGGGCGGCCAGCTTGACCGCCCCAGCTACCAGGACGTCTGCACCGACCAAACCGGCCACGCCGAAGTGGTCGAACTCGACTTCGACCCCGCCCAGGTCCGCTTCGACCAGCTCCTCGACTTCTTCTTCACCCTCCACGACCCCACCACCCTCAACCGCCAGGGCCCGGACTGGGGCACGCAGTACCGCTCCGCCATCTTCTTCCATTCCCCCGAGCAGGAGTCGCAGGCCCGCGCCAAAATCGAGCAGCTCACCGCCGAAGCCCGCTTCAAACCCAAACGCATTGTCACCAAAGTCGAGCCCGCCCAGACCTTCTGGCGCGCCGAGGACTACCACCAGCGCTATCTTGAAAAGCGCGGCCAGGCAAGCTGCCACATCTAACGGCTATCGAAGGTGCTTTCTTGGCTATTCAGCCGGAGCGTCAGCGGCCTCTACCGCAGGCACTTCAGCCCCAACCGCGGCCGGAATCTCCGCATTCGCCTCTGCAACCGCCGCACCCGGCTCGTCGATCCACAAACACACGATCCACCACACCAGCACGGCCACATACACAGCGCCATTGGAGTTGAACAGCTTATCCCTGAGCCCCAGGATGCGCTCGTACTCCGCCTGGCTGTGCGGCGCCGCCTTCATCGCAATCAACTGCCAGGACCCCTGCATCGCCAGTTGCGCAATCGCCGCCGTCGAGAGCCCGATCATGATCTGTTGTGTATGGCTGCGCCACCCGGCCTTGAAGCGCCGCCCAAACAGCACCACCAGCAGACCCAGTTCCACGGTGAGCACGTTCACCAGCAGATCGCCTTTTTGCGCCGCCAGTTGCATCAGCCGCAGCACCGCCAGGGTCGAGTCCGCGGTCAGCGTCTTCCACGCCGGCCACGGTCCCCAAACGGCCAGCACCGCGGCCCCCACGGCCACCAGCGCCAGCGTCCACCCAATCCACGTCCGCCGCTGCACGCCGCCAAAGGCCCGCCTTGCCAGCTCCACCACCACCAGCAGGCTCACAATCGCCGCCACATCGGCCAGCGTGATGAAAACCTCACTCATCGTGATCGACGGCAGTCGCCCGAACAGCAGCCTGCTCGCCAGCACCCGGAGAGCCATCAGCACGATGCTGGCCGTGAACCACGGGAACCGGCGCGCCCGGTCCCGTCCCAGCAACACAACCAGCAGCACCAGCAGCGCCGCAAACGTAAGCGTCCAGAGAACCTGGGTGGCCGTAAAATCAAAATTTAAGTGCATTTTCGCCCTATCCGCTTGCCCGGCCCGCGTTTTGAACGCTTAGCAGGCCCTTTTCAGTCTAACCGCCCACAGCCGGGCCAGTCCGTCCCTGATACCGCGCTGGACGAATATCCATCTTGGCGAAATCCACTCGCCTTGCCTGGATCGTGGCCGCAGCGCCGTCTTGCCGTCTTTTTCGGTGTGATTGGCCCGGGAATCAAATTCGGCCCGAATTCTTAAGCTCTATCGATAAGAAAATATGGTGCGCCCGGAGAGATTCGAACTCCCGACCTAACGCTCCGGAGGCGTTCGCTCTATCCAGCTGAGCTACGGGCGCGCTCTTTCAGCATACCGCACTTTGGATTGTCTCGGCACAGCCAGCCGCCCAGTGGATCCCCTTGCCAATCAAGCCTACCGCCCAGCCTCCCGCTGCGCCCTCAACTCCTCCATCACCGACTGGATCAGCGCCTTGGCGCCCTCCATGCTGCCCAGAACCGCCTGCAAATCCAGCGCCGGCTTGGCCGGGTTCCGGCTGGATGCGCAATAGACCCCGTGCTGACCTACCAGAATCAGCGAGTCCGTCAGCAGGTCCAGCGCCACCGCCAGCCGGCCCCGCTCCACGCCCATCATCAATTCGTGCCGCTCCAGCTCCGCCCGCTTCTCGTCGAATACGCTCATACCCACAGCCTACCCGAAAAGCCGGCGACGGTCCCTCACTCGGCCGGCCGCGAAAAGCTCCATTCATAGATCCAGCTTGCGCATATACTCCGCATCCAGCCGCAGCGCCTTGATGGGATCCATATCGAACTCCTCCTGCTCGATGAAGTAATGCTTCAGCCCGGTGGCCGCGCGCAGAATCGGCCGGTAATCCACGACCCCCCGGCCCATCACCGTCGAGTGGAATTTGCCGTCCGCCCCACGCGCCATGTCCTTCACGTGCAGCAGAGGAAACCGCTCCGGCGTCTTGCTCAGGTAATCCACCGGGTTGCGCCCGGTGGCGGCAACCCAGCCGCAATCCATCTCAAACACCACCAGCTTGGGGTCGGTCAGCCGCAACAGCTCGTCGTAGAAAACCACGCCGCCTTCGCTGCCGAACTCTGGGATGTGGTTATGAACGCCGAAGGTCATGCCCGCGGCCTTCACTTTTTCGCCAATCCGGTTGAACTCGCCCGCCACCCAGCGCCAGTCGTCCAGCGTGAGCGGCCCGGTCAGAGCGGGGTCGCGCCGCATCGAAGAGGAACAGATCATATAGTCCAGCCCAAGCTGATGCCCATACTCGATCAGCTCGTCCAGCCGTGGCCACAGCACGCCCAGCGGATGGTGCGTGCTCACGCAGCGCAGCCCCGCCTTATCCATCGCCTTGCGAAACTCCGCCGCCGTGCGGTCGTAGTAGCCCGCGGCCTCAACTTCCGTGTAACCCGCCTCCCTCACCTTGCGCAGCGTCCCGTCAAAGTCCTTGGGAAGCAGCTCTCTTACGCTGTAGAGTTGCAGCCCGATGGGAATGCGAAGCGGAGCGGCGTTTAACCGGCCGACGCTCACACAGGTCGCAGCCACAGCCGCGCCTGAAGCCTTCAAAAAAGTCCTGCGCGAAGTAAAGCTCATCAACTGGTTCTCCTCGGAAGGCTTCCGTTCAGCCCTTGATCGTTTTGGTCGCCGCATCCCACGTCGCCACGGTGCGGTGAAAGTAAGAGTAATTGGCCTGGTGGCAGGCAATGGCCGCGTTGTTGCCGAAGACCTCGTCCTCCACCACGTGCTCCCGCGTCTCCACCGCGCGGAAGAAGTTGGCAATGTGGTCGGCGGTATCGTTGTAGCCCTGCGGCGCCGCATAGCTCTCCACCTCGCCCGGCGTTGTCGGCGGCGCGGGATGGGCCGCGTGCCACTCGTCCAGGTATTGCTGCTTTGCCGCCGCGGTCCAGCCGTTCAGGCTGTAGCCTTCCGGCTGCGGTGAGGTGTCTTGCGGTGTCACCGTCAGTGTGTTGCCGTTGATCACCATGGTGGCCTCGGAGCCGTAGAAGATGATCGGCTCGCCTGCCGCGTTGTTCTGGTTGCAGTGCAGGTTCACCGTCACGCCCGGATAGTCGTAGAGCGTAGCCAGCAGGTCGGGAAAATCGCGGCCGTCGTTGAAGTGGGTCAGGCTGCCGGTCGAATAAGCGCGGCTGGGAACGGCATTGATCCCGCTGATGCACTGGATGCCCGAGAGCAGGTGGACGAACAGGTCGCCGGCCACGCCCTCGCCGTAGTCGGCAAAGCAGCGCCAGCGGAAGAAGCGCGCCGCGTCGAACGGCCGCGACGGCGCATCGCGCAAAAACCCCTCCCAGTCGATCGTCTCCGGGCTCGCGTCCGGCGGGATGGGATAAACCCACGCGCCTGAGGGCGTGTTGCGGTCCGAATGGCCCTCGATCAGGTGCACCTCGCCCAGCCGCCCCGACGCATAAATCTCCGCCGCCTTCTTGTACACGATGTTGCTGACCCTCTGGCTGCCGGCCTGGAAGATGCGCTTGCCCGCACGCACTGCTTCCACCATCGCCTGCCCATCGGCCACGCTGTGGCTCATCGGCTTCTCGCAATACACGTCCTTGCCCGCCGCCACGGCGTCCAGCACCACGCGCCGATGCTGAAAATCGGCCACGGCCACAATCACCGCGTCCACATCCTTGCGGTCCAGCAGCGTCCGGTAATCCCGCGTCGTCGGAATCTCCACGCCCCACGCCTCTTTGCCGGCCCGCCGGTGCATCTCATACAAGTCCGCCGTGCCCACGCAAACCCCCGTCGGCACCTGTCGCGCCGCCCGCAGCAGATCGCAGCCCCGAATCCCCGTTCCTATCGAGACAAACCGGATCTTGCGCCCCGTCGTGCTTTCGCCCGCGCCGCCGGCCCCCCCACCAGTCACTGTCTGGGCCGCCATCGCCGTTGAAGGTTCCAGCAGCGTCGCTTTCACCGCCGCGCCCGCCGCAACAGCGCCCGCGCCCAGCCGCACAAAATCCCGCCGTGTGATGGAATGCATGTTCATAAGGTCCTCCGCATGAAGCGTCATTCTCGCTCTCCACCCTGCCTCGTGTCCACAAGCGCGGAAAGCGGGCAAGAAACCCACACTCACATGCACGTCAATCTTGCGTCCAGCATAGCTTTAGATTCTCTGTCCGATGCGCGCAATGCGGGGAACCGCTATCAAAGTTACCGCGAAGAGAAAAATGGACGCGGCAATGAATTCGAGGTGCCCGTGACGCAGGTCTTCAAACACCAGCTTCGCCGCAACCAGCACCAGCGTGGCGTAGCCAATTCGAGTCAGTTCAATCCGGCGCCAATGCGCGCCGCTGAAGGCAAGTGCGAGAGCCGCCACGCAGATTGTCAACGTGCGGATGAAAGCCAGGTGATGGACTCCGGGATTCACGCTCAATGCAGTCAGCCACATCAGGCCTTGCACCAGCAGCGCCGCTGTGGCGCCAACCGCCAGAGATGCGGAGACAGTATGAAGAAGCTGCTGCTTCCATAGCTCTCCCTGGCAAGACTTCCCGGCTGCATAGCAGAGAACAACGCCAACCGAGATCAGGCAAACGCTCCACGTTGGCGCTCCAGGAAGTGTCCCTGCAAGCGCGCGGAAGGCATACTCCAGCAGGCCGGATACCGCTGCGGCTGCCACAAGATATACCATGCCGTGAAACTCAAGAATTAGCCGGTTCAACCGGACACCAAGGAACGTAGCTACAATCGCGGCCGTGCCCAGGCACGCCGCCATCCACAACGGCGGCAGGCACAACAAGCAGCCTGTCAAAAAGAGCGCTGCGCTCCAGGCGGCAAACACCCGGTAATTGCGCCGTTCCGGAGCGCGGTCGAAGAAAACAAAGATTCCCGCATAACTTGCCGCGGACAAGACCAGGCAGAAGATCCCCAAAACGGTTGCGCCGCCGCGGGGCTCGAAGTAGAGCAAGCTGGAAGCCGCCAGCAGAAACGCAATCATGGTCTGGACCGTCTCGAACGCTGTGATCTTCTGCTGGAAAGCCGTAGTCTTGAGGGCCACGCTCACCCCATAAATCAGAAATAGTACAAGGCCGGGCGCAAGCAATGCAGCCGTGCCGAGACTCGGGTAATCCCCGCGCGTGCTTTCCGGGCTTGAGTAGATAAAGATCAGCGCCCATATTGCTACGTCGGCAGCCGCCGCCACCGGGAGCCGGACACCCAGCCCGTGATTGCGTCCCGCCGCGTACTCGCAGAGAAGAACCATCAGCAGGAGTGCCGCGATGAAGGGAGTCACCTCGTGCGTGGCAATCGATAAGGCCAGGGCAACCACGGCCGCGGTAACATTGGCCACCCAAAAGACCGATGCGAGGTTGCGCTTCCATGCCAGGGCAGAGGCCGCGCAGACGAATGCGCCGAGCACGCCCGCGGTCACCGCGGCAGGCAACACCTTGAAGCGCAGTGTAAGTTCCCACAGCATCGGAGCCAGGATCAAGGCGGAGGTGCAGGCATAAGTCGTGCTTGCAAACCATGCCCCGGTGGGCGCCCGCGTCGCCCACACCAGCCACAACATCGCGTACGCAATGGCGATCGCCGCAACCCCCAGTTTGGGAAGCGATGTCGATTCCTCAACAGCCCGCAGCAGGTATGCCCCGGCAATTCCGAGCATGGCCTTGCCCAGCACTGAAAACACTCCCCCCGCCAGCGCAAAGGGGAGCGTCTCGCCAGCCTGCTCCACCCGCGATGGGATCGACTCCAGCGCAGGAACTGCACTGGACGCCTCGGAAGGATGTTCCAGCGCGTCGACACGCCGCTCCAGTATCTCCAGGCGTGTGGCAAGCCGATTTAAGGCGTCGGGAAGATCATCCATACATTCCACCCGAAGGGAAGCGCTCTCTGCAAAAAGCCTGTTCCGTTCAATCCGCCGCTGCGGCTTCTGGCACGTCCTTTTCAGGCCACGGAGGCAGCAGCTTTATCAGCACCCACAAAAAGACCAACGGGAGGATGGTCAAAGCAATGGCCACCAACAGGCCCTCGTGCGTGACCAGGCTCATCTTGTAAGTCGTGTACCCGAGAAAACTCTTGCTGAACAACTGTCCGCCGATCACAACGTTCCAGCGCATGGCGAAGATGCCAATCAGGGTCAGGCATCCAGCCACAACGTAAATCCGCTTGCGCGCGATCTCCGGCAGCTTGACCACCTGGGTTATGCCCAGCAGGATGATGGGCGTCAGCGTGCCCAGGCAGATCTGGATCACGATGTGGGGGATGTAGAGCTGGGTGTGGACCAGGAAGTTCAGGCTGCGGAACGATTCGTCGGCCTCGTAGATGCGGTGGATCAGGTCCAGCATCTCCAGGCTGAAGTCGATGATGAAGATGTAGAACAGGTACATCGCGATGGTGTCCACGCAGTGTATGTCGATCTTTTGCTTGCGCAGCTTCGCGATCGCCATGTAGAGCAGCATCACCGCGGCAATTCCTGACACCATGGCAGAAAAAATGAACACCACCGGCATCAACGGCGACGACCACCAGGGATTGGCCTTGATGGAGCCGAAGATGAACCCGACGTATCCGTGCAACAGGAAGGCGGAGGGGATACCGATGAGCGTCACAATCCATCCCACCCGCTCGTCGATCGCAAGAGAACGCTCGCTGATGTTGCTGGAGCCCAGCGTCATCAGCCGGTAAATCCAACGCGTCCATTTCCCGGCGGACTGGGACCACAGAACGATCTCGCGCCGGTAGTCGAGCCATATCTCAAACACCAGCACCGCCATCAGGTACCACATGTACACATACCCGAACATGGCCATGGCCGAGGTGCTGTGCGGAGTGAAGTACATCTCCGGTGAGCGGAATGGGTGGCCCAGGTGCAAAACCAGCGGCAGGGGCGCAACTAGCAGGAAGGCCAGGGCCGTCAGCAACGCCAGCCGGTAAGTCGGCTTCACTGCCGCCACCTGGAAAACACGCTCCAGCGACGCCAGAATGAATGCGCCCGCGACCAGCCCCGTGATGAAAGGGTACAAAACGATCAGCACGCTCCATTCGAGCGTGATTTCGTTCGGATACATGAAGCCTTCAACACCGTTCATAACCCTCACCCGTCTCCTGAGTCCACTCCGTCATCGCTTCCGTCCTTATCGCACCGAGCCGTCCAGGCCGTTGTAGAAGACCTTCGCGCCGGTGGCCATATACGGCTTCAACACCTGCACGCTGTGGGTCTTCAGAAACTCGTGGATCGGATCTTTGGGATTCTTCAAGTCGGCCAGTTGGCGCGCCCCGGTTGGACAGGCTTCGCAGCAGGCGGTCGTAAGTCCCTTGGTAATCCGGTGGTAGCAGAGCGTGCACTTATCCGCCACTTTCTTCACCGGATGAATGTAGCGGCAGCCATAGGGGCAGGCCTGCACGCAATAGGCGCAGCCCAGGCAGTACGTCTGGTCCACTAATGCGACGCCGTCCGGGCTCTCGAAGGTCGCGCCCACCGGGCACACCTGCGTGCAAGGCGAATCCGCGCAGTGGTTGCACATCTTGGGAACGAAGAAATACTTCTCTCCGTCTTCCTGGGCCACCGGGAATCCTTCCTTGCCGCCGTCGGGCGAGATGACATGAGGGTTGGTCATATCCTCGTCCGACACGTTGTACCGTTCCACCCAGGTGCGGAAGTATCCGTCCGGCACGTCGTTCTCCGCCTGGCAGGCCCGCACGCAGTTGCCGCAGCCGATGCACTTGGGGATGTCGATCAACATGCTCCACCAGTGATCGGCCATCTTGTAGTTAGGCGAGGCTTCCGGCGTTCCGGCCAGAACGGACTCCCACGCAACTGCCGCCGCCGGCAGAAGGATCAGCATTTGGCGCCGGGTAATCTTCATTTCGCACCTCCCACAGCCGTCGCCGGCGCATCCATCCCCGGACTATGCGGTTGATGGCAGGTCTCACACGGCATTCCATTCGAGTGTTCCGCCGGAACCACCTGCGGAAAACCTTTGGGCTTGGCGGCGCTGGCCGTATGGCAGCGGGCACAGAGTGCGGCCGTGTCCGGCAGAACAGGCTTGACCGTCGAAGGGTCGTCGGCATGCTTCGCCAATGCCCCATGGCAGGCCTCGCAGTTCACGTGCGCATGTTTGCCGTTCTTCTTCACGTCCAGAACGTCCGCGTGGCAGGTCTCGCAAGCCTGGTGGCCGGCGTATTGAATCGGATGCGCGGCAATCTCGCCTATCGCATTCCCGCGATAGTGCCCATACTGGCCAAAGCTTTTGGGGACCACGTAGCCTCGTACCACCAGAAACACCAGAAAGGCGAGGACGAAAAGTCCCGCAAACCGTAAAAGATGCCCTGCATCCTTGAAGACACTCATCAAGCCCTCTCCTTAACGACCGTGCCAGGAGGTTCAGCGAAGCTGTTCCATTTTGATCTGGAAAATTCCGCGTAAGCCTGACCTTACAGGAGCGTGTCGCACGGCTGTATGTGAGTTAAATCACACGCAGGTGTGACACAGGTCGCTCGCAGGACGCAAAGCACCCGCCGGACGCAGGCGTTCCGGCGGAAACCATCGCTGCTCTAATTGGAGGGGGACAAGCGGCCCACAAGCGTGAGATCGATCCGCTTTGCACATGAAACGTGCCATGGGCGCCGTGGTCGGAGCCGCCCAGCGAGAAGGCGGCTTCGTCCTTATCGGAGGGGCGCCCGGTTCAATTCTTCCTCCTGTGTCACTCTTCTCTACGAATCCAGCGAACAGCGTGGGCGCCGATAGGCTCGTTTCCTTTATTAAAAACGGACTCCTGACCCTCCAATGTTTTCCCGTCAGCGGATAGCGTGAACGTAACATTCACCACCGACAACGGGTACCCAGGATCATGTCCCGATAGCCGGAAACTGATTAGCCTGGCTTGGACTTGTATATTATCTATAGCCCATAGAGACCGGGAGCAACTATTTGTAATTGCCCATCGTCCGCCATTTTGATTGATAATATAGTCACATTCCGGCTTTGAATTGCCGCCGACAAAAAAGCCGCTCGGCAAGGGGATTTGATACCACCTTCCCTCGACGGTGTAATTCCTGCCTTCGGTGACAGCACGCTCTTTCTCCTGCTGTGCCTCCAGGAGTTTCAGTTGGCGTTGTTCCCTTTGCTTCTTTACCTCATTTTCCGCCGCCGCCGTCTGCTTGAGCGCCATGAGCTGGTAAATCTCGTCCTGGGCGTTGCGGGCGTCGGTGGGTTGGGTGAGCATGTAAAGGTTCATGCTGGCGATGGCGTCGTCAAACCGGCCCGCGGCTTTCTGGGCGGCGGCCAGCTTCTTATACGCATCCCCCCACCAGGGAGCAGCCATCGAGGCTGCTTTGTACTCCTCGATGGCGCGCTCATAGCCGGCATTGTCCTCCGCCGAGTTCGCGAGGACTACGGCCATCACGTAATGCCCACGGGCCTCTTCGGGAATCTCCGGCGGAGTCTTCATGGCCTGGACCAGCTTGATGATCTGTTGCCGGGCGGCGTCGCTTGGGTTGGCGTTAAACTGCTGCAACGCCTGCTGAAACTGCTGCGCGTCTCGCTGGCGCTCAAGATCGCGCCCCAGTTCCTCGGCGGCCTGGGTGTCAACCCCAGGGCGCACCGCCGCCCGATAAAGCGCCAGGTTGCGCTTGACGCCGTCGTAGTCAACGGCCTTGGCGTAGGCGGAGGCGGCGCTCAAGTCGGCCTCGGCATACCAGGGAGCCTGCACGGCAACCTGCTCAAATAGCGTGGCCGCAGCTTTGAAATCGTCCGCGGACGAAGCAGCGTTCATCTGCACAGCAGCCTGGACAAAATTATCCCGCGCAAGTTGGGAAATCGCCGGAGCCGGCTTCAAGGTCTTGGCCAACGCAACGATCTGGTTGCGCAGAGTGGCGTCTTCAGGACTGTTTTGGAAATCTGCCAGCCAGGCTGCAAGCTGTTTGCGGGCAGCCGCGTCGGCAGCCTGCTGGTGTGCCGGGGCAGCGGGTTTGGCCGTCTGCGCCGGCGCCGGAACGGCGATTGCGCATAACAGCGGAAAAAGCATGAGCCCGAAATGAATCGATCTTGTGTTCATGGTTTCTCTCTCCGTGGTACTGCATATTTCAGGTTGACGCGAGCTGAACCCTCACCTTGCGCCCGCATCCCGAAGGATCTAAGCTATTTCCGGTCTCCGGCATGAATTGCCTTCCACGTGCCACAAGGCCGCTTGACCCTCCTGATTTTTTGCGTTCACGTTCTCGCCTCTGTCGATCAGCATCCGCACAAAATTCAGATTTCCCTCGCCGGCGCCACTGCGCACGGTGTGAACAGGAATCTCCTGTTTCAGGACTGCTTCCCCTCGAATTGTACGGCTCGTGGACCGCTTTTGGGAGATTTGATCTGCATCTGTGGCCGAAAGGCGGGCTGCTGAGGCAGCTGCATTGCCGCCGTTTCTTGCAATCGTTGCTCTTTGCAGGCATTGAAGGTTGCAACACACCGGCTATTCCGGGGGTATAAAATACCGGCGGGACCCCAAATTCCAAACCACCGTTCGGGGATGATGAACGTGCCCAAGCAAGCAATGGACGGCCTCGTGCCACAGAGCGGCGAGAAGAGGATGCGCGACGCGCAATTCGCCATGCGTCTCTCATTGGTTATTGGCGTGGCCATGCTGCTGGGGAAGACGGCGGCTTATTTTATGACCCACTCGGCTGCCATCTTCTCCGATGCGGCCGAGTCGGTGATTCACGTGATTGCCGTGGGTTTTGCCGGTTTTAGCCTTCGACTCAGCACGCGTCCCGCTTCCCATCACTTCCTCTACGGTTACGAACGCATCACCTTCTTCTCTGCTGGATTTGAGGGCGCCTTGATCGTCGTGGCCGCGATCGCGATTATCACGGAGTCGCTCCGCGAGTGGATTGCCGGACTCCAACTGCAGCGCCTGGGATCGGGAGTTGTGTTGATCCTGGTGGCAGGAATCGTGAATGCGGGCCTCGGCTACTACCTCATCCGTACCGGCCGCCGGACGAATTCCATCATCCTCGAAGCCAACGGCAAACACGTCCTGACCGACAGTTGGACCAGCTTTGGCGTTGTGGGGGGATTGGGACTGGTGCTGATGACGCATTGGAAGCCGTTCGATCCTCTGGTGGCCATCGTTGTCGCCGCAAATATTCTCTGGTCGGGAGGCCGCCTGGTCTGGCATTCCGCGGCTGGACTGCTGGACTATTCCGATCCCGAGACCGGCCGAAGGATTCGCGAGCGGCTGGATGCAATCTGCTCCGAACTGAACATTGAATACCACGGCGTGCGTTTCCGAACGACAGGGTACCGGCAGATCATAGAAGTGCACTTGCTGTTCCCGCGCCTGACATCGGTGAGCGAGGCCCATGCCCTCGCCACCGTTTTGGAAGAACGCCTGCCCAACGAACTGCGGGTGCCTGCCGAGGTCATTACGCACCTGGAGTCGTCTGAAGATCACGCTCTTGTCCACCACCAACAGCACTACACGGGAAAACCGGATTAAGCTGTTTGGCGCTCTTCGGACCTCAACCCATGAGAAATCGCCTGTAGATGAACTACGGTGCGTCCTCGCTTACGGTAGGGCCCGAACGGCTCAGAAACCTTTCCCAGGCCGGCTCGTACGCCGCTTAGGCCGGGTCTGCCTCAAAACGAGTTGGAATCGGCGCCCCCTGGAGGGTGACGAAACGCTCCGGTTCGCCACATGCGTTGCTTAGTCTGGCCAGATCCGTCTGCATCTCGCGGTCCGCCCTGAAAGACATGAGCGCGGCATCGAGAATTGCGGCCGCTCCGGCATCCTCAGGCCGTTCCATGCTGTAATGCATCCATTTCCCTTCGCGGCGCGCGCTCACAATCCCGGCATTGCGCAGATAGGCAAGATGCCGGGAAATCTTCGGCTGGCCTTGCTTCAGAATCTCAACGAAATAGCAGACGCACACCTCCCGGCCATCCATCAGGTTGAGCAGCCTGAGGCGCGTGGGGTCGGAAAGAGCGGCGAACAAGCGTGCCAGGCCGACCGATTTGGTGCTGCGGGCCATGGCTAATTATATACGCCTTGACAAATATCTGAAGGAAATTATATATTCGTCTTGACGTATACGAAAGGAGGCGGAATGGAAACCGCCGCTCAGGTAAAAGAGGAAGTGAAGCAGAAGTACGGCAGCGCCGCCCGCGCGATTGCGGGCGCAGGAAGCCTGGCTGCCTATTGCGACCCAGCCCTTCGCTGCTGCGACCCGATCACCACGAATCTCTACAGCGCCAATGAGAAGGGGTCGATTCCGGAGGGTGCCGTGCTGGCCTCGCTGGGATGCGGCAATCCCACCGCGTTGATCGAGTTGAGGCCGGGCGAGGTGGTGCTTGATCTCGGTTCGGGCGGCGGCATCGACGTGCTGCTCTCCGCGCGGCGCGTTGGCCCCACGGGCAAAGCCTATGGCCTGGACATGACCGACGAAATGCTGGCGCTGGCGCGCGAGAACCAGCGGCAGGCTGGGGTCGATAACGTGGAGTTCCTGAAGGGCGACATTGAGAACATCCCTCTGCCGGACAACTCCGTCGATGTGGTGATCTCCAACTGCGTCATCAATCTCTCCGCGGACAAGGACCGTGTCCTGAAGGAAGCATTCCGGGTGCTCCGCCCCGGAGGCCGCTTCGCAGTCTCGGATCCTGTCGTCCGTGGCAAGGTTCCGGACGCTATACGGCAAAGCATGTTGCTGTGGGTCGGGTGCGTTGCCGGAGCTTTGGAAGAGCAAGAGTATCGGACGAAGCTGCTCAGCGCCGGCTTTGTCGATGTCGATGTTGAGCCAACCAGAATCTACAGCGTGGAAGATGCGCGCCAGTTTCTGGCGGAGGCCGGGGTCGATGTGGACGAGATTGCCGCGCAGGTGGAAGGCAAGTTCATGAGTGCGTTCATTCGCGCCACCAAACCGAATGCGGTTTGCTGCGAGCCTGGTTGCTGCTCCGCGGCGGCAATAGCCCGGAAAGGCTAACCTATATGCCGAACCACTACAACGTCCTGTTTCTATGTACGGGCAACTCCGCCCGCTCCATTATGGCGGAGTCCATCCTGAACCGTAAGGCGAAAGGTATCTTCACCGCGTACAGCGCGGGCAGCCATCCTGCAGGGGCGGTGAGGCCGGAGGCTCTCAAGCAGATTGAGCTTGCGGGAATCCCAACTGCCGGACTGCGTAGCAAGTCCTGGGATGAGTTTGCCGCGCCCGGCGCCCCGCGGATGGATTTCGTCTTCACGGTTTGCGACAACGCCGCGAACGAGGCCTGCCCTTTCTGGCCCGGACAGCCGATGACCGCTCATTGGGGAATCCCCGATCCGGCAGCGGTCAACGGCACGCCTGAGGAGATAGACCGTGCCTTTCGCGACGCATTCTCGATCCTAGGCCGCCGCATCGATCTGTTACTTTGTTTGCCGCTTTCCACTCTGGAGCAGCTCACAATTCAAAGAGAGCTGGACAACATCGGCCGGCAATGAAGCCTTCACTCTTGCGCCGGATGGTTGCGGCCACGCAGAACCGATATCCAACCGCCCTTGAGGCCAAATAACAATGTCCAACAAACCCTATACGCAAGGCCGGATTTGCGCTCCGTTGCAACGGAAGAAGCTCTCCTTCCTCGACCGCTTCCTCACGCTCTGGATATTCCTCGCAATGGCCATTGGAGTGGGCTTAGGCCACTTCATCCCAGGCTCCGCCGGATTCGTCAATCGCTTTCAGAGTGGAACGACGAATATCCCGATCGCCATCGGCCTGATCATCATGATGTTCCCGCCGCTGGCGAAAGTTCGATACGAGAAGCTGGGTGAGGTCTTTCGCAACAAACGAGTTCTCTCGCTGTCGCTGGTCCAGAACTGGGTCATCGGGCCGGTGCTCATGTTCTTCCTGGCCATCGTGTTCCTTCGCGGCGAACCGGCCTATATGCGCGGACTCATCCTGATCGGCATCGCACGCTGCATCGCGATGGTCCTGGTGTGGAATGAGTTGGCCGACGGTGACACGGACTACGTTGCCGGCCTGGTCGCAATCAACAGCGTCTTTCAGGTGCTCTTTTACAGCCTCTACGCGTGGGTCTTCATTACCGTGCTTCCAAAGTGGTTCGGCCTTGAAGGAAGCATCGTGCAAGTCAGCATCGCCCAGATCGCGAAGAGCGTTGCAATCTACCTCGGCATTCCATTCGTCTCCGGGTTCGTTACACGCTTTGCTCTCATTCGGCTCAAAGGCGAGGAGTGGTACCGTACGCGCTTCATTCCCAGGATCAGTCCGCTCACGTTGGCCGCCCTGCTCTTCACGATCCTGGTGATGTTCTCGCTCAAGGGCGATCTGATTGTGCGCCTGCCGCTCGATGTGATTCGCATCGCAATCCCGCTGGTCATTTATTTCCTCATCATGTTTCTGGTGAGTTTTTGGATGGGCAAGCGGCTCGGCGCCAACTACGCGCAATCCGCTACCCTTTCGTTCACGGCTGCGGGAAACAACTTCGAGCTGGCGATTGCGGTGGCCGTGGCCGTCTTTGGCCTGAAGTCTGGCGAGGCATTCGTGGGTGTAGTCGGCCCGCTCATTGAAGTACCGGCACTTATCGGGCTGGTCAACGTCGCCTTCTGGATACGAAAGCGGTACTTCGCCTCGCAAGAGCGCGAATTGGAGACGTGTCCAGCAAGAAACATGCCGTAGGGAACTGTGCTTCAGACGCGCTCTTCCGAGCATGGCGCGAAACCCCTGCGTATGTCATCGCGCAGTTGGGGGGAGCGTTTGCCGCGACGCTTCTCTTTCAGTGGCTCATGCCTTTGCTCAAAACATATCCAACTTGAAACTTGTCTAACTCGTTTGTTCTCTATGCTTTGTTAATGAAATCGCTCGGATGCGGAAAAGCGTGGCGATGGAAGGAGTCTCCGGCGAACCATTCTCTGGGCCAAATTCCCTGCTAACAGGGAAAACTACAGGGAAAGTTGCGGATTCGCCCCCCAAATTCCATCGGCCCAACTCTCTGGATTCCTGAATCTAGGCGAGTTCCGATGCTGGGCGCTCAGCTCAGGCGACCAATAGAACAGGGAATGATCACCGGCGTATCAGGGATTTGTCACTCCTGATTCGGTAGCCTGGGTTTACGGATCAATGATGCAAGCCGGTCGCGGCTCCATGCGAGGGAAACTCAAATGGGGGTGCTAATGGATTTGTTGAGAGTCACATACAGAAAAAATAGGCTAGCCTTCAGGCTCCACTTCGATAGCGTTGATGAGCGGATAGTTCTTGACTGGCGTGAAATATAGCTCCAGCATGCCATGGGCAGTGGGTTTTACGCGATCCACTGTAATCACCGCGGCGCCGCTCTTCTGGTCTCTCGAAATGTCAAAATCCTTCAGCAGAGTTGCACCATTGCAGTACACGTCGAACACGCGGCTTCCAGTTCCGCCGGGACCGCCGTTGCTGCTGCCAAACCACCCCTCGGAAAAATACAGCCGCACTCTGTACTCTTTGTCTGCAACAACCGGAATGAGGTAGTGAAAGTGTCCATATCGCTCCCATTCGAAGAGCCTGGAGTTTGCGACCTTGGGCAGGTTATCCGGATGAAATGTTCTTCTGCCACCCTGGAAGAATCTCTCCGGATACCATGAATTTCCTTGGTCGTCGCGGAAGACCGCCGGACCGGCGAGCATTCGCAGCGGTTGCATGGCATCCGATCCTGACCGCGTAATCTCGACCGCGTTAACGAAAGCTGCATCCGAGATGAAATCCAGGTGGATGGCGCCGTCGCTCATGGGATGAATCCCGGGGTAGACTTTGCCGACCACAGTGTCGTCACCGCTCGCTTCATCCACGATATCCAAAGCCGCTGTCAGAGTGTCGTTAATGGATAAAACAACCTGTCCGGCTCCCTCTTTATCGCCCTCCGTGTCGGCGAAAAGCAACAGAAGTTGATAGCTCCCGGGCGGAGCGGGAATTTTGCATTGGAACTTGCCTTGGCGTCCGTTCAGAAACAGCGGTAAATCGTCTGTTCCCTGAATATCGCGATTCGGATGGGAGAAGGTGGATCCTCCCTTGCAGTATTGATCGGCGCTCCATGTCTGGCCGGCAACATCCACATAGGAGTTCGAGGCTGCGCCAAATCGAATGCGGATGGTTCGATCCTGTGCCGTCCCGGCTGGTTCCGCTGGTCCTGGACCGCCGCCAGTCCCCGCTACGGGCACAAGACTCTCCGGCTTTGCCGGCACTCCCGGTTGCCTGTGCCTTAAATAACTGCTTCCCAGCAACATCAGAACCGCTGCTCCAGCAACGGCCACTCCCGCCAAAATCATCCTCACACGACGGCTTGTGCGGGGCACATTCCGCACCGGTTCTTCGAGCGCCGGCAAGGTATCGACAGGACCGGCAGGCGCCATCAACGCCTGTTTCTTGGGTTCGAATTGCAGCTCATATTTGCCGGCCGGAAGCCGAATCTGGAGCGGGTGGTCAGCACCCTCCCTCGCATAATACCGCTCCAGCTTCTCCCTCAATCCGTGAGCCGTTACGCGCACAATGGTGTCCGATTGGGGGTCAAACTGCGCCGGACGATGCAGCGCCTCCACGGCGATGCTGTATTCCTTCACCTGATCGGTCTTTCCAGCAAAATACCGCTCCGCCACGTACTCCAGGAAACGCCGAAGATTTGGCGCTTTGTCCAGGATGCCCGACTGAAGCACGGCTTGCAGTTCCTGCCATCCCTCTTCCTGGTTGGTACGAATTGTGGAATGCGCCAACGTCATAGGGTGCAATTTTCCTTCACGATTCTAGCGTTATTATTATATTCCTCAAAATAGATTCGGCGGAAGTGCCAATTAACGGTCCCTAACCGAAGTAACGTAGACAACGACGGTTGCGGCCGAAAATGCCCGCACTTGCTCTATTTCTCCTTATAAATCAATGACTTACGGAAGGTTAAGGCAGATATTCGCGCCGCGCAAACGTAGGCCTGCGATTGGTTGAGGCGCGGTTCCCGCAACCATGCAAGCCTCTCTAACCGTGAATGAACGGCGACTCACTTGCCAGTTGAGCGCTCGTGCGCAGAGTATCGCGCTATTGCATTCCCCGGCCCCCTGCGAACGACGCAAATCAAAGAAGTGGCGAGTAGGGTGCCTTGTTTGCTCAGGACACGTCCCTTTGTACTCCCCCGATCCCACTGGAGCCGAGGCATACACGCATTCAGTTCGTATTGCCGGCAGCTCAAAACAATCGTTGTTGAGAGGTTCTCTGATGAATAATCGCACAACTTGCTTGAAGGTCGTGAGCCGGCTGCTGTTTTGCCTGACGCTCGTGGCGCTTCTCTTCTGGGGCAGTTCGGCCTTCGCGCAGAACTCGACGATCTTTGGCCCCAACGTCTACGTCTTTACTCCCAGCACTTCGGTGTCGACGATCAATTCGACTCTCGCCACGCTGGCCGGCAACGCGCAGTTCAGCACCAATCGCTATGCTGTGTTTTTCGAGCCCGGCACATACAGTGGCGTCGAATCCCAGGTCGGCTATTACGAGTCCGTTGCAGGCCTTGGCGAGGAGCCCACCACAACCTCCATCACCAACGGCTACCTGACGGTCAACACCACGGACAGCAATGGGAATCTGACGCAAAATTTCTGGCGGGCCATTGAGAATATGACCATGTCCCTCCCTTCAGGCGACATTGAGCAGTGGGGCGTTTCGCAGGGAGCCGCTTTCCGGCGCATGGATATCAATGACAGTGTGGAACTTACGAATACCAACTGCGGTGAGGCAAGTGGTGGATTTATAGCCGACAGCGTGATCACCGGCAACATCCAATCCTGCTCTCAGCAGCAGTGGTATACCCGCAACAGCAACTTTGCTGGCTGGACGGGGAACCTCTGGAACATGACCTTCTCCGGGGATAACGGCGCCCCGGCCGCTGCCTGGGGCGGCGGCGGCAATAACTATTGCGTGCTTGCCTCAACCCCGGTAGTCCGTGAAAAGCCCTTCCTCTATCAGGATAGCGGCGGCAACTACTGGGTATTTTCGCCGACATTGAGGACCAATTCCGTTGGCCCAAGCTGGACAAGCAGCAATCCGGGCCCCGGCAACTCTCTGGCCATCAACACCTTCTTGATCGCCACACCCTCAACCTCGCTGGCCACGATCAATGCCGCGCTGGCTTCAGGCGAAAACCTCATTCTGACCCCTGGCATCTACAAGTATTCCGGGGCCATCAATGTAACCAACGCCAACACGGTGGTACTCGGACTCGGCTACGCGAATCTGGTCCCGCAGACGGGAACAGCGGCGCTTACTGTAGCCGACGTGGACGGCGTGCAAATCGCCGGACTGCTCATCGACGCCGGCCCGGTCAACTCGCCGGTACTCCTCGAGGTAGGAGTGAAGGGTGGATCGCGCGTCAGCCATGCAAGCAACCCCACGTCGATCAACGATGTGAACTTCCGCATTGGCGGAGCCACCGCGGGAACCGCCACCGTAGCCACGGAAATCGATAGTGACAACGTCATTATCGACAACATGTGGTCATGGCGCGCCGACCACGGGACCGACGCCTCCTGGACCGGCAACGTCGCCATGAATGGATTGGTCGTGAACGGGGACAACGTCACGGCCTTGGGCCTGGCTGTCGAGCACTACGAGGCAGAGCAGGTCGTATGGAACGGCGAAGGCGGAGAGACCATCTTCTACCAGAGCGAAATGCCCTATGACGTTCCCAGCCAGGCCGCATGGATGAACGGCAGCGTGGACGGTTACGCGTCCTACAATGTCGCGCCGACGGTCACGTCTCACCAGGCCTACGGCATCGGTGTTTACTCCTACTTCAGTCAGGGAGTAGCTATCATTGCCAACAGCGGGATCTCCGCCCCGGTCGCCAGCGGAGTCAAGTTCACCGATTCGGTGTCTGTGTTCCTGGCTGGAAGCGGCCAAATCACCTATACCCTCGCCTCTGACAGCGGCACAACCGATAATGCGGGCACGGTGGCGGATGCCGCATCCTACATCAGCTATGTAAGCTCCTGGGGAGGTTCGGGCGGCAGTTGCACCGCGGTTCCAACCGTCCCTGGAACGCCTTCCGGGACAGGAACTTCTTCCAGCGCAATCAACGTAACCTGGGGCGCCAGCACTGCCGGATCGGGTTGCACTTTGAGCTACAACCTGTTCCGCAGCACGACCTCCGGGTTCACGCCGGGCTCGGGCAATCAGATAGCATCGGGCCTGAGCACCGCGTCGTATGGGGATACCGGCCTGGCTGCCTCAACAACCTACTATTACAAGGTAGAAGCGGCTGACGGGGATGGTTCATCGGCAGCCTCGGCGCAGGGAAGCGGCACTACGCTTGGCGGCACTTGCAGCGCGGTTCCCTCGGCGCCAACTGGACTGGCGGCGACGGCATCTTCCTCCAGCGTCATCGGCTTGACCTGGACGGCGGTCACCCCTCCGGCCAACTGCACCATCAGCTCCTACAGCGTCTACCGCAGCACCACCAGCGGATTCACTCCGGGCTCGGGCAACCTGGTTGCGAGTGGGCTAACGAGTCCGAGCTACTCCAACACCGGTCTCGCGGCTTCGACGACCTACTACTTCAAGGTTGAAGCGGTTGACGCGGACGGCACATCGGCGGCCTCGGCGCAGGC
>PMYL01000018.1 GCA_003170825.1 Acidobacteriaceae bacterium
TCGCCCGACTTGAACCCCATCGAAAAAGCTTGGTCAAAGCTGAAACAGATGCTCCGCACAGCCAAGGCGCGCAGCAGTGAAGAACTCTATCATGCAATCAGAAATGCCCTTCCGAACATTACCCCGGACAACGCCGCAGCCTGGTTCAGAACCTGTCATAACTGGGTACAGCTAGTGTGATAATGCTCTAAATGAGATTCGAAGCTCGGTTACGGGTCTGGTTCAGCCGGCTGGGTTCTGGTCTTGCCGGGTGAAGGTGAGGCTGGCGGAGTTGATGCAGTAGCGGAGGCCGGTGGGCGCGGGGCCGTCGGAGAAGACGTGGCCGAGGTGACCGCCGCAGCGAGCGCAGGTGACCTCGATGCGGCGCCTTCCGAGGCTCAGGTCTTCGTGCTCGGCGATGATCTTGGAGCCGGCGGGCAGCGTGAAGCTGGGCCAGCCGCAGCCGGAGTCGAACTTGGCTCCGCTCAGAAACAGGAGCGCCCCGCAGCCGGCGCAGTGGTAGTTGCCGGTCTCGTGATTCTCGGTGAGGACTCCGGTGAAGGCGCTCTCGGTGGCCTTTTCGCGGAGGATTTGATACTGCTCGGGGGTGAGCAGCGCGCGCCACTCGGCTTCGGTGCGCACAATCTTTTCGGGTGTTTCGCTCAATGAATTCCTCCTGGATGAATTGTGATCCGGTTGAGGTTCGTGGTCTCCCACCCTTGCGACAGAAGAAAGTCGCAAGGATGGGGCACGGGGCTTTGGACTGCCTTCAGACCTCCGCGATCAGATCGATTTCCACCAGAACATCCTTGGGCAGGCGGGCGGCTTCGACGGTGGTGCGCGCCGGCAGCGGGGCGGCAGCTTGCCCAAAGCAGCTGGCGTAGACCGCATTCATGGCGGCGAAGTCATTGATGTCCTTGAGGAAGACGGTGGCCTTGACTACCTGGGCGAGGCTCGTGCCGGCTGCTTCGAGGATGGCCTTCAGGTTTTCGAAAGTGCGCGCGGTCTGTTCCACGATGCCGCCGGCGACCACCTGCTGGGTCGCCGGGTCGACACCGGCCTGGCCGGCGGTGAAGACAAGGTTACCCACGCGCACGGCCTGGGAATAGGGGCCGATGGCGGCAGGGGCTTTGTCGGTTGCGATGACGTGTTTGCTCATGCCTCGATTGTAACGGGCAGTTGGCCCGTTACAACTCAATGCCACGCGGCCAGCAGACCGCCGGAGATGAGCAGGGCCAGCAGCCAGTAGCCGGTATTGATGGCGAAGAGCTTGAAGGGGCGCTTCTCATACATTGTTTCAGAGAGTAGCGGCGCGGCGATGAAGCCCAGCCAGCAGATGAAGCCGATGAATGCGCCCCAGCAAAAGGTCGTGGCGCCGGACCAGAGGACCATATGCGCCAGAACGAATGCTAAGACGAGCCCTCCGAAGAAGGACGTGACCATGGCGACGACGGCGCCCTTGGGCCTTGAGCCGGGCTTGTGGCCAGTCAGGGCCATCCACGGCTTGGCGAAGAGCAGGGAGTACCAGAGCGCGCCCAGGACCCACTGAATGAGGGCCGCAACCAGGATAGCCAGGTGATTGAAGTGAAGGTGATGCATGGAGAACCTCCGTTCCGTTACAGATAGGATTCGGCTCCCAGGACTGGAGATGCGGAGAGAATTGGGGAAACCGCCGACCGGAAAGGAGCCGCGCAATTGACTTTGCGGCAGGCGGGAAGGCCGCGTCAGCCGAGGATCGTGTTGTCGATCAGGCGCGTCGAGCCGACCCATGCGGCGACGGCGAAGAGGCTTCCGGGCGTGGCGTCTTCTACGGGTTCCAGGGTTGTCCAGTCGACAAGGGCGATGTAGTCGATGCGGATTGCGGGTTCGGTGGCGAAGGTTTGGCGGGCCGATGCGATGAGGGCGCTGGAGTGGCGTTCGCCGGAGGCTAAAAGGGCTTCCACCTGGCGGATGGCGCGGCTGAGGGTGAGGGCCTGGTTGCGTTCGGCGGGGCTGAGGTAGAGGTTGCGGGAACTGAGGGCCAGGCCGTCGGGCTCGCGGACGATGGGACAGACCACAATTTCGGCGGGGAGGCGGAGGTCGGCGACCATGCGGCGGAGCAAGGCAACCTGGGCGGCGTCCTTCTGGCCGAAGAAGGCGCGGTCGGCTTCAGTGGCGATGAGCAGCTTGGCGACGACGGTGGCTACGCCGCGAAAGTGGCCGGGGCGCGATGCGCCGTCGAGGCGGTTGCCAAGGCCTTCGACTTCGACAAAGGTGGCTGCGCCGGCTGGGTAGAGTTCTTCGACTGTGGGGGCGAAGACTACATCTGCCCCTTCGGCCTGGGCGAGCGCGCAGTCGGCCTCGAAGCTGCGCGGGTAGCGAGAGTAATCTTCGTTTGGCCCGAACTGGGTGGGGTTGACGAAGATGCTGACGGCGACAAAGCCGACCGAGGCTTTGGCGGCACGGATCAACGAGGCGTGGCCGGCGTGCAGAGCGCCCATGGTGGGGACGAGGCCGATCAGGTTTCTTCCATCGTTCCGGGCATCGATTCTGAGTGTGCGGGACCACTGGCGGAGTTCGGCTACGGTGCGGAGGATTTCCATCAGGCTTTTCTCAACGTGCCCGTTTTCTCAATTCCGTCGAGGGCTCTACGCGCCGCTTCGGGCAGATGATAGCTTTCTTCATCCGAGGGGAAGGCGCGGTGCTCGACGTCCTTGCGATAGTGTTCGATGGCGGTGCGGATGAGCGCGCCGGCGTCGGCGTAGCGGCGGACAAACTTGGCCGCGGGCGCGAAGGTCAGGTTCAGCAGGTCGTGGAAGACGAGGATCTGGCCGTCGCAATCGGGACCGGCGCCTATACCAATCGTAGGAATGGGCAACTCGGCGGTGATCGCCGCGGCTACCTCGCGGGGAACGCCTTCGAGAACCAGCGCGCCGGCTCCGGCGTCGGCCAGGGCCTGTGCGTCGGCCTTGAGTTGCAGCACGGTTTCGGCGGTGCGGGCCTGGACGCGGTAGCCGCCCATGCGGTGAATGCTTTGCGGGGTAAGGCCCAGGTGACCGACGACGGGGATTTCGGCCTCGGTGAGGGCGCGGACCAGTTCGATGCGCGGCCCTTCGATCTTGACGGCCTCGGCGCCGGCCTCCTTGACGAAGCGAATGGCGTTGGCGAGACCCTCGGCCACTGTGCCGTGATAGCTGCCAAAGGGCATGTCGGCCACCAGCAGCGCGCGGCGCACGGCGCGATGGACGGCGCGGGTGTGATGGAGCATCTCGTCTATCGTGACGGCGAGGGTGTTCTCGTGGCCCAGAACCACCATGGCCAGCGAGTCGCCTACCAGGAGCAGATCGATGCCGGCTTCGTCGGCAAGGCGGGAGGAGGAGTAGTCGTAGGCGGTGAGCGCGGAGATGGGCTTGCCCTTGCGCTTCATTTCTGAGAGCGCGGGCATGGTGACTTTTGTGATGGGGTTGGCGTGGGGCGCGGGATCAGCGCCGCCGGGGAAGTTGGTAACACTCATGAGGCTCTCCAGTGCCGCTCCGTTCACTCAGGATGCGACCCGAACAAACCGAGTATACGCCCGAAGGCGGGGCCGGGCGCAATGCGAGTGTCCCAATTCCGCTAGGTGGGGGGCGCGGGAGGGGGGCCTAAGTGCTTGCGGTTCCTGCCCTCGGCGCTGCACACTGGAAGGCATCATGCTGTCACCATTGGCCACAGGGATTTACGCTGGGATCGGCGCGGTGGCCGCGCTGGGTCTGGCGGCGGGCGGCTGCGCTTATGCGGCGATGTGGCCGGGGTCGCAACTGTTTGGGCGGACGCTGATTGCGCCTCGCAGGCCCGGCGAGCTGGCGCTGACCTTCGACGATGGTCCCAATGCGGCGTGGACGCCGCGGCTGCTGGATATTCTGGCCGGCTACGATGTGCGGGCAACGTTCTTCCTGGTGGGCAGCCATGCCCAGGCAGAGCCGGAGCTGGTGCGGCGGATCGTTGCGGCCGGACACCTGATCGGGAATCACTCCTGGAGCCATCCCAACCTGGCGCTCACTTCGGCCAGACGGGTGCGGGAAGAGCTGACCCGGACCAACCAAACGCTGGAAGAGATTGCGGGCGCGCCGGTCAGGTATTTTCGTCCGCCTTATGGAGCGCGCCGGCCCGTGGTGCTCCGCGTGGCGAGGGAGTTGGGGATGACGCCAGTGCTGTGGAACGCGATGACCTCGGACTGGAAGGAGCCTTCAGTGGAGAGGATTATCGCGCGGCTCACGAGCAAGATCGACCGGCTGGAGCGGCGGGGCCGGGCAGCCAATATCGTGCTCCACGACGGCAGCCATCGGGAGATGGCCGCGGATCGGGGCCCGTCCATGGCTGCTGCCGGGCGGCTCATTGAGCGCTACAAGGCTACCCACCGTTTTGTGACGCTGGACGCGTGGAGTTGAGGCCACGAGTGGATTGAGGTTCCTGGTACCCCACTCTTTCTGCAGAAAAAAGCGGAAAGGATGGGGTACGGTGCTTATTGGGTCTAGACAGCCTTGAAGGCTTCGCGGGCGGCGGCGATGGTGGCGGCGACCTCTTCCGCGCCGTGGGCCGTGCTCAGGAATGCGGCTTCGAATTGCGAGGGCGGGAGCCAGACGCCCTGGTCAAGCGTGGCGCGGTGGAAGCGGCCAAAGGCGGCGGTATCGCTGAGGGCGGCCTGGGTATAGTTGGTTACTGGGTCGGGAGTAAAGAACCAGGTCCACATGGAGCCTACGCGGTTGAGGGTGAGGGGAACGCCGGCGCGGACGGCTTCGGCGGCGACGCCTTCGGCCACGGCTTTGGCGGTGGCTTCGAGCTGAGGGTAGACCTGGGCGGCGTGGTCCTGTAAATAGCTGACTGTGGCGATGCCGGCGGCCATGGCCAGCGGATTGCCGCTGAGGGTTCCGGCCTGGTAGACGGGGCCGAGCGGGGCCAGCAGGTCCATGAAGGCGCGCTTGCCGCCGAAGACGCCCACGGGCAGGCCGCCGCCGACGATTTTGCCCAGCGTGACCAGGTCCGCGTCGATGCCGTAGAGTTCCAGCGCCCCGCCCAGGGCCACGCGGAAGCCGGTCATGACTTCATCCACGATGAGCAGGGCTCCTTCGCGAGCGGTTATGGTGCGCAGGCCGGACAGATAGCCGGGGGCGCCCGCCACGGCGGGCAGGCCCTCCGCGGCGGGCAGGGGCGGAATGCAGCCGGCGTTGCCGACGACCGGCTCGAGGATGACGGCGGCTATGGTGTTGGGATGCGCGGCAAAGGCGGCTTCGACCGCAGGCAGATCGTTGTAAGGCAGGGCGAGGGTGAGGCGGGCGATCTCCTCGGGAACGCCGGCCGAGCCGGGAATGCCGAAGGTGGCAACGCCGGAGCCGGCCTTGACCAGAAGGCCGTCTGCGTGGCCATGGTAGCAACCCTCGAATTTGACGATAATCTTGCGGCCAGTGGCGGCGCGGGCCAGCCGGATGGCCGACATGGTAGCCTCCGTGCCGGAGCTGACGAAGCGGAGCTTTTCAATGGCCGGGAAACAGGCGATGACGCGCTCGGCCAGGTCGGCCTCGGCGGCCGTGGAAGCGCCAAAGCTGGCGGAGTTGCGGGCGGCGCGCTGGATGGCCTCGACCACCGGCGGAAAGGCGTGGCCCAGAATCATCGGCCCCCAGGAGCCGAAGTAGTCGATATAGCGGTTGCTGTCGGCGTCAATGAGCCAAGCGCCCTCGGCCCGCTCGACGAACGGCGGTGCGCCGCCCACCGCGCGAAAGGCCCGCACCGGCGAGTTGACGCCGCCGGGAAAGTAGCGTTCGGCGCGCTGCTGAAGGGCCTGGGAGCGGGTGTGGGCCTGGGCGTGGATTTTGGAACTCATGGTGGGTTCAGTATAGAAGGCGGATGGTCGCGCATTCGCTGAATTGAATCTGCCGGCTCCGCGCCGGCATCCCCTTGAGTGTGAGCGAACTGGATGGGATCGGCGATCACCTGCTGGTCGTCTTCGATGGCCGCTGCGGGCTGTGCAACCGGTCGGTGCGGTGGCTCTTGCGGCGCGACCGGCGGGACAGGCTGCGATTTGCGGCCTCCGAGTCGCCGAAGGTGGCCGGGTTGCTGGCGCGGCATGGATTCAGCGCAACCGGCCAGGGATTGGATCCCGGCACGATCCTAGTAGTGTGCGATCCTGGGGGTCCGGCGGAGCGAATGCTAGGCCGCTCGGGTGCGGTTCTGGCTCTGCTGGGCGAGCTGCCGCGGCCCTGGCCGGCCGTGGGCGTTGCGTTGGGCTGGATTCCGCGGCCGGTGCGCGACCTGGGCTACCGGCTCATCGCCCGGTGGCGCTACCGCATCTGGGGGCGGCTGAATAGCTGCCCGGTTCCTACGGCCGAGGAGCGGGCGCGGTTTCTATAGATTTTCGGGTTCAGATGCACGGCAACGGCGAGCGCTCCGCAGCCCAAAGAGGATGATGGCAATGTACAGGCCGAAGAAAAAGCCTGTGAATGCGTGGAGCCAATTCAGTTCAATCTGGCTGAAGCCATGCACCCAATTCCAGCGCTCGGAGTTCCACAGCAGAATGCCGAGAATGAACGAGAGGTAGGCGATGCGCATCAGGCGCCGGGTTTTGGGATCGAGTTGGCGATGGCAGAGACACATATTGATTCCTCCTTGAATGGATTGAGTTTCGATCAGTCGTGGAAGCGGTACCAGAAGAACAACGAAGTCTTGACAACAGCGAAGGTAGCGATGAGGGCAAATAGATCCCAATCCCAGATTTGATCGACCAAAAGCCGGTACTCCCAAAGGCCGAGGGCGACGAAGACCGTGGCAAAGCCAGCGATGCTGCTGGAGCGGCGGCGGTGCTCAAGGAAGCGTTCATCGACGAATTGGCCAAGAATCGGGATCTTGCTGAGGATGTGAGGTTTCATTTTTCCTTCTCCAACTGGAAGATTTGGTCGGTGGGGCAGGCGAAGAGACGGGCGAAGATCAGCGCCAGTTCGAGGCTGGGCACATAGCGGTTACGCTCGATGGAGTTTATGCTCTGGCGGGAGACACCGGCGGCCTGCGCCAACTGCTCCTGTGTCCATTCGCGAGCGGTGCGCAGTTCTTTGATCCGGTTTGAGATTGTGGGCAACATGTAAAGTCAGCTTTCCAGAACAGAGTAGCGCGAGGAATATCCTTTGTCAAGCCGACTTGTCATTTTTATTCGAGAATTTCCAGGCTCGGGACGGAAACCTGTTCGTTCATTGTCAGCCGCATACCGCAAATCCTGCTAAAATCGACCTTTCGGCCATCCGCGCCAGAAAATCCATCCGTAGAAAGCCGCACTGTGCCTGACGAACCCAAATCAAAATCCGTGACCTATGCAGACGCCGGTGTGGACATCCGCAGTGGCGACCGCGCCAAGGAGCGTATCAAGTACCTGGCGCAGAAGACCTTCAACCGCAATGTGTTAGGCGGCATCGGCGGCTTTGGCGCGCTGTTCCGGCTGGACTTGCAGCGCTGGAAGAATCCCATCCTGGTGAGCTCGGCGGATGGAGTGGGCACCAAGCTGAAGGTGGCTTTCGAGCTGGGGCTGCATCAGACGGTGGGCGCGGACCTGGTGAACCACTGCGTGAACGACATTGCCGTGCAGGGCGCAACGCCGCTGTTTTTTCTGGACTACCTGGCGACCGGCCGTCTGGACCCGGAGGTGACCGAGAGCGTGGTGACCGGGCTGGCGGATGCGTGCAAGGCCAACGGGTGTGTGCTGATCGGCGGGGAGACGGCGCAGATGCCGGGATTCTATGCCGAAGGGGAGTACGATCTGGCGGGATTCATCGTGGGCGCAGTGGACCGCGACAAGATGGTGACCGGCGCGGGGATCAAGGCCGGAGACGTGCTGATCGGGCTGCCCTCGACGGGGCTGCATACCAACGGCTACTCGCTGGCGCGGAAGCTGCTTTTCGAGGTGGCCGGCTACAAGCCCACGCAATATGTAACCGCGATCAGGGAGAAGGCCGGCGCGGCGCTGATGCGGACCCATCGCAGCTACCTCCATGTGATTCAGAAGCTGGTGACGGCGGGGCTGACGACCGGAATGGCGCACATCACCGGCGGCGGCATCACGGAGAACCTGCCCCGCATCCTGCCCAAGAACACGGGAGCGCAGGTGGAGATAGGCTCGTGGCCGGTGCTGCCGATTTTTGAGCATCTGCGCACGCTGGGCCAGGTGTCGCAGGAAGAGATGATGCGCACCTTCAACATGGGCGTGGGGCTGATTGCGGCCGTGCCCGCGGAGAAGTTCACGCGCGCGAAAAACCTGCTGAACCGGGCGGAGGAGAAGTTCTACGTGATTGGGCGCGTGGTGAAGGGCGAGCGCCGGGTGCAGTACACATGAGCGCTGCCCCCGCGAAGGCCGGCCGCGATCCGGTCCGGCTGGGAATCCTGCTCTCCGGCCGCGGGTCGAATTTTCTGGCCATTGCGGAGTCGATCCGCGCCGGAAGGCTGAAGGGCGTGGAGATTGCGGTGGTGGTCTCGAATGTGGCCGAGGCGGACGGCCTGGCGAAGGCACAGGAGCTGGGGCTGACGAGCGAGGTTCTTGTCTCCAAGGGGCGCAAGCGCCAGGAGCATGACGCCGACGCGATTGCCTGCCTGCGAGCTCACCGCGTGGACCTGGTTTGCCTGGCAGGCTATATGCGGCTGCTGTCGCCGGAGTTTCTGGCTGCATTTCCCAACCGGATTCTGAATATTCATCCGTCGCTGCTGCCGGCCTTTCCAGGCCTGGAGGCGCAGGAGCAAGCCTTCGAGTACGGGGTAAAGGTGACCGGCTGCACGGTCCACTTTGCGGATGAGCACCTGGACCACGGGGTGATTGTGGTGCAGCGGGCGATTCCGGTGCTGGAGAGCGACGACGCGCATTCGCTGGCTGAGCGCATCCTGGCCGAGGAACACATCGCCTACAGCGAGGCCATTGCCCGTGTGGCAAGCGGGGAGTATGAGATTCGCGGAAGGCGGTTTGTGAAGCGGATTCTGTAAAGCACTGCCTGGGAATTCAGTTGATCGGCGGTAATCACAGAGCGAAAACTGGGGTTCTTCCCAACCATTTTTCTTGCTGTTTTCTTGTTGTCAAGCAGCTAATTCTCAGT
>PMYL01000007.1 GCA_003170825.1 Acidobacteriaceae bacterium
CATCGCCAGGGTGTCGGAATGAAGGTGAATCTACTGGTCAACTATGGCTGGGAATGGGATCTGGCCGGTCTTAAAAACGGCGGCCTGCGTTCAGGTGAGGTTTCGCGTCTGGATTTGATCGTACGCTGGGGAGGAAGACGCCGATTAAGCGGTTTTCTTCCGGTACAATCGATTTATGCGGATTTCTATATCCGGGATGAATATTGGCCAGATTTCGATCTACAGCATTTTGAGCACGCACTCGCCTGGTTTAAAAACCAGGACCCGACACTCGGCGGGTAATAGAGTGTATAGTGGATGCTGGTTTTAGGGCAATAGCCGGAAACGTTGGAAAAAGCTAATCCTATCGCATTGCCTTTTGGCCTTCACTCTGTACTACCCGTATGTGGAGCAGTTATCGGCAAGGAGCGAAGCATGAAAAAGATAGCGGTAGTTGCAAGTGCGGTATTGATGTCGATGGGGCTTGGAATGGCCGGAGCGCAACAAACTTCGTCCGTCGAACAAAACAAAAAAGGAGTCGTTATGAAAGGTTTTGTGCAAGACATCGAGGATCTCGCAATTAAGAATGACGATTTTCGTCGGGTGCTTTACACGACAAAGCAATGCCAACTCGTCGTCATGGCGTTAAAGCCCAAGGAAGAGATCGGGGCGGAATCCCACAAGTCCGACCAATTCTTTCGCGTGGAGGAGGGGACCGGTGAGGCGGTTCTCGATGGCGTTCGGACGCCGATCCGCGCTGGCTCCGCAGTAGTAGTCCCGGGTGGGATGAATCACAACATCATCAATACCGGCAATGTCCCAATGAAGCTCTATACGATCTATGCGCCGCCGAATCATCGGGACGGCGTCGTACACCATACCCGTGCCGCTGCGGAGGCCGACAACGAGCACTTCGACGGCAAAACGACTGAATAGAGAGTCGACTGCGCGCCGGGCCGATCGGGTAAGCCGGTTGTCGCGGCTGTATCTCGGGCGGTTCTTGGTTGTCTACATAAAGGCCTTCTTTCGGTGGCCTCCAGTGACAAGGAAACCACCTCACGCCCGATCCAGCTCCGCAAACATCTCGTTCAGCACCACGCGGATCGGCGTCTCCGGCACGGTGAGTTCGCCGGTCCGCACTTCTTCCAGTCCGGCAGAAGTATATCTATAGGCGATTCGCGGCTCCGGATCAATGATCCAGATATTCTGGACTCCAAAGCTCCGATACTCCGCGGCCTTCCCTTGCATGGCGCTGACCGAATCTTCCGGCGAAAGAATCTCGATAGCAATCAGCGGCGGATGCGTCACATAGCGTTCGAATTTGTCCTGCGCCCGCATCACCAGCACATCCGGAACCCTGAAATTCCTCGGCTTGGTTTGTGTGCGAAGTTCGGGAAACACCTCGACTCCCCATTCCGCGCGCTTAAGCATGAAAAGAAACGTCAGATACCGCTGAACGATGGAGTGCTCTTTCTCGCCCAAGTTCCGCTCCTCGATCCGCCCATCCACAAACTCGCGGTCCGGGCTCCAACTCGTCCGCAGATATTCCCGCACGGTCCAGGGTTCTTCCGAATTGGGCAGAGTCGCCATACGCTGATTATCGCCCCAAACCAACAGTCCCGCCAACGGAATCCCCTCCGGCCGGCCAGGCTACTCTGTGTCCGACTCGGCCGCATTTTCCGCCTCGCCCTCGACGGCGATGCGCAACGAGTGGAGAAAGTGGAGATCGTTCTGGGTAAAGGACGCGGCCTCGCCGCCCTGCACCGTAACGGCCTCGGCGTCCTCCTTGGCGGCCACCTCGTTCAACCCGATCGTGGCCTCCAGCATCAGCAACACGTCGAAACCGTACTTGCGAATATCCTGCACCACCCCGGCGATCTGCTCGCTCTCGATGACCGACTCGTGGATGGCCTCGCCCAGTTGCTGAATCAGTTCGCGCAGACGGGATGTCATGGGTACCTCCAGTGGCGCGGCCAGCGCAGGAAAAGGGCGCGGGTTGCGGCGTAGGATTCCTCTACCTTACTTCCATCGCCGTTCAGCGGCAACAGGGAAGCGGCCACAAACGGTGAAAAAGCGCCTCGGCGAGCGTCGCTGCTACCATCATAAACGGAATGAAGCCTCACTCCATCGGCCGCGCCCTGGGCATTGGCCTGCGCGTTGCCGGACGCATCGCCGGCCAGCGCGCCGCTGCCAATGCAAAAGCCGCCGTCAGTGCCCCCGCAACGGGTGTGTCCGCGGCCAACCTGCCCACCCGCCCGGTTGCCGGCACTGCCGCCCAAAGCCACGCCGCCGGTCAGGCTGCCGGCCACGCTGCCAGGGGCGTCGCACGCGGCGTGGGCGGCTTTTTGCGCCCCTTTCGCCGCGTAGGCGGCATCCTGTGGCTCGAAGTCACCGGCGTCTTCTTTTTCTTGCCCGTAGTCGTCTTTGCTCCAACCCTCTGGCGAACCAGAGCCAGCTACGCTCACAGCCAAGATGCTCTCGGCCACGATCACAGCACCTTCCTGCTCGCCGCCGGCGTCATGGCGGTCTTTCTCTATCTGAGCGTCAGCTCGTTTTGGCGCGCGCGGAAGAAGTAAATTGTCGAGTGTCAGTTTCCAGCCGCCGCCGTCGCAGCCTTCTTCGCAGCAAAGGTGTGAGTGGAGAGTATTTGGCAGGTCCTGAGGAGTAAATGCTCGGGAAAACAGCTTAAAACCGGCGCCGTTTCCGCCGCCTGAGCGCCCAGATCACCACCACCGCGAGTACCACTCCGATCAGCAGCCAAACAATATCGTTGCCCCTGAAATTGCCGTGAAAAAACCTGGACCCGCGCCAGCACAGCAGCGCCAGCGCATTGCACATTGCGATCCCCATCTCTTCCCTCCGCGTGCCGGTCTCAATGCCCGCCCGCTGCATCGGTAAGAACCCGGCGTTGCCTCGCGAGTTGCCCGCAAGGAAAATGTTGGCAGCTCACACCCGCCGCCGGTCCGCCTTCCGCGTCAGGTGCCACACCGCCAGCCCCAGCGCCGCCACCCCCAATCCATACGCCATCCATGCATACAGCCCCGTGTGAATCTTCCATCCCCGCCACAGCGCAATCCCCGCCGCCGCCAGCATCAGGATCCCCCGAAAACGATTCATGCTCGCACCCTTCCCACTTTCCCCAGTCCTCTGCCTCAGCTTCCATTCCGGTCCGGCGGTCCTCTTCATCCTAACCGCCATCCACCCCCGGTTTGACCCCGCCGCCGCCCAATCCCTATCGTGAGAAGGGTAGAGCAACAGTTGCTGAAAGGTATGCCCATGAATTCCCCAGTCCAGTCCACTCCCGTCCTCCCCATCGCCCCCCTGCTCAGGAAAACCGCTCTCAACGCCACCCATCGTGCCCTGAAGGCCAAAATGGTGGACTTTGGCGGCTGGGATATGCCGGTCGAGTACCCCAGCTTCACACCCCAGCGATCCGCCGCGGCGGAACCCGTCGCTGGGGGCCCCGGCCCCGGCGGCGGCGTCATCGCCGAGCATCTCGCCGTCCGCACCGGCGTGGGCCTGTTCGACGTCAGCCACATGGGCGAAATCCAGTTCCGCGGTCCCGGCGCTCTGGCCGCCGTCCAGCACATCGCCATGAACGACGCCTCGCGCCTCCAGGACGGCCAGGCCCACTACTCCGCCCTGCTCACCTCCGAGGGCACATTCGTAGACGACATTCTGGTCCACCGGCTCGGCGAGAACGACTACCTCCTGGTGGTCAACGCCGGCACCAAGGACAAGGACTACGCCTGGATTCGTAAGCAGGTAGGCACATGGCCCTCCATCCACCTCAGCGACTACTCCAGCTACTACTCGCAACTGGCCGTGCAGGGCCCGCGCGCCCTCGAAACGCTGCAAAAGCTGACCAAGGTCGATCTCGCCGCGATCAAAAACTATTGGTTCACCTGGGGCACGGTGGCCGGCGTGCCCAATGTGCTTATCGCGCGCACCGGTTACACAGGCGAGGACGGGTTCGAGGTCTACCTGCCCGCCGACGAGCCGACCACTGTGAAAATGTGGAACGCGCTCATGGAAGCGGGCGCGGAGTTCGCCATCCGCCCCTGCGGCCTCGGCGCGCGCAACACCCTGCGCCTCGAAGCCGGCATGAGCCTCTACGGCCACGAAATCTCCGATTCCATCAACGTGTTCGAGGGCGGACTCGACCGCTGGCTCAAGCTCGACAAGGGCGAGTTCATCGGCCGCGAAGCGTTGCTGGCCGTGCAAGCCGCCGGAGGCCCCAAGCGCAAGATCGTAGGCCTCGAAATGGTCGACCGCGGCATCGCCCGCGACGGGCACTCCGTGCTCTCACTTGACGGCGAACCCATCGGTCAGATTACCTCCGGCTCACCCGCGCCCTTCCTCAAAACCAATATTGCCTTTGCGCTGCTCCCCGCGGCCGTAGCCGCCAGCGGCCAGGATGTATTGGTCCAGGTCCGCGCGAATCAGGTTCGCGCGAAGCAGGTGCCGTTGCCGTTCTACAAGCGGGCGAAGAAGTAGCATTGCGCGTCTCAGAATTCAGTCTCGAAATGGAGCATTGAAACCGCCGCCTTCCAGTGAAACAATGGGAGTATGAATGCGATCCTGCGCAAGTACACGAGCTTCGATGAGATGAAGGCCGACGAGTATCGTTATTGGCAGAGCCGGCCCGTGCATGAGCGGATGGACGCGGTTGAGGAGATGATCCAGACCGCCTACGCGCTTAAAGGTTGGGAGATCGAGCCGAATGTACCAAGACTACAAAGACCTTTTGTCCGCCTTTCATGCCCATGGCGTTAGATACCTCATTGTGGGGGCATACGCGGTCATCTATCACGCACAGCCCCGCTTTACGAAGGACATCGACCTTTTCATCAAAGCAGACCCTGCTAACGCGCAAGCGGCGTACGCCGCGCTCTCCGCGTTCGGCGCACCGCTCCAGGGCATTCGACCAGAGGACTTCGCCGAGCGTGGCAGTTTCTTTCGTTTTGGAAACGATCCGCACGGGTTCGATATTCTTCCCGATATTCCGGGCGTCGATTTTGAGGCGGCCTGGGGAAGGCGCGTTGAAGGCGTAATCGATCCGAAAAGCGGCCTCAAGGCGTTTTTCATCTCCGCTTCCGACCTCATCGCGTCGAAGCTGGCCGCTGGGAGGCCTCAGGACATCGCGGACGCGGAGGCTGTTCGTAGGGCCGCAGAAGCGCGGCCGAAGCAACCCGCGAAAAGGAACCGTCCAGCGGAGCCGGGTGAAGACGGTCCGAAGCAGTGAAATACGGTTAGGCTCGCGTCTCGACCGAAGAGCTGAACACCAACTGGGAAGTCTCCTGACAGACTCATGGAGGCGGGACCGGTGCTGATTCTCACACCTGCATCACTTCCGCTTCCTTCTTCCGCGAAAGCTCTTCCATGCGGCGGATTTCCTCGTCGGTCATCTTCTGGACTTCTTCCAGAGCTCGCTTCTCCTCGTCCTCGCTGATCTTTTTCTCCTTGGCCATCTTCTTCAAGGCTTCGTTGCCGTCGCGGCGGACATTCCGAACCGCCGTCCGGTGCTCCTCGAGCACGCGGTTCAGGTGCTTGCAGACCTCGCGGCGGCGCTCCTCGGTCATGGGCGGAACGGGCACGCGCAGCAGCTTGCCGTCCGATATGGGATTGAAGCCCAGATCGGCGGTGCGCAGGGCCTTATCGATTTCCTTGATGACGCTGGGGTCCCAGGGAGCGATCAGGATCAGTTGCGCCTCGGGCGTGGAGACCTGCGCCAGTTGGCTGATGGGCGTGTGCGTGCCGTAGTAGTCCACCTTGACCTGGTCGAGCATGTGCACGTTGGCCCGGCCCGTCCGCGTGGAGGCCAGGCTGGCCTGGAATGTGGCCACTGCCTGGTCCATGCGCCGCTTCAGGTCGCCGGAGAGTTCTTTGAGCGCCGGAATTCCGGCCATTGTCGAGACTGCCATTGGGTTCGTCCTCGCTACGTCCAAAACACTATATTAGCGAATTACCCGCCGCGCAAAGGTACTCTACACGGAACGAACTGACGTTCAAGGAGCGATCTTCCGAATGATTGCGTTCTGTGCGGCAATCCATTACAATGTCGTACAGGAGGCTCCCATGCCAGTAGTCCGCCGCTCCCGCGTTTTCACCATCTCCATGCCGCCGGAAATGGCAGAAGGAGCCCAGTCTCTTGCCCGGAAGCAGAATCGTACCATGAGCGAACTCATGCGCGAGGCCTTCCGCGTCTACCAGAGGGACGAGATCAGTCGCCTGCTCGACGAGACGGCTGCCTATGCCGCAACACGGAATCCGCATGGATACACCGAAGAAGACATCCCCCGCTTGGTTGCTGAGGTACGGGCAGAGATGCGGGCGGAGAAGGAAGCCGCAGCAGTCCGGGCCCGCTTGTGATTCTTGTTATCGATACGAACGTGTGGGTCTCGGCCCTTCAGTTCGGTGGAAAGTACACCGCGCCTATCCGGTCGATCGAGAAGGCTCTGCGATGGCATACGCTCGCAACATCGTTGGAGATCAATGCAGAGATTCGGCGCATCCTGGTGGAGAAATTCCAGTGGTCTTCCGATGATGCTCAATGGCTGATCGCCGCATACCTCAAGAGAGCGATCCATGTCACCCTATCTGGCGCCACCCACGTTTGCCGCGACCCGAACGACGATATGGTGCTCGAATGTGCGGTGGTTGCCGGAGCGCAATTCATCGTTACTGGCGACAAGGACTTGCTGGTGCTCGATTCATATCACGGAATACGGATTGTGACCCCGGCGGAGTTTCTCGCGCAAGACTCATAGCCTCTACACCACCACCGTCAGCCCCATCGATGCCGCCTGCTCGTGCGCGTGATAGCTCGACCGCACCAGCGGCCCCGATTCCACATGGCGGAAGCCCATCTTGAGCGCTTCGGCCTTCAACTCGGCAAACTCGCGCGGCGTGTAAAGCCGGGCCATCGGCAGGTGGTCGCGCGAGGGGCGCAGATACTGCCCGATGGTCAGAATGTCGCAATCGACCGCCGCCAGGTCGCGGAAGACCTCCAGCAGTTCGGCCGTCTCCTCGCCCAGGCCCACCATCACGCCGGATTTAGTCATTCCCCCCGGAGCAATCTCTTTTGAAAACTCCAGCAGCCGCAGAGTCCGTTCATACCGCGCTCCGGACCGCACCACCCGGTAGAGCCGCGGCACGGTCTCGGTGTTATGGTTCAGCACCTCGGGCCGGCCCTCAACCACAATCCGGATCGCTTCCTCGTTGCCCTGAAAGTCGGGGATCAGCACCTCAACCCGGCAGCCGGGAGCCTGGCGGCGAATCTCCTCGATGACCAGGGCGAAGGCACGCGCCCCGCCCAACAGGTCGTCGTCGCGGTTCACGCTGGTGATCACGGCATGTTGCAGCCCCAGCGTAGCTACCGCCTCAGCCACCCGGCGCGGTTCGTCGAAGTCGATAGGCGCGGGCCTTCCCTTGGGCACCGCGCAGAATCCGCAGCGCCGCGTGCACAGGTTGCCCAGCATCATGAAGGTCGCGGTCTTGTGGTGCCAGCACTCGCCGATGTTGGGGCACTGCGCACTCTCGCACACCGTGTTGAGCCCCAGCGACCGCGCCAGCCGCTTCAGGCCGTGGTAGTTTTCGCCCACCGGGGCGCGCGCCTTCAGCCACTCGGGCTTGGGCGCCGGAGTTCGCCGCGCCGATTCGATCTGCACCAGTTCCATCACGCTTTCATTGTACCGGCAGCGGAATCCGCCGGCTGCGCCGGACTCATGCGGCGCGGGACAATCGCATGTACGTCAATTCGACGGGAGAAACAGGGTTTGGCACAGCCAGAGGCGGTTCTTGCCCTCGATGGATCGCCAAACGATCTGAATCCAGCCGGCCTGAGCCAGGAAATGGAGTAAATCTCTCCGATCCACTCGACAACCCCTTCCAGGCTCGCATTGGGAAGCCGCCTGGTCACGTTCCTCTCTTGGTACATCTCATTCCTGCAAATGCCCTGGGAAGAGGTACTGATCACAATAATATATGTGGATGTGTACGGTATTTCCGGACCTCCACGAGACCCCAGGGAATTCTGAATCGGTCATAAGAGGTGATGCATGGCATATCCCCCGGCCGGCGAGTCTGGCATCCTGCAGTTGGTTCGCAAGGCTCTCCTGCGCTCCATCGATGAACTATCCGTTCTTGCTGAAGACAACCAGTCCGAAGACTTGCGCGCGTCACTCGAAGCGCTCTCCGAGAAGTTGAAGAAGAATCGCTTCAATCTGGCTGTGTTGGGACAGACAAAGCGGGGCAAGAGCTCCTTTATCAATGCGCTGCTGGGCGCGAGGGTTCTGCCGACGGGAGTCCTGCCACTCACTTCCGTCATTACCAGGGTCACGTACGGAGAAACTCCCTCGGCGAAGATCTTCTACCGGACGGGTGAATCCGAGCAGATTGCAGTCGAATGCCTCTATGAGTACATCACTGAAGCCGGCAACCCGGAGAACAGAAAGCAGGTCGCTTCCGCCGAGGTCGCGTACCCTTCGCAGTTCCTGAGCATGGGCGTGGACCTCATCGACACGCCCGGAATCGGTTCCACTCGCCGGCATAACACCTCGACGACGGAGAATTATCTTGCGGAGGTGGATGCCGGCATTGCGGTTCTCTCCGTCGACCCGGCGATAACCGCCGTCGAGTCCGACTTTTTCCGGCGCCTTCGCCAGGATGTGCCCAAGCTTCTGTTCGTCGTCAACAAAACGGACATCGCCACGCCCGATGAAGTCGAAGCAGTCGTCTGGTTTCTTGAAAATGAGCTGCGAAACCATGTCGGCATCAAAAAACCAGAGGTGTTTCCGCTCTCCGCACGGCTGGTAATCAAAGAGCTGCTGGAAGAGATGCCCCCGGAGTCCAATGGCATGGATCGGCTCATGGCCCGTCTTCGCCACTTTGCCGTCGAGGAAAAGGAACAGGCGCTGTTTCAATCAGTGGCCATCGACTTGTTGCGCATTGCAGGCACACTGCGGTTTGTAGCCATGGTTGGGGAGCGCGCCCGATTCATGCGCGGCGAGGAGATGGCATCGAGGAAGAGCGCCCTCGAAGAGGCACTGGCTCGAGCGGATCAGGAATTGAAGGACGTGCGCCATCTGCTGCGGCAGGATACCGCCACCCTCATTGCCCGCATCGAGAACGATCTGAAGGAGCACATTGCCTCGACTGCGCCGCGGGTGCGCAGCCGGTTGAACAAGCTCAGGAACCAGCAGCCGAGCAAGAACCGCCAACAGCTTGGCGCGCTGCTCGACCGGTTCATGCTCGACGAGGTCGAAGCCGTCTTTGAGGACTGGCGGGCGCAGGAAGACGAGCGCATCCACATGGAACTGGCGGCGTTGTCGCGCCGGTTTGTGGAAAGAACGAACATTGTGCTGGAACGCTTGCAAAACGCCGCTGGTGGCTTGTTCGATGTTCCGGTCGCGCCTGTGGCTTTCACTTCATCCCTGTCTGTGGAGAGCCGGTTGCGCTATAGCACGGACCCCTTATTTCAACACCGGTATGACAAGCTGATCTTTGCCCTGCCGAAGTCTCTATTGCACAGGGTTGTCTTTGGCCGAATGATGGCCCGCATCGACGCGGAACTGAGCCGCAACGCAGACCGGATACACGACGACTATCTCGAGCGGCTGGAAAAGTCCGTTGCCACATTCGAGAAGGAACTCAAGGCAGCGGTTGCGATTGTCGCCGATAATCTCCGCTTCGTAGTGGAACCGCGGGCCAAGGACGCGAAGTATTCGCGATCGGTTGTTCCGCAAATTGCTCCGATCATCACCCAGTGCGCTGCGTTGGGCTGATCGCGCCTCTCACGGCCGCAGTCCTCCAATGCTCCGATCAGGCCGCCAACCGGCCAACCATTCACGGGCACTCTTGACCCGCGGTTCCATCGTCGCGCTCACCTTTGACGATCTGCCTGCCTCCCGGCCAGAACCGCGCCAAAATCGCCACTGCCCTCGCCGCCGAGCTCAAGGCCAACCACATGGAGTGGAGGGCGCTTACGGATTTGTGAACATCCACAGGCTCGAAAACGATTCCAAGGCGTGTCAGGCGCAAGCCATGCGCCCGGCTCCGGCAAGACGCAGGTCTTGCATTTGTCTTACGTCCGTAAGACGCCCGTCCACCGCCCGTAAGACACGTAAGACAAGGCGATTTTGCCCCCAAAACCCTCCCCGCACAACGTCTTACGCTGTCTTACGGAGGCCGCAAAAACGTTTGCCCAGGAATCCGGCAGCCCCCTACCGCAGCCGGCCGCGCACCTCGGTCCGCGCCAGGTAGAGAAAGAACACCAGGTTCAGCAGCCCCTGCACCAGGGCAGGCCCCTGATGGCGGCTGCTGAAGATCCACAGGTCGTAGGCCGCCAGCAGGAAAACCGCGGCCAGGGCCAGCGCCCAGGCCCAGCGCAACAGCAGCAGCAGCCCCGCGCTGGCGGCGATGAGGGCGGCCGCAAAGATGAGAAACAGCGGCGGATAGTGCCCGCCCGCGGCCACGCCCAGAATGATCACCCCGGACAGAACGAGCAGGTAAAGGCTGATGGCCGCCAGACCCGGCAGCGGCAGCAACTCCCGCCGCGGCGGTTGAGTTTCGTCCTTCCTGTCTTCGCCGGTCATAGCGAGTGCAGATAGGCCAGCAGGTCGTCGAGCTGCTCGCTGGTCAGTTGCGTGGCGGGCATCATCTGCCGTCCGTGCAGGATGACCTGCGTGAGCCGCTCGTCGGTGGGCGGCGCACCCGAAGGCATGGCCTTCAACTTGGTGAGCGCCTGCAGTCCCGGCCCGTGCAGCCCGCGCGTGGTGGTCGGGTAGTGACAATTGGCGCACTTCTGGCGATAGACCTCTGCCCCGCGCGCCTCCTCGATGGTCCACTGAGACTCCGGCTTGGAGGGCGGCAGCGAGCGGCAGCCGGCCAGTGCCCCCGCCAGCGCTCCGGCAAGGCCGATCGCAAAGGTCCACAATCCAAGGGAAGCAGTAAGAGAACGGGTGCGCATCTGCCTCTGATGATACAGAATTATTCCGCCGCCGCTATCGCTTCCGCGATGCGGTCGATGGCCTTCACTTCGGCTTCGCTCCCCGGCCTGTGGCCATTCACCAGGATCGAAAACGCCAGCGTCTTGCCGCTGGCCGCGGTCAGGTAGCCCGAGAGGGCGTTCACCTCATTCAGCGTGCCGGTCTTGGCCCACAGCCGGCCCCTGAGCGGCGAGTTCCTGAACCGGAGAGCCAGGGTGCCGTCTACCCCGGCCACGGGAAGCGTCTCGCGCCAGGCCGCTCCCCACGGCTGCCGCGCGGCGTACGCCAGTAGTTGCGTGCAGGCGCGCGGGGCAATGCGGTCGTCGGGACTCATGCCCGAGCCGTCGTAGAGGAAAAAGTCCCCGTCGTCCACGCCCGCGCCGGCCAGAAACTGCCGCACCACCCGGGTTCCCTGCGCAAAGCTGCCCTCCGTCCCATGGACCTTGCCCAGCAGGCGCAAGAGCAGCTCGGCGTGCAGATTCTGGCTCACCTTGTTGATGACTGCAATGTCCTCGGCCACCGGCACGGAGATATGCGTGGCCAGCACCCTGCGGCCCTCCAGCGACGCGGCGATCGTCGCCAGCTCGGATCGGGCCAGCTTGATCGGCTGGGCGCGCTCGCCGGCAAAATCCCCCTTTCCATTCGGATCCATGTGCCGGGACGCAGCCTCGCCGGTGACCGTAACGCCGCGGCTCCTGAGCGCCTCCTTGAAGGCTGCCGCCGTAAACTCCGCGGCGTCCTCCACGGCCAGGCTGGCATGAAAGCCTTCGGCCCGCGCCGTGCCCCAGGCCCGCACCTGCATGGAGCCTGGCCGCCGGTCCAGGCCGGGATGGGGCGTTTCACCCGCGGCCGCCGGCGTCATGCTGTTGTCCAACGTGTAGTAGTCCACCTTCGGCGTCCACTCGGCGGCTGTCGTTCCGTGCGCGGCCGGGTCAGCCGTTACGGTCAACTCCGCCGTGTTCTCGTTGAAGCTCAGCGCGGAGACTGGCGCCCCGCCGCTCCATTGCAGGTCGTCCCATCCCCAGGCCTGGCCGTAAGGCTCGTCGAGAAAGAAGCTGTCGTCGCCCACCAGGCTGCCGTCCACCGTGCGCACGCCGGCCTGCTCCACCTGCTCGGCCAGCAACTCCAGCACTTCCATGGCGCTCGGCGGCCTCTCCGCCTCGTCCGCGGCGGAAGCGGTAGCAACCGGGCCTGCCGAAGCCGGGCTTGCGGCAGCCGGATTCGGCGCCTCCGGCGCCCGGTACGGATAACGCCGCGCGCTCAGCGTGGGGTCGCCCGCGCCCAGCAGGATCAGGTCGCCGTGCAGCACGCCCTCGCTGTCGATCTCGCCCTCGGCCACCACGTTCGTGGTCCAGGTCAGCGTGTCGACGGGCAGCAGGGCAAAGGCCGCGGCCGTGGTCGCCAGCTTGGCGTTCGAGGCCGGAGTAAACAGCCGCCCTTCGTTCAACCCATAGATCGACCGGCCCGGCCGCCCGTCCAGCGCGGCCACGCTGATGCCAAACTCCGCATGACTCAGCGCCGACTCGGCCAGAATGGCCTGGATGCGGTTGCCAAGCGGTCCCTTCGCCGAAGCGGGGCGGGTCGTGGAATGCGCCACGGGCTTGGAGCTGCTTCGCGCAGGTGCCTGGGCAAACAGCCCGGTGGAAGGAACCAAAGCTAAGAGAAGCGCCAGAACTCGCCGAAAAGCCATCATGGACGGAGTTTAGCAGCCTTCGGCAATAGTATCTTCTCAACAAACCGTGCACAGATGCCTCTTGCTTTAGCGGAGGATGAGCAGAGTAGGATTGGAGTCACCGGAAAGTAATATCGAGGGAAATAGCCTTGAGCATGAATAGGAAGAAACACCGGACTCGGCGGCAGCTTATTCGGGATTATTCCCTGTACCTTCTGATCTCCGTTGCCATCGTGGCCGTTGCAATCTGGGCAGCAAAGAGGAGCGTGGCGGAAGAAACAATACACACATGGGGTTCGTTTGCTTTTGCAACTCCAATCCTCTTCGGATTTTTTGTTGCCGAATATCGCAGACTGTGGCGGAAGCGGCTCTTTTGGTTGGTGACATTTGCGCTCCTGGCCCTTCATTCTCTGGGCTATGCCGTCGTATTCGCCAGGGTCTCTCCCTGGAGAGGAAGTTGGACTTTTATATTGACTCTCATCGAGGCGTTCATCTTTCTTCAGTGCCGCAACTGGCTATGGCCGCTTACGCCTGAGGAGTGAAGACCCGCGACACAATGAATGACTTTGAGGGGTTCGGAAGAACAATGACATCACAGCACCGCAACCATTGCGTTTGGCGGCTGCGCACCCGCACGCTCGAACTGGGCCGGCGCACGCTGGTCATGGGCGTGGTCAACATCACGCCCGACTCCTTCAGCGACGGGGGGCAGTTTTTCGATCCCCAGACGGCAATAGCCCACGGCCTCGCCCTGCTCGACGAAGGCGCGGACCTCCTCGACCTGGGCGCGGAGAGCACCCGGCCCGGTTCGCGCGCGGGCGGGGCTGCCGGGACCGCGCTGGCTCCGGCGGTAAGCGCCGAGGAAGAGCAGGCGCGGCTGCTGCCGGTCCTCGAAGGCATTCTCGCCGCGCGTCCCGAGACGATCGTCTCCGTGGACACCTACAAGGCCGCGACGGCGCGCGCGGCCCTCGCAGCCGGCGCTGAGATCGTCAACGACGTGAGCGGCTTCCAGTGGGACCCCGGGATCGCAGCCGTCTGCGCCGAGTTCAAGGCGGGCGTGGTGCTGATGCACACGCGCGGCCGGCCCGGGGAGTGGCGCGCCCAGCCGCAGTTGCCCCCCGATGAACTGCTGGCCACGGTGCGCACCGGCCTGACGGCAAGCCTGGCTGCGGCAGCCCAGGCGGGCATTCCGCCCCAGTCCATCGTGCTTGATCCCGGCTACGGCTTCGGCAAGCGTTTCGCCGAGAACTACGCCCTGCTGGCCCGCCAGGCGGAACTGCTCTCCCTCGGCCGGCCGCTTCTCGCCGGCGTCAGCCGCAAGTCTTTTCTGGGCCGCACGCTGGCCCCGCTCTTTGGAGGGAACGATGCCCCGGTCGAGGCCCGCGAGACGGCCAGCCTGGCCGCCCTGGCCGCCGCCATACTCCACGGAGCCTCCATCGTCCGCGTCCACGCCGTCCGCCCCGCAGTCGAGGCCACCCTCATCGCGGACGCTGTCCTGGCGGCTGCTCGCGGTGGTCCAATGTGAGCAGACATTGGCCTTAGCCGCTTCTAGGATGATACGTAGTGAAGGTGCGAGACGGTGGTTATAAAGGCCGGTCCAGCTTCCAGCAAGGCTCCCAGAAGGCTGCGTAATCCATGCCCGCGAATGAGATTCTGCAAGAAGCCACGAAGCTCCACAAAGTGAGCGACAGTCTCGACGTGCTGGCGCAACAACATGCGCCCATCTCGGAAGCGCTCTCGATTCTCTCGGGAAGCGTTCGCAACTCCGCCACGCTGCTGGAGGTGGTGGTGGCGCTGAAGCTGCGGCCGGCCCCAGGGTTCGATCCGGCAATCAACTGATTTCCACCCCGGTTGCCATCCCAGCGGCGAAGGCCTCGCCGCGGCGGGGCGGGGATCCCGGTTGCGTCTGGTGAAGGGCGAAAGTTCTCCAGTTCCGGAAATCGAGGCCCTTCGGCAAGCTCAGGGGCAGGCTCTGGGGCAGCCGGCCTCAATCGAGGGCGAGCGCTTCTTTCCCGGTTTGGGGTTAGTGCAAAGGCCATAAGTCTGTTGACGGTTGACATAAAATGGCAGTAACTTAACTCGCAGATATGTATCGAAAGAATCATAGGCTATGCGCGGATCCGCAAATAACGTGGAGTTTGCGGGGACAGGTCAAAGTAGCTCTGTAAATAACCGTGCGGCGCGTCACACTAAGGCATGAAAAAGATTTTGCTTGGACTGGTTCTCGTCTTCTGCTTCGCAATACCTTATGCGGCGCAGGCGCAGGTGGTCGTCGAAGTAGGCCACCACCACCATCACCACCATTACCGGCATCACCACCCCTATCGCATGCAGTAAGCGATGTGGATGGGAATCTACGAACGCGCGAGTTGGCAGGTCGAAGTGAGATGTTAAGGGTCAAGCGCGCTACCTTCCGTATTCAAAGCGCCAGAAGACGGCATCTCGAACCTACCCCTACAGATATTTCCCCCAGCCCATATTTTCGATTCATAGGGACTTGCGCCAGTCTCCACGATGGAGCCGGTAGAGCACATAGCGCCGCGAGGCGTGGCCTTCAGGGAGGCGCGGATCGTCGAAGTCTGCGCCGGGATCGTGAACCATGCCGAGCTTCTTCATTACGCGGCGAGAGCGCAGGTATTGAGGAACGGTAAAGAAGACCTGTCTCATTGGTCCGTGGGCGCGACGGCGGCGACCGGGAGTTCCGCCGCAAGCTCACGGGATGTCCCTCGTCCGCCTTGATTGAACGGCGCCAGTCTCAGGCCGCGGACGCCGCTTGTCAGAGCGGCGAATGCACCCAGGGTTTATCATCAAAAATGGCGTGGGCCGGTTGGCCGCGCCTTAGTTTTGCTGCCCAGGTGTTGCGTGCGCTTCATCAAAAGCCGTCGGCGCGCCGGGCTGTCTCTCTCTAAAAACGCGCTTCGGGGAATCGGATCGACATGCGAGCAAAGACGGCGGTAGTGCTGGGCGCCCAGTGGGGCGACGAGGGCAAAGGGAAGATAGTGGACGTGCTGAGCGAGCGGTTCAGCGCCGTGGCGCGGTACGCCGGCGGACATAACGCAGGACACACGGTCATCATCTGCGGGCAGCGGTTCGTGCTGCAGTTGATTCCCTGCGGAATGCTGCGGCCGGGGTGCAAGGGCATCATCGGCAACGGGGTGGTGCTGGACCCGATCGCTTTCCTCAAAGAAGTGGCCAAGCTGCGGGCGCTGGGCGTGGGCGTGGATGAGCAGCTTTTTGTGTCGAACCGGGCGCAGGTGATTTTGCCGTACCACCGGATGATCGAGCTGGCGGAGGAAAGCGCGCCGGGGCGGAAGAAGATTGGGACGACGAGCCGGGGGATTGGGCCGGCATATGAGGACAAGATGGCGCGCAGCGGGCTGCGGGTGGTGGACCTGCTCAGGCCGGATCTGCTGAAGACGCACATCGAGGCGGCCTGCGGGGAGAAGAACGCCATTGCGCGGGCGCTGTTCGGGACCGATCCGCTGGACCCGGCGAAGATGTACGACGAGTATGCTGCGGCGGCGGAGCAGGTGAGGCCGTTTGTGGCGGATACGGGGCGGCTGCTGAACACGATCCTGGCCGAGGGCGGGAGCGTGATGTTCGAGGGGGCGCAGGGGACGATGCTGGACATCGACCACGGGACCTATCCGTTTGTGACTTCGTCGTCGGCGACGGCGGGCGGGGCGGCTACGGGAACCGGGGTGGGGCCGACGGCGATCGGCACGGTGATCTCAGTGACCAAGGCCTACGTGACGCGGGTAGGCGAGGGGCCGTTTCCGACCGAGATTCACGATGCGGCGGGCGAGGAGTTGCGGGCGCGGGGCAAGGAGTATGGCGCTGTGACCGGGCGGCCGCGGCGCTGCGGCTGGCTGGATATTCCACTGCTGCGCTACTCGAACCAGGTGAACGGGGCCGAGTGGCTGGTGGTCACCAAGCTGGACGTTCTGGACGAGTTGGCCGAGATCCCCATCTGCATCGGGTACGAGATCGGCGGGAAGGTGACGGACGAGATTCCGGCGGACGTGCAGGGGTTGGAGCAGATCAAGCCGCGGTATACGGCGCTGAAGGGTTGGCGGGAGCCCACCGAGGGGATTACGGAGTTTGAGAAGCTGCCGCTGGCGGCGCGGGAGTACTTGCGGTTTCAGGAGCGGGAGAGCGGAGCGCGGATCGGAATGGTCTCGACCGGCCCGGATCGGGACCAGACCATGGTGCTGCCGGAGTTTGCGGCGGCGCTGGATCGGATTCACGCATAAACTTGAGAACGTCTTGAGAATGGTCTGGGGCTTTGCTGCCCAGGCAGGAGAGAAGCCGATTCTATGGTCAGCTTTATGGTTCGTCTGAAGTTTGCTTCTGAAGATCGCGCCGATGTGGCCGAAATCCTGCGCCAGTTGACCTTGGCCTCGCGCCGGGAGCCGGGATGCGTGAGCTACATCGCCCACCAGGTACACGGCGATCCGGACACCGTGCTTATTTATGAGCAATACCAGGACCAGAGCGCGCTGGATGCGCACGCGAAGTCGGCGCACTTCAAGCAGTACGCCGTGGGGGGACTCTACCAGAAGATGCGGGAGCGGAGCCGGGAGGACCTGGTCGCTCTCGTTTGAACCCTGCCCGAGTCCAACCGGCGGGGAGCCCGGCATGGGCAGTGGCGGCGACATTCGCGGAAAGTTGATTGAGCGGTGATGCGTGCCTTTCTGAAATCGATTGACCGGCGCGGCCTTGCGGGGCTACCATCCGTAACGATTATGCACGCAGCCATGATCAACCCCTCCAAGCCCCTCCGCCGCCGGCTGGCGCTCATTGCGACGTTCGCCGCGATGCTCGCCGCAGTACTCACGCAGGCGGCACTTGCCAATCCCCAGCATCCCGGAATGCCGCGCGGGCAAAGGCACGAGAGCCGGCACGAGATCTTCCAACTGGAAGAGACTTGGCGCGACGCCCTTCTGAAGGGAAACACCGCCGCGATGGACTCTCTGCTGGCGGACGACTACATGGCTATTACCGACTCCGGGATCCTGCAAACCAAGGAGCAGACCCTGGCCAACCTGCGCAGCGGCAAGGTGCGCTTAACGGCTCTCGATATTTCGGACCGCAAGGTGCGATTTTACGGGACAACGGCGCTGGTGACTTCGCTGGCCGAGGTGCAGGGCACGACACCCGAGGGAAACATCTCCGGCAGCTATCGCTTTACCCACGTCTATGCGCGCAATGCGCAGGGTAAGTGGAAGATTGTGAGCTTTGAAGCTAGCAAGATTCGGGAACCCGGCGAACATAAGTAGTCTTCTACAATGGATTGATGCCTGAACTTCCTGAGGTCGAAACCATTGCCCGCGGCGTCCACGAGCGGGTGCGCGGCGACCGCATCGTTCAGGCTTGGTTTGGTTCCCATCGGCAACCCTTCAAGACGCCGCCGGCGCGACAGGCTAAGGGGCTTGAGGGGCGCGCGATTCTGGCCGTTCATCGCGCGGGAAAGCACATCGTCTGCGAGTTGGGGCTTGCGGTGAGCGGGCTCGGTGCAGGCGGGCCGGACGGCGCGCCACAAGCCCAATGGATCGTGCATCTCGGGATGACCGGGCGGCTGCTCGTTACTACTCCCGATGGTCCCATTGCCCCCCATACGCACGCCCGCCTGAGCCTTGCCAGCGGCCGGGAGCTTCGCTTTGTGGACCCGCGGCGGTTTGGGCGGCTGGAGTTCCGCGATCTGCGCCGCAGCCCCGGCTTCAGCGCAGCGGGAGCCGACCCCCTGGCCGTGATGGCGCAGGCGTTTGCCGAGCTCTTCCGCGGCCGGCGGCTGGCCATCAAGGCTGCCCTGCTCAACCAGAAGCTGCTCTCCGGGGTGGGCAACATCTACGCCGACGAGAGCCTGTTTCGGGCCGGCATCCGTCCGCACAGGAGGGCGGGACGGCTGACCAGGGCGGAGCTTGAGCGGCTGCGGCTGGCGTTGCGCGAGGTTCTGGAGCACGCCATCCGGCTGGGCGGCTCCTCGGTCTCCGATTATGTGGACGCCGACGGGGTGCGAGGGTTCTTTCAACTCGAACACCGCGTCTACCTGCGCACCGGGCTGCCCTGCCGCCATTGCCAGACTCCGATTCGGCGCATCGTGCTGGCCGGACGGGGGACGCATTACTGTCCGCAATGCCAGCGGTGAGGCACACTTCTATGGTTTTTAGAAGTTTTCTTGCATTAGAAGTTCCATAATCCAGATATTTCCCGCCTTGCGAAATCCACAAGTCCTTGAAAAATAAAGAATGTATAAAATGGTACAGCAATTGCTGTTAAATAAGCGCCAGTGATGTTCCGGCTGCTGGAGAGAAATCCGGTCAGCCCAAAGAACAGCAGACACCCGGCAAGAGCAACCGCCAACGAAGCGGCCCTCATAAAAAGGGATGGACCGGTCGGGGAGTCTGCAGTAGGTACGGTGGAGACAACCACCGTCCACACGCTATTTGGGAGGCCAGTGACCAGCGCAGAACAGCGAAACGCCACTCCATTTGGAGTGGCGTTTTCTGCTTTTGGGGAATTTACGGGAGCCGATCGAAGATTCCGCGGGCAATCTGACCGAAAGTGGACTTGCCAGCCGGGATGCTTCGCTGTAGTATCGGAATTGCCTATCAAGCGGCTGACGCGGGCCACCCGAATGCGGGCAGAGCAAGCTCGCCGCCAAGCAAGGAAACTTCGCCGACCGGATCAATCCTTACCAGGCTGCACACGGCGAAAGCTCCCATAGGAAGGGCATCACCGGAGGAAAGCGCCGGCCGCGCTGTTTCAATCCCGGCAAAGGGCTCGGCAATGGGCCTGGCAGATGGGATGGATCGGCGGATGGAGCTCCAGCAAGGCTCCTGTGTATATGGCGGCAGATCTTCTGGGAATCATGGTAAGTTGCGCGCGGAGTTCCGCTCCGCGGCAGTTTGCCCGAAGCTCTCAAACGATTAGACCGCCAGCCGTCGTATTCCCCCCGTCCAAACCTGGACAGGCGGCAGGCAAACGGGAAGCTCGGCGCCAGCTTGCGGCTGGGCAGAAAAAGGCTGAGCCTGAAAGCGCGATGCAGAAGCGCAATACACCAGGAAACGCAATGCACCGGATTGCAAAGTGCCAGGAAGTACACTCATGACGACAGAATCGACGCAGCCCCAGACTGAACTGGGGCCGGCTCCGGCCAATGGCCAGGGGCAGTCGCAAGGGCATCGGCGCCGGCGGCGCCGGCGTAAGAATAAGACCAGCCAGGCGGGCGCGCCCCAGGCGCAGCAGGCGCAACCTCAGGCGCAACGCCCGGCAGAACCGGCTCAGCCCAAGGCGGCGCCCGCGCGCCAGGCGCACCACAGCCACCAGGCGCAGCAGGGCCAGGGGCAGCCGCGGAAGAAGAAGAAATTCTTCCAGAAGGGTGCGGCCACGGCGGCGCAGCCCGGCAACAGCATTTCAGGTCCGCCGCAGGGCAAGCGCAAGGGCCGGCAAAAGGGGCCCAGGGAGTTTGTCGGTCCGATGGACCACAGCTACCGCGCCGTCAATGGCAACATATCCGACGGTCCGCCTTCCACCATTCAAATTATGAGCAACGGCCGCGGCAGCCATTACCAGGAGGCCTATGTGCCGGAGCCGGCGGTTCCGGTGCGGGAAGACGCCCCCACACGCATCTTCTGCTTCATCGAGGATCTGTTTTTCCAGGCCAAGATCCAGGAGACATCGCGGAAGCTGGGCGTGAAGGTGGAGTTCGTCAAGGGCGACAAGGAGTCCGTGGCAAGGCTCACCGATGTGCCGGACGCCGAACGGCCTACGCTGCTGGTGTTCGACCTGAACAACCTGAATGCCAAGCCGATGACGCTGATCCCCAAGTTCAAGGCCAAGCTGAAGAAGGCAACCTCGATCATCGGCTTTCTGAATCATCTGCAGGGCGACCTGAAGATGAAGGCGATCGAGGCTGGGTGCGACACGGTGATGCCTCGGTCGGCTTTTTCACAGAGTCTGCCAAACCTGCTGCGCCGCTATGGGCTGGATGAGGAAGAAGAGTACGCCCAGCAGCCGATGTGAGCCGGGCGGGATGAGGATGATCGGAAGAGGGCGTCCGCCGCGGCGGACGCCCTCTTTTCTTGCTACTGTCAACGCTATCCCGGTGGCCAGGTGAGCGGGCGGCCGCCGAGCAGGTGGACATGGAGATGATCGACGGTCTGGCCGCCGTCCGGGCCGGTGTTGACCACCACGCGATAGCCCTTGGGCAGGCCCTTGGCGCGGGCTATCTCCGCCGCTGCCCACAAGAGGTGACCGAGCAGCGCGCAATCGTCGGGATTGGTATCGGCCAGCGAGACGATGTGCTCGCGCGGCGCGATTAACACATGCACCGGTGCCTGCGGATGAATGTCCGCAAAGGCGTAACACTGGTCGTCCTGGTAGACGGCGGTGGAGGGAATGCTTCCATCAACGATCTTGCAAAAGAGGCAACTCATAGCGGAAACAGTGTACAGGAACGTGTCGCCTCATGGAAGCAACCAGTTCGACTCGCGACAGTTCAAACCGTGCGTTCCACCGGCGGATGCTGTCGAGCGGCCGGCAACGCGTCTCTCTCATGCCACAAGTGCGCGGCTCTCCGCCGCCTTGCTCTCTTGAGCGATGTCTATCGTCAATTGTGCCGGCGCCGACGCGGGGAAGCTGTCCTCTATCTGGCGGCCACCGAGCAGGTGCAGGTGGAGTGTATCCGCGGTTTGACCGCCTTGCTCGCCGGCATTGACAACGATGCGGTAGCCGTCGGTTATTTTTTTGGCCCGGGCGATCTCTGCCGCCGCCGACAGCAGGGGACCGAGCATCGGGAAATACTTCTTATCGGAATCGATGAGCCGGGGGATGTGTTCGCGGGGCACAATCAGCACGTGCACCGGCGCCTGGGAGTTGATGTCCGCAAAGGCGTAACCAGGCCCGTCCGAGTAGATGGCTGTGGAGGGAATGCTTGCTTCAATGATCTTGCAGCATTGGCAGCTCATAATGTGACCAGTGTACAAGGGCATTTTTGCATCGGGGAACATTTGGATCGTAACGTCTGTGGTACGCCGATTTGCGGGTTTCATTTCGGGCCACGCCGTTCCAAATTGGTGTGGTCGAGGATAATCTTCCAGCCTTGCGGCCCCTCGCGCCAGACCAGGGAAAGATGCCGTCGTCCTTCTTGGCCTCGCCTTTCGCGGCGCGTTCGAGGTGAAAGGCGCCGGTGTCTAAGGCAAACTCGACCTTGCCGCAGGAGGCGGGCAGCAGGCGGACTTCGAGATTGCTGAAGGTGAGTGTGCCGTCCCTGCTGCTAGAATGTTGCGCATGGAAACAATCCAGTACAACCTGCCGCAAAACCGCATCCCCCTTGCCTGGTACAACATTGCCGCCGATCTGCCCAAGCCGATGGCGCCGCCGCTGCACCCTGGGACGCTGAAACCGATCGGACCGGACGACCTGGCGCCGCTGTTTCCGATGAGCCTCATCATGCAAGAGGTGAGCACGGAGCGGGAGATCGAGATTCCCGGCGAAGTACGGCAGTTGTACGCGCAGTGGCGTCCCTCGCCTCTCTACCGGGCGCGGCGTCTGGAGAAGGCTCTGGATACGCCGGCGCACATTTACTACAAATACGAGGGCGTGAGCCCGGCCGGCTCGCACAAGCTCAACACCGCCGTGGCGCAGGCTTACTACAACAAGAAGGAAGGCACAAAGCACCTGTCAACGGAGACGGGGGCCGGCCAATGGGGATCGGCTCTGGCCATGGCCTGCGCGTTCTTCGGCTTGGATTGCAAGGTCTTCATGGTGCGGGTGAGTTATGACCAGAAGCCATACCGCCGCGCCCTGATGGAAGCCTTTGGAGCCTCCGTCACCGCCAGCCCGAGCACGGAGACGGAGTCGGGCCGCGCCATTTTGGCCGAACATCCGGGGACGAACGGTTCGCTGGGCATTGCGATTTCAGAGGCCGTGGAAGTGGCCGCCAAGGATCCAAACACCAAGTACGCGCTGGGCAGCGTGCTCAACCACGTGCTGCTGCACCAGACCGTCATCGGCCTCGAGGCCATCGAGCAGATGGCTCTGGCCGGCGACGAGCCAGACGTGATTATCGCCTGCGCGGGCGGAGGATCGAACTTTGCCGGCCTGGCCATGCCCTATGTGGGCCGCAAGATCAAGGGCCAAAGCAAGGCGCGGATCGTTGCCGTGGAACCGGCGGCCTGCCCCAGCCTGACCAAGGGCAGATTCACCTACGACTTCGGAGACACCGGACATCTGACGCCGCTGGTGAAGATGCACACTCTGGGCAGCACCTTCATCCCTCCGGGAATTCATGCCGGCGGGTTGCGCTACCACGGCATGGGACCGCTGGTCTCGCACGTCAAGGACCTGGGCTTGATTGAAGCCGCCAGCGTGCAGCAGTTGGACGCCTTTGCCGCCGGGATTCAGTTTGCCCGCGCGGAAGGTATCGTTCCGGCGCCGGAAGCCAACCATGCCGTCGCCGAGGCCATCGCCGAAGCCCTGCGCGCCAAAGAAGAAGGAAAGCAGCGGACGATTCTCTTCAATCTCAGCGGGCATGGGCACTTCGACATGCAGTCGTACATTGCCTACCAGGCGGGGAAGCTGGAGAACTACGACTATCCGGAAGAGGAGATCGCGATGGCGCTGGCTGGCTTGCCCGCGGTGGGGTGAAGGCAGGGGTCAGGGGTCAGGGGCAGTCCGGAGGATTGGGCTGCTTGGGGCTCCCACCCTTCCGCGATGAGGCTGCGGAAGGATGGGGCACCCGGCTCCATCTTGGGAGCAGAGTGAGGAAGTCCATGGAAGAGGCTACTGAATCCGTAAAACATCCGAAGGAGCCGGTGCCGCCATCGCGAATCCGAAAGTCCAGCGGCAAGCCCCTGTGGTTGGACTATTTTGACACCTTCTCCAGGGTGGCTCTTGCCGTTATTGGTGCCTCTTGGGCGATCACAAGCTTCTACGCCCAAAGGGCGCAGAACGAGCATACGCTTCAAATCCAGATAGAGAGCCAACAGCGGGCGCTCGAGTCCCAGCGTGAGATTTCGGAAGCTCAATTGGCCGCCAATCTCATCCCACACATCAAATGTGCCGATGACGAACAGAAGCTCATGGCACTGCTGATACTCGACTCAGCCTCGCCGCGTTCTGCGGCTTCGGTTGCGAACGCACTTCTGAAGTGTGAGCAGCCCCCCGCTGCAAAGAGTGCCGCGCAGAGCTTTGCTTTGGCCACGTCCTTGACAGAACTTCGCGCCAATTTCTTGCGCCAACTCTCTGACGCAAGACAGTATCGTAGATTTGGCTTAGATCAACAGGCTGCAGGAGAATACGAGAAGGCGTACAACATTTTGCCTGTTGCATTCAAGGCCGATGTTGATCACTCCGCAGCTACTAATGCACGCCTCGCGCTTGAATCTGCCCGGTTCGCCGAGGCAGCAGCTTGGTTCGAAGATGCGTTCAGGAAGATTCAGACCTCTCCATAGTTGAAGGGAAGGACCCAATGACTCCAATCACGAAGCTGAACAGCGTTCTACGCTCAGTCGCTATTGCATTTCTCGTGGGCACGAGTATGTCTCATCTGCTTGCCCAAGAAAAGTGCTCTGTTGAGATACTCACGCCACTGTCTGGCGTGACCGTGCAAGAAAACACCCAAGTAAAGGGCACTGCATCTTTCTCGCCAGGACGGTTTTTATGGGTGTTTGCACACCGGAAAGGCCTAGCCTTATGGTGGCCCCAAGGCGCTGGGTCGGCTGTCGTAACGAGTGGCAGGTGGGAGGTTATGGCAACGTTAGGTCAGGATCGAGATGTAGGTCGAGAATTCGAGATTGTGGCTGCAGTAGTCGATGCGAGCACCAACCAAGATCTACTAGCCTGGTTCAAAAGAGCTGAGGAATCGGGCAACAATCAGGGTATAAATCTCCCATCCACTGTGGGGGAATGTCGCATCGCGGCAACAACAGTGATGAAGACAAGATGATCATGGATCGGACCCCGCCGAGAGAAAACCTCGGGGGGTCGTGCGGCTTGGGTCAATGTTCCGAGACCTGTATTTCCAACCCTACGGCACAGTGGGCATGACTCGATGTAGTCGAGGGCGGCGGGGTCTTGGCCGTCGGGGCTGCCTTCGACGCGGAGGATGTCGCCGGGGTTCAGGTCGATGTTGGGGATGGTGCGGCGGGTGGAGTTGTCGCCGTTGGGGCGGGGGTTGCCTGGTTGATAGACTGAGTTGTTTGCTGAAGCGAGGAGGATTGCCCGCGATATGTCTGCCACCATGCAGGCGGTAGTAAAAGCTCACGCTGCGCCCGGCATCGAGTTGCGCGAGGTTCCGGTTCCTGCGCCCGGCCCCGGCGAGGTGCTGGTGCGGGTGCAGGCTGCCAGCGTTTGCGGGACCGACCTGCATATCTTCAACTGGGACCCATGGGCGCAGGGGCGCATCCATCCGCCGCTGATTCCGGGCCACGAGTTCTCGGGCGCTGTGGCCGGAGTGGGTCGCGGCGTGACTACGGTGAAAGAGGGCGACCTGGTTTCGGCGGAGATGCACGTGGCCTGCGGCAAGTGCATGCAGTGCCGCATCGGCGAGGCGCACATCTGCCAGCACGTGCGGATTCTGGGCGTGGATGCGGACGGGGCGTTCGCGAGCTACGCCATCATTCCCGAGAGCAACATCTGGAAGCTGTCGCCGTCGATTCCGCCCGAGTACGCCTCGCTGCTGGATCCGCTGGGGAATGCAGTGCATACGGTGCTGGCCGGGGCGATTGCGGCGCAGACTGTGGCCGTGACCGGCTGCGGGGCGATCGGACTGTTCTCGATTGCCGTGGCCAAGGCTTGCGGAGCGGCACGGGTGTTTGCAATCGAGGTGAATGCGCGCCGGAGGTCCGCGGCCGCCGCGATGGGCGCCGACCTTGTGCTGGACCCCGCGGTGGACAACGTGGAGAAGCAAATTCTGGAGGCTACAGGAGGCACCGGCGTGGACGTTCTGCTGGAGATGTCGGGCAGTCCCGAGGCCATACGGCTGGGCTTTGCGCTGTTGCGGACTGGCGGGCGCGCATCGCTGCTGGGCATTCCGTCTAGGCCCTTCGAGCTGGACTTTGCGCGCGACATTATCTTCAAGGGCGCCATTGTGCAGGGCATCAACGGGCGCAAGATGTTCGAGACGTGGTTCCAGATGGAGGCATTGCTGGCCACCGGCAAGCTGAATCTGGAGCCGGCGATTACCCACCGCCTGAAACTGAGCGAGTTTCCCCAGGCCATGGAATTGCTGCGGACGGGCGAGGCGATCAAGGTAGTAATGCGGCCGGAGTAAGGCTAGTCTTCCCAGTCGATGGCTACGGTGCGCAGGCCGCGGACGGCGTTCGATAGATAGACGGCGTCGGCCTGGCGGAGATCCTGGGGATAGAGCACTCTTTCTTGCACCCCAGCGACGAAGACCTGTCGCTGGGGACCCCGTTCTTCCACGTTAGGTTGCGTTTCCAAAATATGGCGGCGATGGACGCCTGCCAGCAACCCACACTCGATGGGCGGCGTGAACCAGCGGCCGTCTTTTTCCACGAAGATGTTGTTGATGGCGCCTTCGGTGACCTCGCCGCGCAAGTTGAGAAACAGCACATCGTCAAAACCGGCCTGGGTTGCGGCTTTGAGGGCCTCCGTGTAGAGGGGTCTATGCGTGGTTTTGTGGAAGAGCATGGGGTCCTGGGGATCGGTGCGCTGGGAGGCGATGCATGCGCGGAGCGGCTTGGCGTGGCCGTCGCTTGCGGGCAGGACTTCATCGCCGATGTGCAACGTGCCTTCATGGTCGAGGAGCAGACGGACCTTGCGGGGCTGCTGATCCCCGAATGCTGCCGCGTAAGCGAGCAGCGCTGCCTTCGCCTCGGCGCGGTCGCATAGGAACGCGAAGTAGCGCGCCGAATCTTCGAGCCGGTCGAGATGGAGTTCGATGAGCGGGAATTCGTGGCGCCAGAGCAAGGTTTCGATGAGGGAGAAGCTATTTGGGAAGTACTCCGGGGGCCGGGTGAGAAATTCGGCCTTCAAGAGACATTCGCGGAATTCCTCAGCCGGGTCGGAGTCGATGACGATGCCGCTGCCGATCCCCATTGTGCCGCACTCGCCGTCGAGCTCCCCGCTTTGTCCGTCCAACTCAAGCGTGCGAATGGCGACGTTGAAGACGGTGCGCTCTTTTGAGAAAAAGCCGATGGCGCCGGTGTAGACGCCTCTCGGTTGCTCCTCGAGCTTTGCCAGAAGTTGCATGGCCCGGACCTTGGGCGCGCCGGTGACGGAGCCGCAGGGAAAGAGCGCGCGGAAGATCTGGTGGAAGCCGACTTCGGGGCGGAGTTCGCCGGTGACGGTGGAGGTCATCTGCCAGAGGGTCGGGTAGCGCTCGACGGCGAAGAGGTTTTCGGCGCGGACGCTGCCGAAGGCGCAAAGGCGGCCGAGGTCGTTGCGCAGCAGGTCGACGATCATCACGTTTTCGCTGCGATTCTTGGGGTCGTTGCGGAGCCACTCCGCCAACTCGCGATCTTCGCGGGTGGTGCGGCCGCGGGGCGCGGTTCCCTTCATGGGGCGGGTGGTGATGCGCCGCGTGGCGCCTTGCTCTTCCAGGCGGAAGAAGAGTTCGGGCGAAAAGGAAAGGATGCGGCGGTTGGGCTGCCAGTGGAGAAAGGCGCCGTAGTCCACTGGCTGGCGGCTGCGGAGGCGTCGATAGAGCGTGGCGGGGCTGCCTGCGGCATGTACGCGCAAGGGAACGGTGAAGTTGAGTTGATAGATATCGCCGGCGCGAATCCACTCGTGGATGGCGGCGATGCGCCCGGCGTATTGCGGTTCCGTGAGGCCGAAGGTGGTATCGAGCGGTAGCTCAGTTGCCGGCTCTTCGGCGGCGGCGCCGGAGGAGAGCTGGGCAAAGCCGGGAGGATCGCCGTCGAGGAAAGTTCCTGTCCGATGGTCGAAGAGCCAGGGATGGTCATAGATGCCGAACCAGGCCAGCGGCTGGCCGGGCCGGCTGGGCCGCAGGCCGGCCGTGGGTTCAAAGCAGTTGCCGCATTCGTAGGTAAAAAAGCCAGCGGCAAAGAGGCCGGCCGCGACGGCGGTCTCGACCTGTGCAAAGAGCCTTGGGAGTTCCGCTGATTCGTTGGCCACAACGACGCGCAGGGGAGCGGTGAAGAGGCGGGATAAGGAGTCGGTGTAAGACTCTGTTGCCCCGGGCTTTGCGCACTCCAACAGCACCGTCGCCGGCGCATGCTCCACCAGCGCGTACAGTTCCGGCGGAGGGGAATGCCAGCGGTTCATGCAGCCTGAATCACTTGACCGTCAGCGCTATGGTGGTGTAATTCGTGATGGCGGTGACGCCGTTGCTGGACTGTGCGTAGACGTACACCGTGTAAGTACCCGCGGGGGTGGCGGGATTCGTAGGCGGGCCGTGGTTGTAGTAGTTGTAACGAGGATTGCAGGCCGTTGTGCCCAGCATGGTGACCAGGCCGACCAGGGCAAGCAGCGTGAGCCTGTTGAGCCAGGGGCGGCGGCGGACTCCCCAGGCGAGTCCGCCCAAACCCAGCGCGCCGGGCAGCAGAAACGCCCAGGCCACGAGATTGGAGCGGGGATGAGCCGCCGAGGCTGTCGCTTCCTGCGTGGTAATAACCATCAAACTGGTGATTGCGGTGGTGGCGTTGGGCAGGATCTCAACGTTTTCTGGGGTAAAGGTGCAGGAAGACTGATCGGGAAGGCCCGAGCAGGAGAGCGTTACAAACATCGGAGCCGTCAACGCGTCGCTGTTCTGCGGCGTGACGGAGGCCGTGACCGTTCCCGATTGGCCGGGGGTGAGAGAAAGGGTGGCCGGCGCGACGGAAACAAGAAAAGTGGGCGTGGAACTAGCCTGGACTTGCGCGCCGGATGCCTGGGAGGTTGAGCCCTGGTGAGTGGCGTCGCCGGCATAAACCGCGGTCAGTGAGTGATCGCCGGCTGGCAGGGCAAGCACAATGCTGGCCTGGCCCTGAGCGTTCAGCGCCGCACCGGCCAGTTGGCTGCCGTAGTCGCTGATGGCGACCGCGCCGGTTGCTGGAAGCCCATCCTCGCCGGTCACGGTCACGGCTATGGTGGCCTGCGTGCGCCCACCCTGATCGCGGGTCTCCACGGTCACCGCGGTCTGCGTGGCCAGGCGCTGCGAGTTCTCCGCGGCCATTGCCAACGTAGGCATCGCCAGCGCGACACCTAGTCCTGCAACCAACTCAAGCCGCAAACTGCGGCAGATTATGCCTCTCACGCGCACCTGCTCCAAGATTCAAGATCGTGGTTCGCCCATTTGCCGCAGCGTAAAACCCTATTGTATCCGGCGGGGGCGCGCCGGAGCCATTGCCGGCACATTCTTTGGACGCAACGGAGGGGAGAATGGCGTCCTTTCGCCACCGAATTGAGGACCTGGAGCCGGTGGGGCCGGACCCTGGTTCCCCGGTCCTGGCCGCGCTATGCTCTTTCTTTGAGGTGCATCGCCATGACCCAGGCCGCTATCCGCCCCCAGCTTGCCCACCTGACCGCCGCGCTCGATGACCTGCGCGCCAAGGGCACCTATTTCAAACTGCGCATTCTCGACGATCAGCAGGCGCCGGTCTGCCACTACGACGGCAAGCAGGTGATCAACCTGGCCAGCAACAACTACCTCGGACTGGCCAACCACCCCAAGCTGATTGAGGCGGCGCTGGCCGCGACGCGGAGGTTTGGCGTGGGCTCGGGCGCGGTGCGGACGATCGCCGGCACCATGCGCATCCACATGGACCTGGAGGAGAAGATCGCCCGCTTCAAGAACGTCGAGGCTTGCGTGGTCTTCCAGAGCGGGTTCACGGCTAATGCGGGGACGGTGAGCTCGATTCTGGGCAAGGAAGACTTTATCCTCTCCGACGAGCTGAACCACGCCAGCATCATCGACGGCGCGCGCCTGTCACGAGCCAAGATCAAGGTCTTCCGCCACAAGGACGTGGACCACTGCGAAGAGCTGCTCAAGGAGGTGGCCAGCGAGCCGGGCCGCAAGCTGGTGATCACGGACGGCGTGTTCTCAATGGACGGCGACATCGGCCCGGTGGACAAGCTGGCCGCGCTGGCCGAAAAATACGGCGCTATCATGATGGTGGACGACGCGCACGCTAGTGGTGTGCTGGGGCGCAACGGGCGCGGATCGGTGGATCATTTCGGCGTGCACGGCAAGGTGGATGTGCAGGTGGGCACGCTCTCCAAGGCCATTGGCGCGCTGGGGGGCTATGTCTGCGGGAGCCGCGATCTGATTGACTACCTCTACCACCGGGCGCGGCCGTTCCTGTTCTCCACCTCGCATCCGCCGAGTGTGGCGGCGACGTGCATTGCGGCGTTCGACATTCTGGAGGCTGAGCCGGAGCGGATTGAGCGGCTGTGGGCCAATACGCGCTACTTCCAGGGCGAACTCAAGCGGCTGGGATTCAACATCGGCGGCGTCACCACGCCGGCCACCGAGACGCCCATCACCCCCATCATCGTAGGCGAAGGCCGCGCGGCCATGGAGTTCTCACGGGCGCTCTTCGACGAGGGCGTGATGGGGACGGGGATAGCATTCCCGACGGTGCCGGAGGGGAAGGCGCGGATACGGCTGATGCTGACCAGCGAACACACGAAAGGGCAGTTGGACCAGGCGCTGGAAACATTTGAACGCGTCGCCAGGCGGCTGGGGATACTACAATAGGGCACCATGATCGCTCACCTGCGCGGAAAGCTCATCCACAAACAGCCCGGCCAGGCCATCGTCGAAGCCGCCGGGGTGGGCTACGACGTCACCATCTCGGTGCCTACCTTTACGGCGCTGCCCTCGGTGGGGCTCGAGGCGGCTCTGCACATTCACACCCAGGTCAGCGAGGATCAGATTGCGCTCTTCGGCTTTATGGATCGCGAGGAAAAGCGGCTGTTTGAGCGGCTGATCACCGTCAGCGGTGTCGGCCCCAAGCTGGCTATCAAGATGCTGAGCGGGCTCTCGCCGGAGCGGACGGTGCAGGCGATTCGCGGCCAGGACCACGCGCAACTGACGCGCATTCCGGGCGTGGGCAAGAAGCTGGCCGAGCGGCTGGTTGTCGAACTCAAAGACAAGCTGGATGATTTTGCCGCTCCCCCCGTGCAATCCGCCGTGCAAGGCCCTGCTGCCGAAGACGTGCTCTCCGCGCTGGTCAACCTGGGCTACCAGCGCACCGCCGCCGAGAAGGCGATCCAGCAGGCCGTGGCCAAGGACAAGACCCTTGCCGCCGATTTCGACGGCCTCTTCCGCGGGGCGCTGAAGGTAATCCGCTGATCGGAGGGAGCAGGGGCCTTCAGGCCCCTGAAGGACGTATGCGATAAGAGCGGCTTCAGCCGCGGGCTTTTCACCCATGCAGCCCACAAGAGGAACGCAATGCTGAAATACGTTCGTGCGGTCATACCGATGCTGGTGTGCCTTGATGGCGCGGCGGAGATCGAATTCTGCAAAGCCGCGTTTGGCGCCGTCGAGCTGGCGCGCCGCTCAGGCCCGGATGGAAGCGTCGTCCATGCAACCCTGGCCATCGGCGAGGCGATGATCATGGTGCATGGAGAGGCCGAACACCTGGCGAGCCATGCGCCGCGGCAGGACGGCAGTTCGCCGGTGGTGATCTACGTTTATTTGGAAGATGTAGACACCGTGATTGAGCGGGCGGTTGCTGCCGGAGCGAAGATTCTGCTCCCGGTTGAAAATGCTTTTTGGGGGGATCGCGTCGGACGGATTGTCGATCCATCGGGGCACGTTTGGAACGTTGCGAGCCGCGCCGAAGAGAGTTCGCCGGCGCGCTGAAGGTGATCCGGTAGAGTGCAGGATCCCTTCAAACGAGCAAGAAGTGAGGATTCTTTACCTTGTGAATTTTCGCACGCAATTCAGTATCTCGACTGGGATCTGAAACCTTTTGTCCGATCTGCCTGTCCTGATCAATAACGGTCGGTGGACCTCTATTTCTGAGTGATAGCCTTCATATGATGGTGTGTTTGCGTTTGATCGTCGCTCTTATCTGGCTAGGTCTTGCCACCAGCAGCCGCGCCCAGCCGGTGCAGCTTCCGGACGCACCGCAGCCGTCGGCCAGCCTGCTGGCCGCCGACGCTTCCGTGCCCGATTCCGGCGGATCTTCTTCCTCGACCGGCCTCACCGAGCCATCCGGCTTGACCTTCTCTCTAGACCTCGCGCAGACCGGCCAGTCCGCGCAGGACGCCAACCGCGGCGACGCGCGCCCCAAGCCCAGCTCCAACGTTCCTCTCGACGCTAACGGCAATCCCATCCCCCTCGATCTTCGACAGCCGAAGCGCATTCTCGGCTTCATGCCCAACTTCCGCTCCGTCTCCGGCGGATCCGTCCCCCACCCGCCCGGCTGGAAATACAACTTCACCGTCGCCACCCACCAGGCCACCGATTATTCCAGCTTCATCTTTCTTGGTCTCACCTCCCTCACCGCCGAAGGCATGAACATGCACCCCGTCCTGGGCAAGGGCATCGGCGGCTTTTACGCCTACACCTGGCGCGGCTTCCTCGATAAGACCGACGGCACCTATCTCTCCGCGTGGCTGTTGCCCAGCCTCCTCCACGAAGACACCCGTTACTATGCCCTCGGCAAAGGTCACAGCATCGTGATCCGTTCTCTCTACGTGATCAGCCGGCAAGCCGTGGCCCGCACTTACGGCGGCCGCCAGACGCCCAACATCGCCGGACTCGGGGGCAAGGTCCTCACCCAGGTGATCTCACGGAATTACTACCCCTCCAGCGCAACCACCTTCAGCGTCCTCGCCACCAAGTTCGGCTACTCCGCCATGCGCGACATAGCGTTCTCCGCCGTTCGCGAGTTCTATCCCGACATAGCCGCGCATTATGTTCGCAAGCATCGCGAGAAAGTAGCCCGGCTCGCCGCGCGGGACGCTGGTTCCGTTCCTTAGACTGTCGGCTGGGTTGCCGGGGGATCGCACCGGGATTCGCTTGCCTGGGTCGAGGGAGATCGCGAAGGTTCATACAAGGACGAGTGGCTGAGTAGGAAGAATCGCCAACCAGCCAACAATCCGGACCCGATTTCGCAGCCGGCGATGCCGCAGATCGAAGCCCATCGCGGCAGCGATCAAGACCATAGAGACGAAAGGGATTCCGAGGCAAAAGGCAATCTCGCAAATGAGCATTGCCTGTTCGCCGCGCAAAGGCCCTGGCGCATTGAGCCCCTAAGATGAATTTTTTTTGCTAACCTTCCTACAGTATGCCTCGTGCCGCAAAATCCGCTGTAACCGAATTCACCTCAGTCGCCCCCGCCGCCCACCTCCGCCCCGAAGGCCTCGCCTTTCTGCGCAACTTGGCCCGCAACAACGACCGCGAGTGGTTCACGCCGCGCAAGGCCGTCTTCGAGTCGGAGCTGAAGGAACCGATGCTGGCCATCATCCGCAAAGTCTCCGAGGCAATGGAGAGCTTCGCGCCGGCCTATGTGCGGCCCGCGGAGAAGTGCCTCTTCCGCATCTATCGCGACACCCGCTTCAGCGCCAACAAGCTGCCCTATAAGACTCATGTAGCGGCGTGGTGGTCGCACCAGGGGCTGGAGAAGACCTCCGGGGCCGGCTACTACTTCCACGTCAGCGCCAAAGAGGTGGTGATTGCCGCAGGAGCCTACATGCCGGAGAAGGATCAGCTCACCGCCATCCGCCATTGGCTGCTCGACAACCACGCGGCGTTCCGCAAGCTGCTCCAAAAGCCCGCCGTCCGCAGGACTTTTTCTGAGTTCGAAGGAAACTCGCTGATCCGCCCCCCCAAGGGCTTTTGCAGGGACCATCCGGCGATAGACCTAGTGCAATGCCGGCAGTGGGGGTTGAGCACGACGTTGCCGGCCGCGGCGGCTCTTGAACCGGACTTTGCCTCGACGCTGATTCGGCATTTCCGGCTGGCCGCGCCAGTTGTGGACGCACTGAACACGCCCATCGCCGCGGCTTTCACGCCCCGAAAAAAGGTGCTCTTCGGTCTGAAATAGCCGGCTTCCTCGGTGGTCTCGTCCATAGATGTCGTGTGGGGGACGTGGGCCGGCTCGACCGGTCAAAACCGCCGAAACCGGGTGAAATCGGGCAAAAATCGGCAAAAATGGCACAAAATCCTAAGATATTTGTGGAAATCGGGCTTTTCCCATTGACTTTGTCTGCCCGGAAGCCGCATTGTAACCATCGAAGGGTTCTGCAGAACCCGCATGGATACAGGGGTTTCATGCAAGCGTTGTCCCGGTCGCATTCCCTCCATGCGGTACGCATTTCGCGGCGGAAGCCCCGGCAGCACCGGCAGCCCCAAGGGCTCGCCCAAAAGGAGAACAGCACATGGCAACTGGACTGACCAAAACCGCCCTGACGCGGCTACTGGCCGAGAAGCTGGAACTGACCAACAAGCAAGTTGCGGCCTTCCTGGATCTTCTGGCGGATACCGCCATCAAGGAAACCAAGAAGAACGGCGTCTTCGTGATCCCCGGCATTGGCCGCCTCGTGAAGGCAGAGCGCAAGGCCCGCATTGGCCGCAACCCCCAGACCGGCGCGGCCATCAAGATCAAGGCCAAGACGGTGGTCAAGTTCCGCGTGGCCAAGGCCGCCAAGGACGTGATCGCCCCGGTTAAGAAGTAATTTCCCGGACTGCGGACAAGAGGGGAGGAGCCCACGGCTCTTCCCCTTTGTTCTTGTCCAACTCACGGGCCATTGCGCCTCGAAGTGTTTCGAGCGCCTTACTCCGCCGGAGCGGCTTCCTGCCGTGCGCCCGGCATCAGCACCCGCGCCACCAGCGAGATGACGGAATAGAGTAACTTGCGCCCTGGCGCGGCGGGAGTAGAATTCTCTGCTGTCAGCGGCTTTGAGGCAGACCCTTTGCAAGTGAGGAGATGGCAATGAAGAAAGTCCTTGGTTCAATCATCCTTCCGGCCATTCTCTTGTTGAGCCGGCGGCGGCCGGGTAGATATAGTGAAGCTGCTGCTGGACCGAGGCGCCCACATCGACGCCAAAAGCAACGACGGGACCACGGCGCTCAAGCTCGCGGTCGGCAACGGCAAGCCCGAGGTGGCGGCGCTGCTCAGGGAGAGAGGCGCGTACTGAGGCCTCCCCACCGGTATCCGGACCGGGCTCTGCCTCTACACTAATTCCAGCTTATGGCTGGCCCAGAGACGAATACCGACACCATTGCCGCCATCTCCACGCCACCGGGCCGCGGCGGCATCGGAATCGTGCGGCTGAGCGGACCCGAGGCTGCGTCGATCGCCGCGCAACTGGTGCGCCTGCGCCAGCCGCTGGAACACGCGCGGGCGCGGCTGGCCGATGTGCTGGATGTACTCGATGCGCCGGACTCGGGCGTCGATGCGGGCCACGACAGTCTCGCCCGCATCGACGAGGCGCTGGTCACCTTTTTTGCCGCGCCCCACTCCTACACCGCCGAGGATCTGGTGGAGATTGCAGCGCACGGGTCGCCGGTGGTGCTGGAGCTACTGCTGCGCCGGGCACTCGATCTGGGCGCGCGGCTGGCCGAGCCCGGCGAGTTTACCCAGCGCGCCTTTCTGGCCGGCCGGCTCGACCTCACCCAGGCCGAGGCCGTCCGCGACCTGATCGAGGCGCAGACGCTCACCCAGGCCCGCCAGGCGGCCAGCCAGATGGGCGGCGCTCTCAGCCGGCGCGTGGGGCCCGTCAAGCAATCTCTTGTCGAACTGATCGCCCTGCTTGAGGCCGGCATCGACTTTGCCGAGGACGACGTGGACGTGACGCCCGAGGCCGAGATCGCGCGCCGCATTGGCGAGTTGACGCCGCCGCTCAGCGCGCTCGAAGCCTCCTTTGCCCGCGGGCGCATCGTGCATGACGGGCTGACGCTGGCCATCGTGGGCCGCCCCAACGCCGGCAAGAGTTCGCTCTTCAACTGCCTGGTGGAACGCGAACGGGCCATCGTGACGGCGACGCCCGGCACAACCCGCGACACGGTCACAGAGCGCATCTCTCTGGACGGCATTCCGCTGGAGCTGGTGGACACGGCCGGCCTGCGCGAGACCTTCGAGGAGGTCGAGCAGTTGGGCGTCGCCCGCAGCCGCGAGGCGCTGGCAGACGCCGCCCTGGTGCTGGTGGTGCTGGACGCCACCCAACCGCTCAACGACGAGGAGCGCCGTCTGCTGACTGCCGTTGAGGGGCGTCCCGCGCTGGTGGCCGTGAACAAGAGCGATCTGGCCGGGGAGGGCTCGGCGGCACAGGAGGTCGCCGGTGTTTTGGCTGGTGTCCCGGCGCTGGCAACTTCAGCGCTGACGGGCGAGGGCATAGCCGCGCTGCGCGAGCGGATTCTGGCCCTGGCCACCGGCGGAGCCGCCTCAGAACCGGGCATGTTGACCAGCCTGCGCCACCACCAGGCCATTGAAACCGCTCTGGCGGCCCTGGCCGATGCTGCCCAGGCCAACTCGACCGCCATCCCCCACGAGATGATCCTGCTGGACCTCTACCGCGCGCTCGGGGCCCTCGACTCGCTGACCGGCCAGACCACTTCCGACGACATTCTGAATTTGATTTTTTCTACGTTCTGCATCGGAAAGTGATGAAGGAAGAGGGAGCGAAGCAGAACTAGCCGTGCGCAGGCGCTGCCTTGCTGCCGGCGGCTTCCATCAGAATGCAGAAGGACTGGCCTTCGGTCGAGGTGCCGGGGCGGTCGAAATCGGGCGCGCCGCAAACGCCTTGGACGTAACCGTAGGCGTCCATCTTCTCGCGGGCGGCGGCGCGCATTCTGTCCGCGTGGGCCCGGTAGCTCGCCGGAAGCCACGCTCCCGCGACGCCTTCATAGACTGCAAAGGCCAGCATCTGCGCCAGGTTGGTTTCGACGAAGGTCGAAGGTTGGTCCACCACGTCGTGAAACAGCCCGTCGGCCCGCTGGTGCTGGAGGCAGCCGTCCACGATCTCCCGGGCAAAGGCGGCAAGGCGCTCGCGGTCCTGGCGGCGCTCGCGGGGCAGGCTGCGGATGACGCGCGCCAGGCCTGCGGCGGCCCAGCCGTTGCCGCCGCCCCAGAAGTTCCCGTCCTTGAACTGCCGCTTGCCGTCGTCCCAGATGTGCGCGAGGAGTTTCTTTTCCGGGTTCCACAGCCGCTGCCTGAATCCCTCGATCTGGGCCAGCGCCTCATCGTAGAAGCCCATCGCCGCCAGAAAGGGCGGAGCGCCATTGAAGCCGTCCGACCACATCTCGGGCGCGCCGAAGACGTGATAGAGGACGCCGTCAGCATTGCGCGGCGCCTTGACGCGGATCCAGTCGAGCAGCTCATCGACAGCCAGCCGGATCTGCGGGTCTTTGGTCCATTCGGCGGCCTTGGCGTAAGCTGCGCCACCCATCGCCGGGTCGGTCGTCCCGCCAGACAGCACCACGCCCAGCCGCCCGTCAGGCGTGCGCTGCACAATGGCCGCCTTGGTGAGAAGAATGACCCGCTCGCGGTCGTTGGCTTCGAGCAGCGCTTGCGCCAGGATGCCTTGCTCCCAGTCGCGGCGCTGCATGGCCACGGCCGCCGCTGTGGCCTTCTCGATGCGCCGCGCGCTTTCGGATCGCGGATTGCTCTTGGAATTCTCACTGGCCGGGCCGCGCACCGCCTGGGCCAGCGCGCCTGGAATGGGAGCCAGGGGAGCCGCAACCAGCGGAGCGCTGAGCACTGCCGCCGTACGAAGGAAGGAGCGCCGATTCACAGGAAAGCCTCACAGGGAGAGGGAGAGTTAGAAGAGTTTCGGAAGCTCCTATAGATGCCCCCTCAGCCGATCTCTTTGTCCCACCCCTCCAGCGTCTTCTTCAACTCGCCCATGAACCTGCCCGCGTCCGCGCCGTCGATGGTGCGATGATCGAACCCCAGGCAGAAGTGCTGCATCGACCGGATCGCAATCGTGTCGTTGCCCTCGGCGTCCGTCAGCACCACCGCCTCCTTCTTCAAGCCGCCAATGGCCAAAATGGCAGATTCAGGCTGGTTGATGATCGGCGTGCCGAACTCATCGCCGAAGATCCCGGAGTTGGTCAGCGTAAAGGTCGACCCCGAAGCCTCCTCCGGCTTGAGCTTCTTCGTCCGCGCGCGCTCGGCTAGGTCGGCAATGGCCCGCGCCAGTCCAGGGAAGCTTTGCTCCTCCGCCTCCTTCACCACCGGTACAATCAGCCCCCACTCCAGCGCCACGGCAATCCCCAGATGGATGTGCTCGTGGTACCTGATGGAGCCGTTTGACCCATCCGGCCCTTTCTCCATTGCCGCGTTCACAATCGGAAATTTCCTGAGCGTCTCCACCACCGCCTTGGCGATGAACGGCATGTACGTAAGCTTCACGCCGTTTTTTTGTTCGAACCTGCCCTTTTCCCGCTCGCGCAGCCGTGCAATGCGCGTCATGTCTACCTTGTAGACGGTATGTACGTGCGGGCTGATCGCCAGGCTCTCCACCATGCGCTGCGCAATAATCGCGCGCATTCTACTCAGCGGCGCCAATTCCCCAGATAACTTTGGACCAGCAGCCGCGGCGCTGCCCGGTCCATGCTCGCTCAGGTGGCGCAGCACATCTTCTTTCGTAATGCGCCCGTCCGAGCCCGTGCCGGCTATCAGGCCGAGGTCGAGGTTGTTGTCTTTGGCAATCCGCCGCACCAGCGGCGAGGAGCGGAGCCGCTCGCCGGCGTTGACCGGACCTGCAAGAACTGCTGAAGCAGGAGCTGCGTTCGCCGCCGGCGCAGAAACCGCCGCTGGAGCCGGAGCTGCCTGGCCTGCCTTGGCTGTTTTGGCCGGCCCTGCAAACGGAGCCGCGCCGCCAATCACCGCGACCACCGTATTGACCCCGACGGTTGCTCCTTCAGCCACCTTGATCTCGCTTAAGATCCCGGCCACGGGCGAAGGAATCTCCGCGTCCACCTTGTCGGTCGAGATCTCAAACAGCGGCTCGTCCTTCTCCACCGTGTCGCCGGCCTTCTTGAGCCATTTGGTAATGGTGCCCTCAACGATCGACTCGCCCATCTGGGGCATAACCACGTCGGTTGGCATGGATCCCTCTCTCCGCGATTCGGTACTCAATTGCGCGCCCGGTTCCAGCCGGATTATAAATCGCGGCACATACGCCAGCCGAACAGGAACGAACGAGCAGAAGCCGCAAATTACAAACTGGGTTTCCCATCCTTGCGACGTTCTTTGGCGCAAGGGTGGGAAACCACGAACCCATTCAGCAGACCCGAGCCGGCCTCGCGGCATTGCCCCTCAGACGTTCAACCTCGGCTGGAACCTGCATCGGCGTGTCTTCAGCAGGAAACTCCGCAGCGGGCAGAGCAGCCTCCGCCTCAGCCCGCAGCGCCGCCAGGCTCTCCACCGCCAGCACCTGCTGGTCGAAAACCACCCCGAACTGCCGTGCTGCCTGGTGCGCCACAGCCTCCAGCCTAGGCAACTCCCCCGGCCGTGCAATTCCACAATCCAAAGCGAGCTCCCGCTCCAGGCTGGTTACCGCGTGGTCGGGAATCCCGCAAGGAACGATCAGCTCAAAGTCGCGCAGGTCGGTCGTCACGTTGAAGGCAAACCCGTGCGAAGTAATGCCCCGCGAAACGTGGATGCCGATCGCGCCGATCTTGCGCTCCGTTCCAGCAGAGGCGGCCTGGTACCTCACGGTCTCCTCGGTCGGGTTGCTGACCCCTGATCCCTGATCCCTGATCCCTGTACTCACTCCGCACCACACCCCGGTCAGCCCGGCAATCCGTCCCGCCCGCACCCCAAACCCGCCGCACAGCCGGATCAGCGCCTCTTCCATCAGCCGCACAAAGTCCACCGGCCCCATCCGTCCGCCGTTCGGGTTCCGCAGGCTGCGCAGGTCGAAGATCGGGTAACCCACCAACTGCCCCGGCCCGTGATAGGTCACATCGCCGCCGCGATTGATCTCGTGCAGCGTCACGCCACGCCGCGCCAGCAGCTCGTCCGACGCCAGCACATTGGCCCGGTCCGCATTCCGCCCCAGCGTCAGCACCGGCGGATGCTCCAGCAGCAGCAGCACGTTCTGGACGCGGCCCTCCGCGAGCAGCCCGGCAATCTCCGCCTGCAAGCTCAGCCCCTCGTCGTAGCCCACCCGCCCGAGATAGAGATACTGGATCATCGTTAGCTTGATTGTAGCGACAGGGTTGGGCTGGAAGTTGTTTTGGGGGTATCATAAAAGGGTAGTGGGAGGGTACCGTGGCTACACAGATTGCCCGCATCGGCGGCGCAGCTACCGTGGAGATTCCGGAGGAGTTGCTGCGGCGGGCAAATCTCGCTGTCGGCGATCCTGTCGAGTGGACATTGACCTCGGCAGGAGGTCTCTCGCTGCGCACACCGAGCAGCGCAGATGAGTCTGCCGTGGAAGACAGCTACGAGGAATGGAAGCTGGCGGAGATTCAGGCGGGTTTGGCTGAGGCGGAGGCCGGAGAAACAGTTTCTCACGAGAAGGTTGTCAGTTGGCTGCGCAGTTGGGGCACCGGAAATGAGCTGCCGCCGCCGCTATGAAGATTCGGTGGACCAAACGGGCCATTCGCAGCCTCGCTTCGATTCATTCCTATATCTCCAAAGACAGTCCCGCCGCAGCTGCGCGGGTTGCCGCAGCCATTGTGGATGCTACCGATCAGCTTGAGCAATTCCCGCAGAGCGGGCGAACGGGAAGGATCGAAGGAACCCGCGAACTGGTTGTCCCCGGACTGCCGTACATCATCCCCTACCGCGTCGTAGGCGATTTGATCGTGATTCTCTCCGTCATTCATACCAGCCGCAAATGGCTGGAGAAGTTGTAGATTTATAGATGAGAGGAAAGTCGAAACTCCGCAATGCGACCGTCTGAGGTATTGCCGCAGCATCGGGAGACGATTCGCCAGCTTGTGCTCCAGGCGGGCATGGCGAATCCGCGTGTCTTCGGCTCGGTGCTCCACGGCGACGACCAGGACGGCAGCGACCTCGACCTGCTGGTGGACCCGGCGCCCAAGACCAGTCTGCTGGATGTGGTTCGCTTGCAACGAATGATAGAGACGCTCGTGGAGGTACGTGTGGACCTCCTGACACCGGGGGACTTGCCGCCAAAGTTCCGAGACCGGGTGGTTGCCGAGGCATTGCCGATATGACGTCTGAGATCGACAAGTCCGATTTGCGCGCGCCGGATTATTTTGGGCACATGCTACAAGCGTGCGACAGAATCCTGCAATACACCGCGGAGATGACGCGCGACCGGTTCATGGCGGATTCATTGGTCCAGGACGCGGTGCTTCGGAACGTAGAAATCCTTGGCGAAGCAACGAATAACCTTTTCCAATGCGTACCCCAGTTGGAATCCACCTATCCAGACGTTCCTTGGATCGATATATACGGCATGCGGAACCGAATCGCACACGGCTACTTCTTCATCAACCACGAACTCGTATGGACGGTTGCGGTTGAGCAAATTCCAGAACTACGGCGCCAGATTTTTCAAATCCTTGAATCTTTGAATACCAAATCCAAGTAGGACAGATTCTGGTGTGAACGGTCTCTACGTGGAGAAATCCGAGAAAACCGCGATGCGAGTAAAATAAACCCTGGCAGGAGGACCGGGCGGTCGCTGCCGGAGGTCCGCTACGGCGGATCACCGGGGGAGGAAAGTCCGAACTCCGCAGGGCAGTGTGCCGGATAACGTCCGGGACGTGGGCCTCAAAACCCATGGACGGCCAGTGCCACAGAAAAGATACCGCCTCGGCTACCCCTCTTTCGGGAGGGCCGCCCTGGGCTACCGGAAGGGTTCGCCCGTCCGGCAAGGCCCAGCGCCGGGGTAAGGGTGAAATGGTGCGGTAAGAGCGCACCGCTCGGCCCGTAAGGGCCGGGGCAGGGTAAACCCCACACGGAGCAAGACCAAATAGGGAGGGAAGCGTCCGCCAAAGAGCCAGGCGGCGCTGCGCACCGGCCCGGCGCGCCCAGGCGGCTCAAGCAAGTGCCGGAACCTCCGGGTAGGTCGCTGATGAGCGTCCGCGGCAACGCGGCGCCTAGAGGAATGACCGCACACGACAGAATTCGGCTTACAGGTCCTTTTGCCGAATACTGGGGTCCCCAACGACCGGGGTCCCCAAGAAGCGGATTTGGCTTCTTGGGGTGGTAACGACAGGTCTTCGTCGTTGGGGTAGCAGACGACAGCCCCGGCCGGGAATGTTCCCAGCCGGGGCTGACCATTTTCTGGCGAACCCGTCCTGCGATACCATCAATCCATGCTCCGTGTAAAGCTGCTCGAACCCAGCGCCCGGCTCCCCGTGGTCGCCCACCCCGGCGAAGACCTGGGCTATGACCTGTTTGCGCTGGAAGCCACGTCCCTGGCGCCCCATACCACGGTAAAAGTCCGCACCGGCATCGCCGTCGAGGCCCGCCATCCCGCCACCGGCGCCCCGCTCGGCCTCCTGGTCCGCGACCGCTCCTCCATGGCCGCCAAAGGCATTGCCACCACCGCCGGGGTCATCGATGCCGGCTACCGGGGCGAGATTCTGGTGCTCATGACCAACCTCGGCCAGGCCGCCGTCGAGCTCAAGGCCGGCGAAAAGATTGCCCAGATGATTCCGGTTCCCGTACTCACCGGAGCCGTGGAGCAAGTGGTCAGCCTGGAAGACTCGGCCCGCGCGGAAAAGGGGTTTGGCAGCTCAGGACGGTAGTTTGCCGCCGGATGCCACGCCGCTCTGCGGGTCGAAGCCTCTGTAAAATCGGCCCCGGCTCCGTTTCTCCGCGGACACCGCCAAGCTCCGGAACCGTCTGGCGCAATTCTGCGTATCAAAAGAGGCAAATCAGCTCCGGATTCGGCTGCTTTTCAACCCGGAACGCGGCCTGAGGGGCCTGTGCTCCGTCAATAGGAATATCCATCCGGGAATCGCGGTCACCGGCGATTCCGTACACTAGGGGAACCGGGCAGGAGCCATGGAACGCTCCTGTCGGCGGAGGCGGCCTCGCGCGATCGTGCCGTGGTTGCGTGCTGATGCCGGTTCCGGCAACGAAAGCGAGACCATGCAATTCACTGAGGCCATCAAACTCGCGCTGCAATCCCTGTGGGCCAACAAGATGCGCTCCATCCTCACGCTGCTCGGCATGGTCATTGGAGTTGCGTCTGTCATCACGGTCGTCACCCTGACCAACGGCGCCAAGCAATTTGTGACCACAAAGATCAACTCTTATGGCGCCAGCGTGGTCACCATCAGTAAAATGCCGCAAACCTTCATCACCATCGACGAGTACCTCTCCTTCCAGAAACGAAGAGACGTTACGTTCGACGACTATAGGGCCATCGTTTCCGATTGCAAGTCCTGCGTGTCGGTCGGTGCGCGACGCAACACCACCGGCAAGATCGTCTACCAGACCAAGTCCACCACGGACACTGACATTCGCGGATGGACCTGGACCATGCCTCCGATTTCAAATCTCAATATCGACGAAGGGCGCTCCTTCACTGAACTCGAGGACGAACATAGCACCCGCGTCGCCATCATCGGCTATGACGTTGTCGACAATGTGCTGGGCTCCGGCGACCCGCTCGGCAAGGAGATTCGCGTCGATGGATCTCCCTATACGGTGATTGGGGTTGGCGAGCGCCAGGGCAAGATGCTGGGCATGAGCATGGACAACTGGGTCGTTATTCCTCTCACCGCATTTCTCCATTCTTACGGCGCTCACGCCAGCATGGCCATCTATGTGGATGCCGGCGGGGGTGGCGAAGTCATGGACGAGGTTTCCGACCAGTTGCGCACCATTATGCGCGCGCGCCGCCATCTGGCGCCGGGCGCCCCGGATAGTTTCTCCATCGATACAAGCGCAACCTTCGGCAACCTGCTGAGCAAGATACTCAATAACTTCGGAGCCGTGGTCGTAGCCATCGCCGGCATCTCCCTGGTGATCGGCGGCATTGTCATCATGAACATCATGCTCGTCTCCGTCACTGAGCGCACCCGGGAGATCGGCGTCCGCAAGGCCCTTGGCGCGCGCCGCAAAGACATCCTGCTTCAGTTCCTCATCGAGTCCGCAATCCTGGGGCTGCTGGGCGGCCTGATCGGCGTGATTTCAGGCATTAGCTTGGCCAAAATCATTACCCTGATCATCTCGTTCCCATCGGCGGTGGAACTCTGGTCGATCATCGTCAGTTTGTTTGTCGCCATCGGCGTTGGCCTGTTTTTCGGCGTTTACCCGGCGGCCAAGGCTGCGCAACTCGATCCCATTGTTGCCCTGAGATCGGAGCTATAGGCATGAGGCTAAGCGACTCAAAAGAATCCGTGCTGTTGGCGCTCGATACGCTGCGCAAGAACAAATTGCGCTCCGGCCTCACCGTTCTCGGCATCGCCATCGGCATCGCCACGGTGATTCTCATCTCCTCGGCCATTAACGGACTCAATGGCAATATCGATCAGTTCATCAAATCTCTGGGCACCAACGACCTGTGGGTCTTCCACTTTCAACCGTTCGGGAAGCGTCCCACCACCGAGGAACTCAATCGCAAACGGCTTACCTATGAGGACGGCATTGCCATGCGCAGCCTCCCGTATGTCGTTGCCGTCGATCCCGCTCTTACCTACCAGAATTGGCAGACGGGCCTCGGCAGCGTGTCTCTCAAGGCCGGCACGCACAAGATTCAGAACACCATTCTGAATGGCAGCTCTTCGGCGGTCAAAGAGACTCAGGATATCGAGCTGATCGAAGGCCGCATGTGGACGGATTCCGAGGAAGAGCGCAGCGCCAAAGTGGTTGTCCTGGGCCATGATGCCGCCGAAGATCTTTTTCCCGATGGGTCTCCTCTCGGCAAGGATATCGAATGTGAAGGCAGCATCTTTACGGTGATCGGCGTGCTCGATGTCCAGCCGCAGCCCTTCGGAAGCGGGCGCAACACGCAGGACAACTCCGCTTACTTCCCTCTTGAGACTTTCCGTAAGCTCCATCCGGAGATCCTGGACTTCTGGATCACCTTGAAATATGACGATCCCGCCCACAAGGCGCTCGTCGTTGACGAAATTCGCGAGCTCCTCCGCCGCCGCCGCAACGTTCGCCTGGAGCAGGACGACAACTTCGCCATCTTTGGCCCCGACTCGCTCACGCGTCTATGGAATTCGCTTACCGGCGGACTCTTTCTGTTTATGGTCGCCGTCTCTTCCGTTGGTCTCATGGTGGGCGGCGTCGGCGTCATGAATATCATGCTTGTCTCGGTGACTGAGCGCACCCGGGAAATTGGAGTCCGCAAGGCCATTGGCGCAACCAGGAAAAACATCCTTCTCCAGTTCACGTTGGAGGCCGTCACCCTTTGCGTGGTTGGCGGCCTGCTCGGCATCCTGGCTGGAGCTCTATTCACCCTGATTCTGCATTTTGCCGTATCGTACCTTCATGCTGCTCTTTCGCTCACCTGGGTTTTAATCGCCTTTGCGGTCTCCTGCGCCATCGGCTTGGTCTTCGGCATTTATCCCGCCTGGAAGGCAGCCTCCATGGACCCCATCGAGGCCCTCCGGTACGAGTGAGACAGCTTCCAGCCTCTAGTACCGAGGCCGCGTGATTGTGGAATGTCAGGAATGTAGCGCCGGTCTCCAGCCGGCTGTCGTGCGGGCGTCCGCGCCCGCACTTGTCCAGGAGCAATTACCAAATTACACAGCCAAAGCACTAGCTGCTAGCCCACGGCATGAGCATGTCCTTATCGATCGTGTATCAGCGATTGACTGCTGCGCTCAAGAGGAGAGCTAAAAGCTAGAGGCTAGAAGCTGTATTCTTACCCCTGTGATGCCACATGTTTTAGCCCAATCCGTGGAGATTCTCGCCACGGTGCTGGCCGTGGCCGGCATGGGCTACTTTCTGGCGGCCATGGTTGCCGCGCGCGTCTTTTTAGCGGCCCGGCGCGCCCCGCTGGCGCCCTTTGCGCCCGGCGTCAGCATCCTCAAGTCACTCAAAGGACTTGACTTGGGAATGATCGACGCCTTCCGCAGCCACTGCCGCCAAATCTACGCCGGCGAGGTTGAACTGCTCTTCGGGGTTTCCTCGCTTACCGATCCTGCCGTGGCCGCCGTTGAACAGCTCAAACAAGAATTCCCCGCTCATTCCATTCAACTTATCCTATGTCCCGCTCGCCTTGGAACCAACGGCAAGGTCAGCGTCCTGGTCCAGCTTGCCGCCCACACCCGCCACGACTTTTTGCTCATCAACGACTCCGACATCACCGTCTCGCCCCGTTACCTGGAGCGGGTCATGGCTTGCTTCGCCAAGTGTCAGGGCACGACTTCAGTCGTGCCGCAAATGCAGCAAAATGAACCGGGGGCTTTAGCCCCTGAGGGTAAATCTGCCAATTCTTCCACGGGTACATACTCCCCTAAGCCTCACCCGCAGATCGGTCTGGTGACCGCCCTTTATCGCGGCCGCGCCCACGGCACGCTCCCTTCGCGGCTTGAGGCGCTGGGCATCGCCTCCGACTTCCAGGCCGGCGTCTTGCTCTCAAAGATGATTGAAGGCGGCCTTCATTTCGGCCTGGGCTCCACGCTGGCCGTAAGCCGCAATGCGCTCAACAAGATAGGGGGCCTCGCGCCGCTGGTGGACCACCTCGCCGACGACTACGAACTGGGCGCGCGCGTGGCCCAGGCCGGCTACCGCGTCGCGCTAAGCGCCGAAGTCGTCGAGACCGCCATTCCCGCCTACGGCTGGCGCGGCTTCGTCGATCACCAGCTCCGTTGGGCCCGCACCGTCCGCGACGCCCGCCCCTGGGGCTACGCCGGCCTGATCTTTACCCATGGGCTGGGCTGGGCTGTACTGAACGTGCTGGCCAGCGGGTTGAGCCCGTTGAGCTTATGGCTCCTGGGGTTGAGCTTCTTCCTGCGCCTGACCCTGGCCATGATGGTCGGCGCTGAAGTGCTCGGCGACCACCAGGTCCTCTCCGGCCTATGGCTCCTGCCGCTGCGCGACCTCGTCGCCATGGGCGTCTGGGTAGCCGGCTTCGCCGGAAACACCATCGTTTGGCGCGGCGAGCGCTTCCTGCTCAAAGACGGAAAGCTCGAAAAGGCCAGCGAGTCAGCAAAGTAGCCTGGCGGAGCTAGAGTCTGCCCTAATTTCCCGTGGTCGCCGCCGCCGGATCCTGCGCGCTGATGGCCGCGCAGTCGATGGACAGGCAACTGCCCAGTTCGTTGAAGTTCTTCTCCCATTTCGGCCGGTCGTCCGCCGCCAGCGCGGTGAGCGCGTAGCTCGAGGTGCGCAGAATCTCATACCAGATGTTCTGCGCCTGCCAGAGGTTCAGTTCGAAAGGCAACTCGACCAGGGTGCGGGCCAGCGCCAGCGCCCGGTCGAGCATCTCCAGCGACCCCGAGGACATCACCAGTTCGATCATGGCGCGCTTCATGCGCAGGTCGGCAATATAAGAGAGGTTGGCCGTCTCGAGCGGAACCTGGTCCGCCTTGGCCAGCGACAGGAAAGACCGCAACTGGGCCTGGTCGATGGAGTCGGCCTCCAGTGCCCGCCGCAGTCCCGCGTTGACGGCAAAGCCTGCGGCCAGGGTGAGCGCCGGCGGCTTGGGCAGACCGGCCTGAGAAAGATAGTGCAACAGGCTGGCGTGGTCCTCGTAGATCGTGGTCAGCGAGTTCTCAATGTCCTGGAGCGTCGAGTTGAGGATGACCTGCACAATGCGCCGCTGCTCGTCGGTAAAGAGCGAGGTCAGCGAATAGTCCACGCGGCCGTAATAGCGGTCGAGGAGGCGAATCACCTCAGGGAAGTAAGCACGCTGCACGTGTTCGGCGGCCTGTTTGGCAAAGGCTTCGAACTCGGCTGCATCGGCGTCGTTGTAAGCCTTTACGGCGGCGGTAATGTTCTGGTCGCCGAAGTGCAGAACCGCGAATGAGAAGCTCTGCTGGTGGCCGGTGATGGCGCTGGCGATGTGCGCCCGGCCCAGCGCCAGCCGTCCGCGGCCGGAGGTATAGATGTCGTAGGAGATGCGGCGGACGTGGTAGCAAAACAGGTCGGTCTCCTCGGCAAACGAGGAGAAGACGGAGCTAATGGCGTAATGGGCCGCCACCTGTTCCAGGCCCAGTTCCATGGTGGCCACGCACTTTTTGTAAATCAGGGCGCCATCGCCGGCGCTGGCCACGTTGGAGCGGGCCTCTGCCAAGCGGGCCAGGAACGCCGGTTCCAGCGGTTCGGCCTGCTGGCCAAAGAGTTCCCGCGCCAGTTGCAGCACTCGCGCGGCATAGGCGATGATCTGCACCGTCTCGATGCCCGAAATATCATCGAAGAACCAGCCGCAACTGGTGTACATGAGCTGCGCGTGGCGCTGCATCTCCATCAGTTCCAGGGCGCGCACGCGCTCCGGTTCGGATAGAATGTGGCTCTCATGCGCGCGGAAGAAGCGGTCCGCGGACTCGGTGCCGCGGTCCAGCACCACTTCGATGTAGCCGTTTCGGGCGGCCCACACGTCTTTGAAGAGCTTGCCGCCCTCCTGCTCCGTGAGCGGAGCCACGGCGTCGCGCAGCTCGTCCAGGGCCTGGCGCAATGGCGCCCGCCAAAGCTGGTTGAATCCCGGCTTGCCCCCGTTGCAGCCGCAGTTGGAGCGCCAGCGCTCCACTCCGTGTACGCAGCTCCATGAGGTGTTGTCGGCGATCTCAGCTTCGTACTCGGGCGGAAACTGCTCCAGAAAGCCGCCATAATTGGCCAGCTTCACCGTCTTATCCGCTTCAAGCAGGCGCAGGGCGTAGGCCAGCGCCATTTCGCCGTGCTTGTGGTGGTGGCCATACGACTCGCCGTCGGTGGCCACATGGACCAACTGAGGCTGCGTGATGTCCTTGAAACCGGCTTTGAGCCGCGCGGCAAGGTTCTCGCCCGAGTTCAGCAGCCCCTCAAACGCGATCGCCCGCGAAGCGGCGCTGTTGTAAAAGAACACCGTAATCGAAACCCCGGAGTCGAAGCGCACCAGGTAGGGGCGGGTGGTGTCCATTGTGGCGCCGGGGGTGTCGGTCCAGCCCGCGCCGTCCTTCAAGGCCCGGATGCGCCTGCACTGGTGCGGCGCCAGCACCGTGAACTTGATGCCGTGTTGAGCCAGCATCTCAAGCGAATCTGTATCGGCCGCGGTCTCCGCCAGCCACATGCCTTCCGGCGGCGCGCCGTAGTGGTGCTCATAGTCGGCAATTCCCCAGCGGATCTGGGTGATGCGGTCGCGGGAGTTGGCCAGCGGCAGAATGATGTGGTTGTAAACCTGCGCCATGGCCGAGCTATGGCCGCGAAAGCTCTTGCGGCTGCGGCGCTCGCCGTCCAGAATCATGCGGTAGGCTTGCGGCGCGTTCTCCTTCAGCCAGCTCAACAGCGTGGGCCCGAAGTCGAAACTGATGCGCGCGTAGTTGTTCACGATGCGCTGGATCTGGTTCTTGTTGTTCACGATCCGCGCCGCGCCGTTGGTGGCGTAGCACTCCGCGCAGATGCGCTCGTTCCAGTCGTGGTAGGGCGCGGCCGTGTCCTGTGTTTCCACCGTCTCCAGCCAGGGATTTTCGCGCGGCGGCTGGTAAAAGTGTCCATGAATGCAGACAAAACGCAACCTTGCGGGCATGAGTTTTCCGATCTCGCACCGGCATTTCGTAATGATGGCCCGGCTGTCTTCGCTATTGTAGGCTCGTCCGTCCGGAGGGGGCTGTGGTTTTGGCCAGATCGCATGCCCGCCACAGGTACCAACTGGCCACGGAGCGGAACGGCGCCCAGCGTTTTCCCCTTTTGAGCAGCACCTCCGGCTGAGGCAGGTCTTTCGCGTCCAGCGGACGGGTCTTCGGGATTCTTTGAAATGTCAGCGCGAATCCCTTGCGCACGCCGTAGTCGGTCACCGGCAGCACATCGGGCCGGCCCATGCGAAAAATCAGCAGCATTTCCACCGTCCATGGGCCAATGCCGCGCACCGCCGTGAGCCGCTCAATAATCTCGGCGTCCGTCATCTTGCGAATCGCCGCATGGGTTGGCACTGTACCGTCCAGGGTGCGGGCGGCCAGATCGCGTAGCGCCTTGATCTTGTTGCCGGAGACGCCAGCAGCGCGAAGCGGTTCATTCGGGGTATCGAGCAGGGCCTGCGGCGCGGGATCGCCGCCGAAGTACTCGCGCACCCGGCGATGGATGGTGGCCGCGGCCTTGCCGTGCAACTGCTGGTAGAGAATCGACTCGACGAGCGACTCGAACGGCGAGGGCGAAGGATCGAGCCGCAGCGTGAACGCGCCCGCCCGCTCGATCAGCGCGCCCAGCTTGGCGTCGTTGGCCTTCAAGTGCGCCACCGCCTCGGCGGGGTCGAAGGGAAGTTTGCGGCTCCGGCCGTCGTGGATCATAGGGGAACAGTGTACCGTGACGGGACTGGGTCGCGGCAGAGGCCGCCTGAAGCGGCAGAGAACCTGCCTACACTCGCCGCACCCTAGTAACATCAAGGGCAGATAAGCTCAAGGAGCGCCAACGCCATGAAGATGCGGCCGGGAACGCAAACGGGATTTCTGTTGTGCGGCAAGGAGTGGATCGACGGCGAGTCGTTTGAAGTCCGCTCGCCCTGGGACCAGGGCCTCGTCGGCCGGGTCACCGTGGCCACCCGCGCCGACGCCCGCCAGGCCGTGAACCACGCCGCGGCGAGCCTGCGCCGCGCCCGCGCCCTGCCCCGCTGGAAGCGCCGCGAGATCCTCGAGGATGTAGCCGCCGCGCTGATCGAGCAAAAGGAGCGGTTTGCCCAACTCATCGTCGCCGAGGCCGGCAAGCCCGTCCGCCTTGCCCGCGCCGAGGTGGATCGCGCCGTCCTCACCTTCAAGACCGCCGCCGAAGAGGCCGCGCGGCTGGGCGGCGAAAGCCTTCCCCTGGACCTGACCGAGGGCAACGAAGGCCGCTGGGGACTGGTGCAGCGCTTCCCGGTCGGCCCGGTCCTGGCCATCACTCCGTTCAATTTTCCCTTGAACCTGGTGGCCCATAAGGTCGCTCCCGCGCTCGCCGCCGGTTGTCCGCTGATTCTCAAGCCCGCCCCGCAAACTCCCTTTACCGCGCTGGCCCTGGGCGAAGTGATTTTGAAGGCCGGCTGGCCGGGTGAAGCGCTGGCCGTTCTCCCGCTCAGCAATGCCGATACCGCATGGCTGGCCGAGAAGGAAGACCGCATCAAACTGGTGAGCTTTACCGGCTCGGCCAAAGTGGGTTGGGAGCTCAAGGCCCACTCCGGACGCAAGCGCGTGCTGCTCGAACTCGGAGGCAATGCCGCGCTCATCGTCCACAGCGACTGGCCCGACCTGGACGAGGCGGCTGTCCGCACCGCGCACGCTGCTTTCGGTTATGCGGGCCAGTCCTGCGTAAGTGTGCAGCGAGTGTTTGTGGAGCGCGGCGTCTTCCAGACATTCTTGTGGAAGGTGGTCGAGCACACGGCCAAGCTGGTCGCCGGAGACCCGTCCGATGAAGCGACTGAGGTGGGCCCGCTCATCCGGCTCAGCGAAGCTGAGCGCGTGGAGGCTTGGGTCAAGGAAGCGGTAGAGGGAGGCGCAAAGCTGATAGCCGGCGGAGAGCGCCGCGGCTCCGTGATCGCTCCGGTCATTCTTACCGGAACCAAACCCGGCATGAAGGTGCGCGACGAAGAGGTCTTCGGCCCGGTGGTAGCCATCGAGCCCTACGACGATTTCGAGCAGGCGCTGGCCGATGTGAACCACTCGAAATATGGCCTGCAGGCCGGCCTGCTCACCCGCGACGCCGGACGCATCCTCACCGCCTACCGCGAACTCGAAGTGGGCGCGCTGATCGTCGGCGACACCCCTAGCTGGCGCCTCGACCCCATGCCGTACGGCGGCGTCAAGGACTCCGGCCTGGGCCGCGAAGGCGTCCGCTCCGCCATCCAGGAGATGACTGAGCCGCGCATGTTGGTGATGACCGGACTGAGCTAGCAAATGCCGAAGACGGCATCTTCTTACTTTGCGATCATCTGGAGCATGGCTTTCACATCGGCGGCGTGAGGGCCGTCGGGGGCGAGCGCCAGATACTTTTCCAGCGCCTCTCGCGTCTCGGGCGAGGCTATGACTTTGCCTTGTGAGTCTATAGGCGAATCGGCAAAGAGATCTGATCCGAGGATGAACCAGGCATTCGCTCTGGTGGGGTCCGCTTGCACGCACTTGCGGCAGGCCGCCGCCGAATCATGCGTGTTGCCGTTGTTGTAGAGCACGGCGCAGACATTGAAGTAAGCCAGCCCGGCATTGGACGCTAACCCGGCCGATTGGTTATACGCCTCGATCGCCTCTGTAGTGCGTTTGAGCTTGAGCAGCGCATTGCCCTTGCCGATGTAGATCTGTGCCAAGCTGTCTTTCCAGTCGTTCATTGGCTGGCCTTCGGCGGCCTTTTCCTTTTCCGCCGCGGCCAGGGCCTGGTCATAGGTCGCCAGGGCAGCATCCGCCGAGCCGGAGTAAAGCTGCGCATTCGCCAGCAACCTCAGGTTGAGAGAGGTTGCTTTGAGCGCTACCAGTTGCTGTGCGGTGGCGGCGGCGCGAGGCCACTCCTTTGCCTGCATGGCCTGGTTATATAGAGCAGTCAGTGCTTCTGAACTTTGTTCACCGGCGCTGTTGGACGTTTGCGAGGCGGCCGGCAAGACGAAGAGCAACGGCAACAGAGCCGCTGCAAGAATTGGAATGGACCTGTGTATCGCGTACCTCCGTTCATTGCAGACGCTTCGATTGCTGGCAACACATTAAACCCGAATGCGGCGGGTAGCAAGCCATTTCGGCAGGGAGTCTTTCCAAGGAAATGGTTGCGGCCTGATCCGGTTGGATTACCGCTGGCCATGCGCCATTGAGAGCGGATTGAGAGTAAGCCGCCCGGGTCAGGAGCCGGTCCTGGCGGAGCTTTCTTGAGAAGCCAGCCGGTTGGACGGCTTGCTCTGTCCATCAATCTACGAACGCATCGACAGATCGGTTATCGCATGGATGCGGCCTTGCATGCGCTGTGCCTGGTCCCGACACAACACCAGTGCGGCCGGATGGAAATCACTGAGCATTGCCATCCACCGGACCGGCCAACTCCTGCGGCCTTCAGCGCAATGAGAAAAGAAGGCGGTTAGTCGCTTACGCTTCCTTCTTGGCCTTGGCTTTCTGTGCGGCCCACCGCTTGCGCTGCGCATCGGCAATCCGCTTGCGCGCCTCGGGGCTCAAAACACGTCTCTTCTTAGCCTTCGCTTTGGCCTTGGCCGGCGCCTTCTTGGTTTTGCTCTCAGTTACTTCGGCAGCGATGGTCTCGATGTTGGCAAGCAGGGAGCGTGCATGCGTCAGCGTTGCAATCTCCGCGTCGATTTGGGCAAGAATGGAATCAATAGACATAAGTCAAGCATAACTCAGAATTCCGCTTTTGCGCGATTTGGCTTGAAATTTTTCCGGCTTGCGAAAAAAGTTTTTGAGTATTTCACTCCGGCTTGCCCACCGTTTTCTCCAAATAAGCCTTCTGCAGAATGAAGAACGCCTGCTTTTTCTGCCCCTGATCGGAGATAAGCCCCTTGCGATTGAACTCATCCTGGATGCCTGCCAGAGGCCGGTTGGGCGAATGGAAATCCATCAGTATCCACGGGCTCATGCCTCTCAGTTGCGGTATCCGGTTGAGCATTCCGAATTGGTGGCGGTAGATACTGGCCTGATACTCCTCGGTCCAGCGCTCGTTTTCTCCGCCATGCAAACCGGCCTTGGCGTCGCCGCCAAACTCGCTCACAATCAGTGGCTTTTGGTAGGCGATGCGCCACTCGGTCGTATCCGCGTCCTCCGGGCGCTGCTCATACCAGCCGATGTATTCATTGAAGCCGATCACGTCCAGCGCCTTGCCCAGCGGATCGTCAATGATCTTGGTGTGTCCCTCTCCGCGCACCAGCAGCGCCGCGGTAATCAGCCGCGTGGGGTCAAGCTCCCGCGCGCGAGCGGCTTCGGTTTCAATGAAGCGCGTCCGCGCCTCGTAGCTAGGCGTCTCGTTGGCCATCGACCATAGGATGATGGCGGCGTGATTGCGCGAGGTTCCGATCTCCTCGTCCAACTGCTGCTCGGCCTTGGCCAGCACCTTGGGGTTGTCGAACTGCAACGCCCAATAGACCGGATTCTCCGACCACACCAGCAATCCCATGCGGTCGGCGGCGCGCAGCATGGTTTCATCGTGGGGATAGTGCGCCAGGCGCACAAAGTTGCAGCCCAGCTCCTGGGCCCATCCCAGCAGCGTCTCCGCGTCCTTGTCGGAGTAGGCGCGGCCGCCGCGAAAGGGCGCCTCGGCATGGATGGAGATGCCGCGCAGGAAGATCGGCTGGCCATTCAATAAAATCTCGGTTCCGCGCGTCTCCACGGTGCGGAAGCCCATCAACTCGTCGATGGAGTCCTGCCCGGCGCTTACGACGACTTTATAGAGCTTCGGCGTCTCCGGCGACCAGCGCTCCAGCCCCTTTACTTCAAGCCGGATCGCGGCGCGACCGTCCGGGCCAGCCGCCGCTGTTGCCTTTGCCCCTAACTCGGGAATATTCACCTCAACCATTGCGCCTGGCTGGCCGTCCTTTACGTGTACCCAGCCCTCAATGACGGAGCCTTCGCCGCGATCGAGATGCAGGTCGTATTGATCGATGAAGGCCTCGGAAACCTCGATCAGCGAGACTTCGCGGGTAAGGCCGCCATAGTTCCACCAATCGGTCTGCAAACCGGGAACGCCGTCTTCGAGGCGCGTATTATCCACCGCGGCCACCACAAAGTTGCCGCCGGGATGAACTGCCGCGGTGATCTCGCAATTGATCGCGGTGAAGCCGCCTTCGTGCTCGCAAACCTTCCGCCCGTTGACCCAGAACCAGGAGCGGTAGTTGGCCGCGCCCACATGGAGAAAGACGCGCGTGTGCTCCTTGGGCTGGTAAGTGAAGTCGCGCTCGTACCAGATGGGACCCTCGTAGTAAAGCAGCGACTCGCGCTGCATATTCCAGTCGCCGGGCACCTTCAGCTTCGGAGCCCTGGAAAAGTCGTACTCGTGGAGGACTGACTCGCCCGGCGTATACTTATTGTTCATGAACCAGCCGTCCTGCTTCTCATGATGATGAAAGCTGAACAGGCCGGAGAAGTAAGGATCGACGATCGCGGCCCAGTCCCCATTCAGCGAGGTGGCCGGTCGCCGGTCGGCGCCGGTGAGGATGATCGGCGTGGGCGCGGGCGCAGCCCAGGCAGCGGTGACGGCAAGCGGCGCGGCAGAGATTGCGGCGAGAACCATCCTGCGGGCGATCAGTGCGTTGGCGTGTGCAAACAGGCGGACAGACAGACGCTTCATTCCAGAGCCTCGTGAATTTCAATTCGGATTGGAGTCCTCGCCGCTTTTCAACGTGCGCTGGCGGCGATTTCATGCGGACCGCCTATTCTATCGCTTTACTCGGTAGCATGTATATTCCCGCCTGCCGCGCGATCATTTTTCGAGTCGCGCTCCAGATGCCGGACTTACGCCGATCTCCCCATAAGCGCCGTTCTAAATCCCTACGGCTGCCGGCGCGCGCCGCCAGGCATACAGCGGGAACCGGTTGGCCAGTTCGGCCACCTCGCCGCGAATCCGCTCCAAAAACGCATCGTCGTTGCGCTGCTCCAGGGCCTTCGTGATCCACACTGCAATCTGACGCATCTCCGGCTCCTTCATGCCGCGGGTGGTCAGCGCCGGCGTTCCGATGCGGATGCCCGAGGCTTTGAGCGGTGGATTGACGTCATACGGAATGGTGTTCTTGTTGACTGTGATCCCCGCCTTGCCCAGCGCCAGCTCTGCCTCGGAGCCCAGGATGCCCTTCTGGAAGACATCCACCAGCATCAGGTGATTGTCCGTGCCGCCCGAGACGATGCGGAATCCAGCCTCCTGCAAGGCCGTTGCCAGCACCTTCGCGTTGGCCACAATCTGTGCGGCGTAGCTCTTGAACTCCGGCCGCAGCGCCTCGCCAAGGGCCACCGCCTTGGCGGCGACGATATGCACCAGCGGACCGCCCTGCTGGCCCGGAAAGACCGCCTTGTCCACCGCCGCGGCCAGTTCCTGCCCGCAGATGATCAGCCCCGCGCGCGGCCCGCGCAGCGTCTTGTGGGTCGTGGTGGTAGTGATGTGCGCGTGGGGCACGGGCGAGGGATGCACGTCCCCTGCCACCAGCCCGGCTATATGCGCCATGTCGAAGATATAAACCGCGCCCACCTTGTCGGCGATCTGCCTCATGCGGGCAAAATCCCACAGGCGCGGATAGGCGCTGGCGCCGCCGATGATCGCCTTGGGCTTCTCGCGCTCGGCGATGGCCTCCAGTTCGTCGTAGTCGATCAACTCCGTGTCGCGCCGCACGTGGTAAAACGTGGGCCGGTAAAGCTTGCCGCTGAAGCTCAATTTATGCCCGTGGGTCAGGTGCCCGCCGTGGGAGAGGTCGAGGCCCAGAATCGTGTCGCCGGCCTGCAAAACCGCCGCGTAGGCCGACGCGTTGGCCTGTGAGCCGGAGTGCGGCTGCACATTCACGTGCTCTCCGCCGAAAATCTGCTTTGCCCGGTCGCGGGCCAGGTTTTCAACCACGTCGGCAAACTCGCAGCCGCCGTAATAGCGCCGCCCAGGATAGCCCTCGGCGTATTTGTTGGTAAAGATCGAACCGGCCGCCTCCAGCACTGCCTCGGAGACGAAGTTTTCGCTGGCAATCATCTCCAGCCCCTCGTGCTGGCGGAGGGTTTCCTGGTCAAGAGCGGCGGCCACAGCGGGGTCGGCCTGGGCAAGGGAGAGAGACATGCGGTCGGTCATAGTTGAATTTTAGCGCGGACGGGCCTGTCGCGCGCATCCGCGGTAGAGCAAGGGCAGGTATTCTTTCTCTTGATGCGATTTCTCAATCTCCATGCGCCGGGCCAGTGGCTTGCTCCTTTTCTTTGCGTGCTGGCACTCTGGCTCACGCCAACCCTCGCTGGCTCTCAGTCCCCTGCCGTTTCGCTCAACCCAGCCGTGGTCGAGGCCGGTTCGCCGGAATTGATCCGCGTGGAGGCAAGCGGCGTCACCAAGATCGAGGGCGAATGGATGGGCCGCAAGCTGGAGTTCTTTCGCGGGCACGGTCGAGCTGAGTGGTTCGCGTTGGCGGGCGTAGACGTTGAGGCTCCCACTGGGCTTTCAATTTTAAAGATCACAGTTGAGGAAGACACTGCCGGGAATCTGGTCCAAATGCAAATCCCGATCCATCCCGCTCATTACCGCACCGAATCGCTCAGCGTAGCGCCCGGGTTTGTCTCGCCCGGCCCCAAGGCGCTCAAGCAGATTGCGTCAGAAAACGAGTTCAAAGCGAAGGTCTTTGCCGTGAGCGCCCCTCAGCCGCTGTGGGCGGCCAGCTTTCGCGCGCCGGTTACCGCCCAGCCGACAGACAGCTTTGGCGTCCGCCGCATCTTCAACGGAAAGCTGGCCAGCATTCACAAGGGGATGGACTTTCGCGCCGCGAAGGGAACGCCGGTCCGGGCCGGCAATAGCGGAGTGGTGGTGCTCGCCCGGCCGCTCTACTACGAGGGCAACTGCGTGGCCATCGACCACGGGCTGGGCCTGTTCACGCTCTCCATGCACCTGAGCCGCATCGACGTGCAGGAGGGTCAGCGCGTGGCCACGGGCGACCGCCTGGGGCTCAGCGGCGCCACCGGCCGCGTCACCGGGCCGCACCTGCACTGGGCCGTTCGCTGGCAGGGCGCTTATCTTGACCCCGCCAAACTGCTGCGGCTGGATCTGAGCGCCGTCCGCTAGCGGGATACGGCTTCCTCTTCCGCCTCGCGCGGAAGGAGAGCTGCCATCCTCAATCCATCTGCCTTCTCTTTCCGCAGAGCCTTGAACGCGCGATAGACAAACCAGCCAAGGTACCAGCCGTCGATGAACTTGTAGGGAGTTTCGCCCGTGGTGTAGTGGCCGCAGGGCAGCACCCGCAACTCGAAGTTGAGGCCATAGCGCCGGAACGCCTCGACCACCTGGAGCGAGTACTTCTTGGGGAAGGTCAGGTCGTAATTAGCGTAGACCATCAGCACCTTTTTCCCAGGTCCGCCGGCTTCCCGGCTGGCGATTTTGGGGTAATAGCTGCACGGGCTGATGGCCGACCACAGGGCCCGCAGACGGTCCTGCGTAAGGCCGGCTTCCTCCAGCGCCTGCTTGACGTGGCGGGTGCTCTGACCGGCCCAGGTCACGTCCCCAAAAGCTGTAGATGCGTGGTTGAAGGCGTTCACCCGGATGCGCGGGTCGTGCGTACTGGCCAGAAAGGCGTAGCAGGAGCCGAGGCTGGTTCCCAGCACGCCGAAGTGCTCGTAACCCTGCTCCTCCAGCCAGTCCACGCAACAGCGAATATCCACCACCGCCTGCCTGCAGGCCATGATCGTCCGCCCGATGTTGGCGCTCCCCGCGTAGTCCGACCGTTCCAGTTCTGCTGGGCGGCGAATGTCGTGGTAGGGCATGGAGAGCCGCAGCGCCGAGATGCCCATGCGATTGAAGATCGTGCACAGCGAGTTGTGGCTGAAGCCGTCGGAATTCCAATGCGGCAGCACCACAATGGCCTGCTTGGGCCGTGCTGGGTCCTTGTGCGCCAGGGCTGGATACCAGCGGGCGTTTACCTGGTCGTTCTCCGGGAAAGGCGTCCGCTCCGGCGAGGTAAAGCGCAGAAACTGCGCCGGCGGGATCTTCCCCTCTGCCGCCTGCTTGCGCAGCGCGGCGTCTTGCGCCAGGGTTTCCGGGCGCACATTGGTCGGGAACAGTTGCGGATGCCGTTCTTCCAGCCGGAAATCCGTTGGTCGCTGGTACCCGAAGAACTGGTCGCTGTGGCGGATAAGAAGCTCGTTGATCCGCACCATGGCCGCTTCGGCCGCCGCGGCGTCTCGCACGACCTCCGGGCTCGGCGCCGCTGCGCCAAAACCGTGAGCCTCAAGAAACGGCTCGATCCACTCGAAGCCCCACTCCAGCGGGCGCACCACGCGGTTTTCGTCGCGCATGGTCAGCCGCGTCTCCCACTCGTACATCCAGCGCGCGTATCTCTCTTTGAACATGGTGTAGTTCAAGTTTATCAGCGCTGCATGAACGGCGTATCAAGCCGGAACGCCCGGCGCACTCAGGCCGCGCGGCTGGCCCGCTTCAGCGCAATATATTCCTTCGCCAGCCATCCCAGGCTCAGCAGCGTAATCAGCGCGATGATTCCCTGCGAGATGACGCAGTAGAGGCACCACACCTGCAAGGCGAATTCTTCGATAAAAGTCAGCCGCAGGGCAAAGCCGAGCCCAACCAGAGCGCCCACAAACAGCAAGAACCGCTGCCGTGCCAGCGCCAGGCCCGCCAGCGCCAGATAACCGGCAATGCCGATCGCCGCCACGGGAATGTGCGCGACCTCCGCAAATGGGCTGTGATTCACAATGCCGCAGTCCCACTTCTCGTTGATGGAGCAGGGCTGGGTATCGGTGCAGTAATGAACGTGCAGTGCCAGCGCGGAAACCACCACGCCGGCCAGGGCCAGAATTGCAATCAGATAGCGCATCGTCTTGATTCCGATGTTACCAGAGCGCCGCATGACCCCGGCGTGTGCAAGATACGATAGACAGATGGAACAGTTCCCATGCGGCCGTCGCGTCGCATTCTTCGGCGGCAGTTTCGACCCGCCCCATCTGGGCCATCTGGCCGTGGCGCGCGCTGCCCGCGCTGCCCTCGGCCTCGATACCGTGCTCTTCGCCCCGGTCGGCGCGCAGCCGCTCAAGCTGTATGGATCGACCGCCAGCTTTGAAGACCGCCTGGCCATGACCCGGCTGGCCATAGCCGGCGAGCCTGGTTTCGCGATCTCCCTGGCCGATGCGCCCAAGCCCTCGGGCGCGCCCAACTATACTCTGGAGACCCTCCAGAGCCTGCGCGCCGGGCTCCCGCCCGATGGCGCTCTGTTTTGCCTGATGGGCGCCGACTCGTTTGCCGGGCTGCGCCGCTGGCATCGTGCTGCGGATATTCCTTTTGTGGCGCCTTTGATCGTCGCCTCACGGCCCTCCCAGTCTCGTTGGCGGCTGGACGGCCTCAAGGCCGCGCTGCCGGAGGGATTGGCGATTGAAGCAGCGGTGGAAGCCGGCGTAGCCGAGTCCGAAATCGAGGTTCGGCGCTGCCTGCTCCGCAACCCGGCGGGTGACAGCGCGCCGTTTTACCTGCTGCCGGGGCTGGAGGTCGAGATCAGCGCCTCTGAGATTCGGGAGCAGGTCCGCGCGGCTGCCGGAGGCCGGGCGCCGGTACGCGAACTGCTTCCCGCTCCCGTTTCGGCTTACATTCGCGCCCACGGACTCTATCGCTGACTTGCTCCTGTCTGATTGAAGGGCTACGATGAAGCTCGGAGAACTATCGCAACGAATGACGACCGAGACAAAGCAGCAAACCCGCATCCTCGTGCAAGCCGCCGCCGCGGTCTGTGAAGACAAGAAGGGCGAAGACACCCGCATCCTCGAACTCGACCCCATCGACGCCGGCCTGTCCGACTTCTTCCTCGTTACTTCCGCCACTAACGACCGCCAGGCCGTCGCCATCGCCGATGAAATCGAGCACAAGCTCAAGAAGGAATTCGGCGCATACCCCAACTCCGTCGAGGGCCGCCGCCAGGGCGAATGGATCCTCCTCGACTATGTGGACTTTGTGGTCCACGTCTTTCTCACCGAGCGCCGCGCCTTCTACGACATCGAGCGGCTGCGCAAGTCCGCACGTCCGCTCACCCCGGCCGAGTTCGACGCCGAACTGAAGGCCGCCCTCGCCGCCCGGACCCGCGCCGCCCGTAGGAATGCCTCCGCCAAGGCCAGGCCGGTCGCCGCCAAAGTTGCGGTCGAATCCACGGCGAAGAAGTCCGCAAAGAAGGCGCCGGCGGCTGCCAAGTCCTCTGTTGCGAAGAAGGCGATGGCGAAGTCCGCCGCAAAGAAGGCCCCAGCACGAAAGTCCGCGCCAAAGAAAACTGCCGCGAAGAAGGCTGTTGCCACGAAGAAGACAAGCAAGAAGGATTGACCGGTTCGCGGCTTCGGGTTTGTGCGGCAAGCCCTCCGGTTTTGAAGGAGTCAGAACAATACAAAGGGCGCCCCGAGGGGCGCCCTTTTTGTTGTGGCCTTCGATTCAATTAGAAGACAAAGGTGCCCTTCAACTGGATCAGCCGTGGCGAGGCGTCGCCGCCAAGGAACGCGCCCAGGACCGAGGTTGGCGTGCTGGCCGCGCTGTAAAGGAGGCCATCGCTGGATCCGTCAGCCACGTCGGAAAGCGGAAGCTGGAAGTTCGTGTGGTTGAACAGATTGAAGAACTGCACTGCAACCTTCAGCTTGGCCGTTTCCATTCTGGGGATCTTGAAGCCCTTGGACAGATCCAGATCAAAGTCCGTGTAGTTCGGCCCATACAGTTGGTTGCGCCGTTGCTGCCCGTAGTCGGTCGCGGGTACAAAGTGGGAGGCAAAGTCGCAAGGCGTGGTGGCATGCGCCTTGCCGCCGCAATGGTGGTTGAAGTTGTTGTCGAGCTGCATGGCGAGCGCACCAACTCCATAGGTAGGAGTAGTGGTTCCATCCGCCACCGAGAAGGGATAGCCGGAGTTGTGGAAGACGGTGCCGGCCAACTCCCAGTTGTCTACCAGAATCCTCGGCCCGGCAAAATGCGGGATGTTGATGGTGTAGTTGGCGCTGATGTAGTGCCGCGTATCGTAATCCGCGTTGCCGTAGTTCTGGGCAAGGATGTGGGGATTGATCTGGCCGATGGGGTTGATGCCGAAGGCGTCGAAGCCGCCGTTGGAGCTGGTATCCAGCGCGTGGCCATAGACGTAGTTGAACTGCAGGGTGATCCAGCTGAGGCGGCTGGTTGCGGTGACCTGCAATCCATTGTAGTTCGAGCTCGAGCCGCTGTAGAACTCGGTGACCGAGCCCAGCGAGGCGTTGGGCCGGGCAGCAGGCAGTGACGCGATCACACTGCTATACGCGTTTGGCATCCGTTGGACAGGCTGATGATAGGTGTGGTTGCCAACGTAGGTCACCGCAATCGCCGTGTTCTTGGCAACCTGGTGCTCGATGGCAAGACTCCACTCTTCATAGGTCGGCAAGGAAATCTTATGCGCCACCGATATGAAGGTCGGCCGGGTAAAGACTCCGCCGGATGTGTGACCGCCGGATGTGACGCCGCCGGTTGCGCAATAGATGCTGAGCGGATCCGGGCAGGTGCCGGCCGCATTCAGGTAATAGCCGCCTAAGGGAAACAGAGCCTGGAGCGCGTTGTTCGAGGTGACTGCGATGGCGTGGCCGCTTCCCGTCTGGGTGGGGCCAAGAGGAGTAGCAGTGCCCCCTGAACTATAAGAATAACCGGTGGCTGCGCTAAAAGCCGCACCCAGGACGGTAAACCGGTCTTCGTTGGGCACGTTTCCGACCAGGTCGCCCATGATCTGCGCGGGGAAGTAATCGGCAAACATGCCAAAGCCGCCGCGGACCGTGGTCTTGGAACCGGGTCCGCTGGGAAGATACGAGAAGCCCACGCGGGGTTCCCAGGCAATATTCTGCTGCTGGAAGAAGGCTTGCGACCGGCCGGAGGCGATCAGGCTGTTGTACGGGGTCGCTCTGCTGGTCGGCAGCGAACTGAAGTCCTGCGAGAAGTTCGAAACGCAGTTGGTGCGGCAGAGCGGGTTCGAGTTGTGCTCTACTCGCAATCCGGCAGTGATCGTCAAGTTCGGAATTGGCTTCCATTGATCCTGGACATAGAAGCCCTCCACGTAGAGCGCAACCGGCTCGGAAAGACGCTGCGGGAAGCGCTCTAACCATTCATCGCCCCAGCCGGCAGCAAAGGAGCCCTGATCAAGGACTACGTTCTCGCCGCCGCCGAATTTGATGTTGTGCTCGCTATCCGTATAGTCGGTGATGTCGTCCCGGCGGAAGGCATAGCCGACCTTCCAGTTATTCTTGCCCTTGGTCCAGCTCAGATCGTCGGTGAACTGGTAACCGGTTACGTTGCGGCCCTGCGGGAAGGCATAGTCCGCGCCGCCGACCCAGTCGGAGGCACTCCCGGAGATGTCCCAATCGCCGCCGGTAGCATAACCTTCAGGGATCAGCGTGAAGGGAATGCTGGAGCTTCCCAAGGTGAGGCCATTTGTGTTGGTAAAGATCGCGCGGTAATAGCTCGCCGCGAACAGAAACTGGTTGGTGAGTTGCGGGGTGAAAGTGTGCGTCTCGTTCAACTGTCCTTCATAGGAAGGCTGCGGGCTTGCCGCGTCGAAGATTGGATCCAGGAAGCTGGTTTGCGTCGGCTGCACGCCATGATCCACCTTCGAGTGGATATAGATGTGATCGTTGGCGGAGAGATTCACATCCAGGCGGTCGTTTACAAGCCATTCCTGGGCGAAGTTGGTGGTCTGGCCGTTGAATATCCAGGTGTCGGGATCGGCAGTATCCTGGGACCCTGCAGAGTAGTTCCTAGCATTATTGTAGTAGCCGAAGATCTTCTGGTACATCCCGGATTCCGCGGAGAGGCCGTTGTACGCAAGGTTACCGTAAGGTGCGTACGCGTTTGTGGCTGATGCGCCAAGAATAGCGGCCTGATAGTTGGGGCTGGGAGCATAGACAGGTCCCCGGACCGGAATAATAACCCGGATCCCCTCCGTATCGATGAACCCGTATATCTTGTTCTTCTTGAGGGGCCCGCCCACCGCGGCGGCCCACTGGTTCGCGTTGTCAAAGTTGCGCGGCGAACCGTAGTACTTGTTGAACCAGCTGTTTGCGTTCATGGCGCGGCCGTTCCACAGGTAAAGAAGATTGCCGTGCCACTTGCTGCCGCCGGAGCGGGAGATTTCGTTCACCTGCGCCCCGCCCAGGCCGCCGAAGGCCGCGTCGTAGCTGTTGGTGGTAACCGTCACAGTCTCGACGTCGTTGGCGCCCAGCAGCAGGTTCGTCGCGCCTGAGTTGTTCAGGTTCAGGTAGGGATCGCCCTCGTACCCGCCGTTGACGGTAAAGGTATTCGAGGTACCCGGCAGACCGTTGGTGGAGAAGTTGCCGTAGCCGCCCTGGGTATTCATCACAGCGCCGGGAGTGGTCTGAGCCACGAAGGTCAGGTCGCCGCCGGGGTTGGGCAGGTTCTGGAGCTGCTGCAGGTCGAAGCTGGTGGAAAGCTGCGCGTCTTCCACGTGCAGAACCTGGATGGCGCCGCTGCTGACCTCAACCGTGGTGGAGGCCTTGCCGACTGTCAGCTTGACGCTCAGTTGGGTGACGACGCCTGCGGAAACGTTGGTTTCCTGGGTTGTCGTTTCGAATCCGGCTGCAGTGATCGATACCTTGTACCTGCCCGGCTCAAGCAACGATACGCGATAGTCACCGACCCTGTCGGTCGTTACAGTCTTGACCTGGTCATTCGCGTCGTTGGTGATTGTCACCTGGGCACCCGGCAGAATGGCGCCCGTCGCATCCGTCACGGTGCCGACAATGTCGCCGGAGATGTTTGATTGGGCGTAGGCAACCGGGGCTGTGGTATTCGCCACAAAACCGGCAACGGCCAGTAGGCTCAACACTAGGGCCGCACTCTGCAACCGGAAAATTCGCATCGAACTCCTCCAAAGAATTAGTGGCGGCCGGAAGGCTCCTTTCGGAAGCTTTTCGATCCGCGTATTGCGCTTCGGCGTCTCGGTTTGGGGGGTGAGCCCGATCCGCAGTGAGATGCAAAATCTGAAAACGTTAACACGAAAGAGATAAGGTCAGGCTTCATCCTGCGGATCGCGCAATGCCGAACGCAATCCCAGGCGATGCCAGGGACAACTCTCCATGATAATTAGTGCATGACGGATGCCAATCTGCACCTATGCAAGAAATAATTTGTTTGTCATTGAAAATAAACGATTTATTAACATCCTGTTCACCCCCCAAATATTGATCAAATATGAAATTGCGGAGAATTTGGCTCCCATATTCCAAAAACGGGCAGTGCCTCTCGTTTTTGGGGAATCCTCGCCATCCCCAGCTTCCGGATATCGGCGCCTTGGGGTATCCTCCTCCCCATGCACCTCACGCTCGCCCATATCGGCGCCCGGCCCGGCTCCAAAGACGAATTCGACGCTCTCACTCAAATCTACCTCGGCCGTTGCTCGGCGTTTGCGCGCTGCCAATCCGAGGCATTCCGCACGGAGGAAGCGATGCTCGAGTGGTTGGCCCGGCAGCAGGGCCGCACGACCGCCGTCGCTGTGCTGTTCGACAGCCGCGGCCGGCAAATGACCTCCGAGGCCTTCGCCGCTTGGCTGGGCGCGCGCCGCGACGAGGGAACCCAGCACATCGTCTTCGCCATCGGACCGGCCAGCGGGTGGTCCGAGCCCGCTCGCGAGCGAGCCCAACTGCTGCTCTCGCTTGGGTCCATGACACTGGCCCACGCGCTGGCCCGGCTGGTGGCAGCCGAACAGCTCTACCGGGCATTTACAATTCTGACTGGCCACCCCTATCACGCAGGCCACTGAGGACTGGCCGTCCAGGCAATGCTCTTCGTCTTCCGCGCTAAGTCAACCTATACTGTCAGCAGGAACGTGAATCGCCGTCGGCTATTCCCTGTTCCCTATTCCCTGTTTCCTGATCTCTCTTATGACCGACTCCCGGCGAGGACTGATCCTGATCAACACCGGCCCCGGCAAGGGCAAGACCACCGCTGCCATGGGCACGGCCCTGCGCGCCGTGGGCAACGGCATGAAGGTGCTCATGCTTCAGTTCCTCAAGGGCTCCTGGCATTACGGCGAGCTCGATGCTGTCCAGGCCTTCGGTTCCAACTTCATCCTCAGGCAGATGGGCCGCGGCTTTGTGAAGGTGGGCGGCGCGGAGACCGACCCTGAAGACATCCGCCTGGTGGAGGCGGCCTGGGCTGAAGCGCGCCAGGCCATCTACTCCGGTGAGTGGGATATGGTGATCCTGGACGAGATCAACTACGCCATCGGCTACGGAATGTTGGACCCCGCGGTGGTGGCCGAGGCTCTGCGCGGGCGCCCGGAGATGGTGCATGTGATCCTGACCGGCCGCAACGCCCACCCGCTGCTGCTGGAGCTGGCCGATACCGTTACCGAGATGCGCGAAGTAAAACATGCCTACCAGAAAGGCATCCTGGCCCAGCGCGGCATAGAATATTGATGCGACCACAACTTGAGGCGCGGGTCTTTCCCCCGTCACTTTGAACAAACGCGAATTCCGCCCCCGATTTGAGAAAGAGTTTGAATGTCCTGGTTCAAGCGTGATGACGGCAATTACGAATCCGGTTCCGGCGACGATAGCGCCGTGGACGCGGCCGGCAAAACGGTTCGCACCGAGGGTCTGTGGATCAAATGCCTGGGCTGCCGCCAGCCCATTTTTAAGCCGGATCTCGAAGCCAACCTGAACGTCTGCCCCAAGTGCCGGCACCACTTCAAGATCGGCGCCCGCCAGCGCATCGGCCTGCTGCTCGAACCCGGCTACGAGCTGGTGGACGGCGGCCTGCGCTCCACTGATCCGCTCAACTTCACCGACGTAAAACCCTACAAGAAGCGGCTCCGCGCCGCGCAAGAAGCCACCGGGCTCGATGATGCCATCCTCAACGCAGTCGGCCAGCTTGGACCCCACGCGGTTGTCCTAAGCGCCATGGAGTACAGCTTCATCGGCGGCTCCATGGGCGCCGTGGTGGGCGAGACCATCGCCCGCGCCGTGGACCGCGCCCGGCTGGGCCGCAAGCCGCTCATCGTCGTCGCGGCCTCCGGAGGCGCGCGCATGATGGAGGGCGTGGTCAGCCTGATGCAGATGGCCAAGATCTCCACCGCGCTGGCCCAGTTGGACGACGCGTGCGTGCCTTACATTTGCGTGCTCACCGATCCCACCACCGGCGGCGTCACCGCCAGCTTCGCCATGCTGGGCGACCTGAACATCGCCGAGCCCGGCGCCCTCATCGGTTTCGCCGGCCCCCGCGTCATCGAGCAGACCATCCGCCAAAAGCTCCCCGAAGGCTTCCAGCGCTCCGAGTTCCTGCTGGAAAAGGGCTTCCTCGACGCGGTAGTCCATCGCCGCGAGTTGAAATCCTACCTGATCCGCGCGCTGGAGTTCCTGAAGACCCCGGCGATTGGCTGACGGCCACTCTCACTCTGCCGGTTTGGCAAGCAAGTACCGTTCAGGGATTCTGGTCGACGCGGCGATCCATCTCATCGCATTGGGGAAGAGTGAAAGGCAGAGCGGCGCCAGCTTGCGGCCCACGCTGGTTACCATGGCTCGTGAGAGCAATGTTGCCAAGGCCATGCCGCGCCTCAGTTGCGAGTGAAGCCTGCGGTGGTAATCTTCCGCGCCCGCGCCTGCCAGGTACATCTCCGCAGCGAGGCTTCCGCTGTGCAAGGCGATCGACATGCCGTCTCCAGTGAAAGAGGGGATCACAGCGGCTTGATCGCCTACACGCCAAAGGCTGGAGACACCTCCTGCAAGATAACCATACGGAATGGAAGAGATGGCCAGCGGCCGCTCCCACAAGGCCTTTGCGCCTTGCAGACGCTGCCGTATCTGCCGGTTGTCATCGAGTAACGCTGCAAGCAGCTCAGTCCATCCGCCTATCCTGCGCAATACCCTGCGATGCACCACCAGGCACAAGTTGGCCACGTCGCCTTCTACCAGAGAGAGTCCTCCATATCCGCCCGGGAAGAGAAAGAGCTCCATGAACTCCCGCAAAGCCTCAATCTGGACCTGCGCCAGTTGCCAGTGCAGTTTGAAGCCGATGAGGTCGCCCTGCGCGCCGCGCCCGCGCTCCCAACCGCGCAGATCATGCTTCCCGTTGGCAAGGAACACTGTCCGCGCGCATAGCGATTCTCCGTTGCGGAGTTGTACAAGCCAGACATCGTCGCGCCTCGCAAGGCTGTCAACAAGTGCGCCGAGCCGTAGTTCGCACCCACTCTCTGCCGCGCGCGCCATCATGGCCGCATCCAGTGCGCGCCGTGAAAGCGAGAGCGCGGTGAAGGGCAGAGCCGCTTCCACTACCCGTTGCTTTGAAGACAGCCGCACAAAGCGGATCGTGGCCGCACCGAGAGCGAGTGGATTGATTCCAGCAACGCCCAGATACTCCACAGTTTCGCGGCTCAAGAACTCACCGCAAACCTTGTGGTGGGGGTAGCGCTCTTTCTCAAGCAGAGTAACATCGCGTCCCGCGGCTGCAAGACGCATGGCAACCATTGATCCCGCGAGACCACCGCCGATCACCAGATGGTCGATTGTTCGGCGTGGCGCGTTCACTGCGGCTTACTCCGTGCGACACATAGCCGTGCCGGTTTGAATCCCTTGATAACCACCTCCCGATCGCCCAGACCCGCAACCGCGCACATCCTTCGCCAATCTTCCCGCACAAAGGAGCGCGCAATAGAAACAGGGCCGTCGTGCCGCACAAAGTTATGGAGCCCGGCCAACTTTGAGAAGATGCGGAAGGAGTAATAGGAAATCGCGCCGCGGGATAGATCGTTGATAAACCATCCCAGCTCGGTATGCCGCTCCATCCATTGCAGAAATCGAATCACATCGGCTTCGGCAAGATGGTGTGTGAAGAGGGAACTGACCACGAGGTGAACTGGCTTCTGTGGCGCATACGCAAATACATCAGCGGTAACCCACTGGATGTTGCTCTCGGCAGCACTGGCCTCCGAGGCGATTGCGGTAGCGTCCGCATTCCGGTCGAGGCCGGTCAGTTCCACTTGAACTCCGCGCGCCTTTGCCCATTGCTCAATCCGCCGTAATCCATCTCCGTAGCCACAGCCCACATCGAGGATACGAAGCGGATGGGCGTGGGGCGGTAATGCCAATGCGTTGAGCCAATGCAGCATGGGGCGATAGGCCATCAGCCAGCGGTTTGTCTTGGCAAGATCGCGCAGGCAGGCGCGCAACTCCTCGCGGCTGCAAGGCTCATCCATTCGCTCGGTGAGCTGTGCGCGGCGGCTGAAATCCAGCGTGTTAGGCAGCATGGAAGAGCATCGTCTCCGCCGTCAGCCCCGGCCCAAACGACATGGCGCAGCCTTGTTGTCCCGGCTGTGAACGCTGCATCGTCTGCTGTAATACAAACATCACCGTTGCAGAAGACATGTTGCCATATCTTGCGAGAACATCACGCGAGCAGGAGAGCGCATTCGCATCCAGTCCCAAGCTCTTCTCGACTGAGTCGAGAATGGAGCGGCCTCCTGGATGCACTGCCCATAGATCGATCGACAGTGGATCCCTCCCGCGCGTTAATCGCCGGCCCATCTCATTGAGTGCGCGGCCTATCTCGCCGGGAACCTGTCCTGATAAATGCATGTCGAATCCAAGATCGCCGATGCGCCACGTAATAAGTCGGCTTGCCTCCGGGATAGTAACTGCCAGAAAACTTTCGATAGCCAGTCCTTCGGGGCGCGCACTTACAAGGCTCGCGGCGCAGCCGTCGGCAAAAAGCAAAAATGAGAGCACTTGCTCGATATCCTGCGTCTCCTGAAAATGCAGCGTGCAAAGTTCCAGGTTCAACATCAGAACTTTGGCCTCAGGCTCAGAACGAATGATGTGATGAGCTGACTTCAAAGCATTGATCGCAGCGTAGCAGCCCATGAAGCCGATCATGGTGCGTTCAACCGAAGGATCGAGTTTTAAGTGGTTCACCACCTCGAAGTCCAGGCCCGGCGCGTAGAGTCCCGTGCACGAGGTTACAATCACATGCGTAATGCCGCGCCGCTCTTCTTCGGTTAGCGCAAGTTTGTCGAGAGCGCATTGCGCAAGTTGTGGAGCAAAGCGCTCGAACAACTGCATGCGGCGCGCTGTTGGTGGAAAGTCGCTCCGCCCATAGAGATCTTCCACATCCTTCCAGGAACCGTCTGGAGAGGTGAAGGGTTGCAGGAAGGAGTAACGGTGTTCAATGGCCGAAAGGCGCGCCATGCGGCGAAAGAGATTGCGCACCGTGCCCTCGGCGAGCATGCTGGCGGCAAAATCGATGAAGGCGCCATGAACATCGTGGGGAGGAACTGCTGTCGAAATGCGATTAATGTATGCGGTCGTCATTCCGGCCTCCTGCTCTCCAGAACCACCCTAAGACAATCCACGCAAGAAGATGTCATCCAAATGTAATCCTTGGACAAGGGGAATGATGGGTCGAGAATAAGCTCATGCCAGCCTTGAGAAGGACTGCCGAACGATCATGTACCGGCGCGGATTAAGTCTGGAACGACTGCTTGCGGTCAGCGCTGTCAACCACCCGCGAGAGTATTCCGCCAATGTGGAGAGCCGCTGAGCGCCAGCGGCAGAGACGCAGACGCCCAATAGCTCCTCTGTGTGACGGACCTCAGATGCGCATCGGCATCAGCACATAGCGGTACTTGTACTCCGCATCCGGGTCCTCGGGCCGCATCTGCCCCGCGGATTGCGAGTCCTTGAACTCCAGCCGCACCTCGCCCTCGTTGCCCAGGGCCTTCAGGAAGTCCAGAATGTAGCCGGAGTTGAAGCCCACCACGATGGGATCCCCCGCGTACGGCGTATCGATGGTGTCTTCGCTCTCGCCGGATTCCGTGGAGTTGGCGCTGATTTTAAGCTCGTTGCTCTCCAGGCGCAGACGGATGGCGCCCGAGCGTTCGTCGGCGAATTGGGCCACGCGCTGGATGGCCGCCGAAAGCTCGCTGGACCGGACCACGGCGAATTTGGTGTTGTCGCGCGGCATCACCGCCTCGAAGTTCGGGAATTGCCCGGAGAGCTTGCGCGTGCTCAGGACGCGATGGCCCACGCGGAAGAACAGGGTGTGCTCGTCGTCGGCAAACTCCACCTTTTCGGCGTCGGTGGCCGACAACAATTGCTGCAACTCCTGCAAGGCCTTGCGCGGAATGAGCACGCGCTTCTCGCCGCTGATGCCCTCAAGAACCTCGTTCGGCTTCTCGACAAACGAGAGCCGGTGGCCGTCGGTAGCCACCATGGCCAGCGACTCCGCCTTGATCACCAGCAGCGCGCCGTTCAGCGTATAGCGCGACTCCTCGTTCGAGATGGCGAAGATGGTGCGCGCGATGAGCGTCTTTAACGCCAATAGCGAGATGCTGGTCGCCGCTACGGCGGGGAACTCCGGCACCTGCGGATAGTTGGCCCGCGCCATGCCCACCATCTTTGTATTCGACCGACCCGATCGAATCTGTACCCAGTGGTTCTCAAGCAGCTTGATCGAGATGTCGCCCTCGGGCAGCAGCTTGATGTAGTCGTATAGTTTGCGCGCGGGAATGGTGCAGGCGCCCGGCTTCTTCACCTTCACCTCGGCGCTGGTCCTGATCGCCTGATCGAGGTCGGTAGCGGTGATGTTCAACCGGTCACCCTCCGCCTCGATAAGAAAGTTCGACAGAATCGGAATGGTAGTCTTGCGCTCTACCACGCTCTGTGTCGCGGTAAGCTCCTTCACCAGGTTCTCGCGGCTTACGATAATCTCCATCGCTGCCCCCTGTGCGGCCGGCTTCTCTGCATCTGTTTCCACGATCGGCATAGGCCCACCCTCGCTTCAGAAGCCAAATTTCTGCACTGGCCACACTCTACAACACATAGTGGCCAAGTGGATATGGCTGTCTTTTCTTCTTCTTGATTGTATTCACCTCCGCATTAAAGTGTGCGTGGAAAACAGGGTTGTTTCTCTGGATACCGAAAACCGCTCCTGCTGAATCGCTCAACGGGTGTTTGCTTATGAACAACGTGCGGCGAAGGATTGGTTTTTGAGCGTTTGTCCGTTTGGTGCGACGGGGAGTGGGGAAAACAGTAGGAGATTAAAAGAAAAGACAGTAGTACCCGTAGTTCAGGCTGGAAAAGTGGAAATTCATCCGAAATGACTATGGGGGCAGCGACTTGACAGGCTGTCTGGTTTTCTAAATCGACGCTGTGGAATTCAGGAGTTCTGGAAATTCAGCATCGGAGTTGCATCAGGAGGCCCCTGTTTCCCACGGCTCCCACAGGCAACCCCGAAAGGCCTGTGTAAAGCCGATGATTTGTGTGAAAAGTATGTCTAAGACCGTAGGGAACAAGGGGTTGGAGAAGCCTCGCCCTCCACAGGAAACCCCCTCCACACTTTGCACAAAGCAGAGCGACGAGGAGGATGATCTCGCTGCAGGCTGCTGGATTCCCGTCCAAGTTTGCCGGATCGACAGCTTCCCATTCCAGCACCGAACCGGTCCCGAAATTTATTGTGACAAAGGAAATAGAAGTCCATGGCTCGTAGACTTGGCTGGAAGGAAGAGCTTCGATCATGACCATCGATGTTGGGCGTTTGGAAGACCAACTCCTGCAGATGTCCGCGGAAGGCGCGCCGGGCCGGGAGTTTTGCGAGGCGATCTCTGAGCTGGCAAGAACCGGCCGCTTTGCGCAGTTGCGAGACGTGCTGCCCGGCATCGTCTACGACGAGCTTTGGGCGCGCTACCAGCAGGCCCCCGCGGCCTTTGTGGCTGGATGGCGGATGCTGGCGCAGGAGATGCGGCAGGGGTTTGTGCAGCACGCGCGGCAGCGGCTGACCTCGCTGACGAAGCTGCAATATGCCGGGTACGAAGGGCCCACGCCGGCGTGGCAGGAGATTCAACGCGCCCTGGATGGCCAGCAGAACGACCTCCTGCGCGCGGCCTTCGCCATGGAGTTGCTGGAGGTGGTAGAACCTGCCGTGTTGCGGGCGACTCACCTGCGCGAGTGCGTGGTTGCCTCGCCCAGCTCAGAGGAGGCTGACCGCTACCTTGACGAGGCCACCCGCTGCTATTTCTTCGGTCTCTTTACCGCCTGCGCCGTCATGTGCCGTTCGGTGCTCGAAGAGGCCATCAAGCAAAAACTGCCCCCCACGCTTATCCGCCTGATCCGCACCCGCTACCGCAACACCGCCACCCTGGGCAACCTGCTGCACGAGGTGAACAACAATCTGCAGCTCACAGGCATCGATGCAGACTTTCCCCGCGTCGCCAACCAGGTGAACGACGCCGGCAAGAAGGCCGTGCACCAGGGTCTTCTCTCCGAGGATGAGGCGCGGGTTTGCCTGCAAAACGCGCGCCAGGCCCTGCAACTGCTGTTGCGGCAGTGAGTCCGTCATGCCACTGACAGGACAGTTTCTGGATTGGCGACGATTCGGACAATGCTCGCTGCGAACACCGGTCAAGGCAAGGGGAGCCAGTTCTGAAAGGACGGTCGAGCATTAACTCACTGTGGGGAAAACTGCGGAGTCCGACGGGATCGAATTCTCGCGCCGGTTTAGTCTTCTCTCATATCGCAAGAGCAGATAGCCAGCTCCAGTAAAGAAGGCTCCAAGCCCGGCGCATAGCATGGTGACGAACCATATCTGCCAGAACGAATTCAGCTTTGCAGATGCAGGGTCCGTTCTGAGGTACAGGACACGTACAGTTTGCCCGACTTCAAAGCCGGGAGGGTTGGTAGCAACGCTGGACATCACGGTGTAGGTGCGTCCGTCCTCTGCCTTGAAGGTGAAGCTAGGAGCGTAGTTGATTGTGCTGTCCTCTTGATTCGAGACAACAGATAAGCCGACGATCGTTCCTTCAATTGAGGCGCTTCGGTAGAACCAGACGGACGTGTAAGCACCGAATCCGCAGGCTGCCGCGATTGTGGCGAGGCCGCAAAAAAGCCAAGCCCGGCAGAATGTCCATAGAATTCGTCTAAGGAGCCTGTGTAGTCTTGTTCTTGGCATACTCGCAAAATACCACGATGGATCCCCGTGCAACCATTCTGCTGTATCACCGGCAAACCGGAAACTGGTCAACCCGGCCCATCCCCAACAATTGCCATGCGCCTTCTATACTGATCTTTCCATGTCCTATACCGCGGCCATCGATCAACTGAATGCAATGGCGCCGGAGCTCTACACGCGCTCAGGCCAGCCACGGCGCAAATTCTCGCTCGAAGAGATTCGCATCCTGCTCTCCGTCCTCGGCGATCCGCATCGCCGCTTTCCCTCCGTGCTGATCGCCGGAACCAACGGCAAGGGCTCGACGGCCGCCACGCTGGCTTCTATCCTCACCGCCTCCGAACTGCGCGCCGGCCTCTACACGTCGCCCCACCTGGCACGCGCCAACGAGCGCATCCGCCTGGGCCCCGTCGAAATCGCCGACGATGTCTTTGCCGCTCTCTACTTTCGCGTCCACGATGCCGCGCAGCAACTGGTGCTCGATGGCCGGCTCCCACAGCTCCCCAGTTTCTTCGAGATTCTCACCGCGCAGGCGCTTTTGTACTTTGCCCAGGCGCGCGTCGACATTGCGGTGCTAGAAGTTGGCATGGGCGGGCGGCTGGACGCGACCAACATCGTCGATCCGCTCATCTCGGTCATTACCGACATCTCGCTCGATCACACCGAGTGGCTGGGCTCGACCATCGCCGCCATCACGCGGGAAAAGGCCGGCATTCTGCGCCCTCGCGGAACCCTGATTACCCTGCCGCAGCACCCTGAAGCCAACCAGGTTCTCGGCGAGGTGGCGGCCGGGCTGGACGTGCGCGGAGTGAGCGCGGCGCCCTATATGCCGCCCATCGGAGCCGGCACGGCTGGTCCTTACTTCGTCGAGGCTCTCGGCGCCGCCATCGAGGTGGATTCCCCGCTTATTGGCGCCCATCAGCATCGCAACCTGGCGTTGGCCATCGCAGCGGCCGTGGAGTTGGCCGGCAACCATGGTTTTCCGATTACACCGGCCGCCATCGCGTCCGGCATTCGGCAGACCCGCTGGCCGGCCCGCTTCGAGCGCATCCGGAGAGACGGCGTGGAATGGATTCTCGACGTGGCGCATAATCCCGCCGGAGCCTGGGCCCTGCGCGCCAGCCTGAACGCCGGCCTGACCGGCGCTCTGGGAGACGGCAGGCCGCGGGCGCTCATCTTCAGTTGCCTGCGCGACAAGCCGGTCGCGGAGATGGCGCAAATCCTCTTTCCGCTCTTTGAGCAGGTGATCATCCCGCCCATCCATACTGCCCGCGCCGCTGCCCTGAACGACCTTTTGGCCGCGGCCTGCGCCACGGGAACTCCTGCAGTCGCCGCCGAATCGGTCGGCCAGGCCCTGCAACTTGCAGAGGAGCGCGCGCGGGGCGGCGTCATCGTGGTCTCCGGATCGGTGTACCTGGTTGGCGAGGCGCGTACCCTGCTGCTCGCCGAAAAGGGGGTACAAGCGTGAACCGGCGGCCAAATCCGCTGCCCAGGCTCTACCGCTGGCGCACCAACCTGATCCACGTCCCGGTCATGGCTGTGGTTACGGCCGTTTGCGGTTCGATTTCGTTGCTGGTGTCCTTCGTAGATAAGCGCGGGCGCGCACAGCACCGTATCGCGCGGATCTGGGCACGGGCCTTGGTATGGGGCACCGGCTGCTCGCTCACTGTCCGCGGGACAGAGAACCTGCGCAAGCATCCGGTTGCCGTCTACGCCTCCAACCACACCTCCTACATGGATACGCCGGTGATCTTTGCCGCGCTGCCCTTCCAGTTTCGCATTCTTGCCAAGAAGGAATTGTGGCCTATCGCATTCATAGGATGGTACTTAGATCGCTCTGGGCAGATTCCGATCGATACCCGCAACCCGCGCGCCACGCTCTCCAGCCTGGGCGTCGGCGTCAAGGCCCTGCGCTCCGGCATGCCGATCTTCGTCTTCCCCGAGGGCGGGCGGACATCCACCGGCGAACTGCGGCCGTTCCTCTCCGGCGCTGCCTACCTGGCCATTCGCGCGCAAGTGCCGCTCGTGCCTATCGCGCTCAAGGGAGTCTACGATCTGCTGCCGATTCACGCCCACCACTTTTACCCGGGAGAACTGACGCTCACTGTGGGCGAGCCGATCAAGACGACAGGAATGACCCCGCGCCAGACGGACGCGCTGACCGCGCGACTCCGCGATGCCATCGAAAGCCTCAGGCACTCGGAGAGCGCAGTCGCCCAGGATTCAGTTGAGGAAGCTGCGGTTCGCGCTGAAGTTTGATTCGGAGCGGCATGAAAATCTCTATCGTGCCGGCCGCATCTCTCATTACACTGGTGTTTCCATGACCGTCCACATTGCCATCCCCGAGCCCACCGGCAGCGATCCTGTCTACAACGAGCGGTCGTTGCCCCTGTACCTCACCGCCCTGGAAGCCGCCGGGGCAACGCCGGTCATCGTGCCGCTGCACGAGCGCCAGGACCGGGTGGCCAGGGTTCTGGCGGAGGTGCAGGGAATACTGCTGCCGGGCAGCCGTTATGACGTGGACCCGCAAAGATTTGGCGAAGATCCGATCCCTGAGTGCGGTGAGCCCGACCCCGCCCGCACCGCCGTCGACGAGCTCCTCTTGCAGGACGCCTTCAACCTCCACAAACCCATCCTCGCCATCTGCCACGGCGCCCAGACCTTGAATGTCTGGCGCAACGGGTCGCTGGTTCAAGACCTCAAGACCTCAGTCAATCATCGGCCGGGCCGGGAAGTTGTCGAGGCGCACCCGGTTCGGATCAGGCAGGGGTCGAGGCTGGCCTCGCTTCTGCCGCCCGGTGAGCAGGATGAACCTCCGGTCAACTCCAGCCACCATCAGGCGATCCGCCTCCCCGGCGACAATCTCCTGGTGAGTGCGATCTCTCCGGAAGACGGGATCATCGAGGGCCTGGAGCTGGATTCGCCCGAGCACTTTGTCCTGGCGGTGCAGTGGCATCCGGAACGGACCTACACGCAGAGCGCCTTTTCCCGCGCCATCTTTGCTGCCTTTGTAGAATCGGCAAAGGCATGGGAGCCGCGCCGGATTGAAGAGTCCGGGGTCCCCGACGACAGGTCTTCGTCGGCGGGGTGGGATTCGGTCGCGCCAGAATGAACGTCGTGCCGTGTCTTCCAGAAATAACCGTGCCCCATCCTTTCGCCTTTTCCCTGGCGAAAGGGTGGGAAACCTCGGATCTCAAACGGTTCTCTTCACTAGGAGCGAAAGCGTGGATGCTGGCATGAGCGAAGAGCAGCATCGTGTGAGTGCACGCCTCAATGCCTTTCTGGCCGCCAGAGGCCTCGAACCGCTGGATTCCGCGCTGGCCGCTCGTTTCGAAGACTATCTTTCGCTACTTCTTCGCTGGAATGTCCGCGTCAACCTGACTGCAATTCGAGACGAAGAAGGCATTCTCTCCCGCCACTTTGTCGAGTCGATTCTCTGCGCCCGCGCCCTTCCCGCCGGCATCGCCACCCTGCTTGACTTTGGCTCCGGCGCGGGATTCCCAGGGATTCCCATCGCTCTCTGCCGTCCTGAGATCGCAGTGACGCTGGCCGAGTCGCAGGGCAAGAAGGCCGCGTTTCTCAGCGAGGCCGTGCGGCAGTTAGGGCTTGCAGCGAAACAGACAGCGGACAGACTCGACCCGGAGGGAGCGGTTGATACGGAGGGAGGCGGGGGTTTCAACCCCCGCATGACGCCAGCAGAAACAGTGGGGGCTTTAGCCCCGGCAGGCTGTAGTGTTTACTCCGGCCGCGCAGAGACCCTGACCGCAAAGTTCGATTGCGTCACGTTGCGCGCCGTCGACAAGATGGAGCGGGCCGTTCAGTCGGCGGCAAAGTTGGTTCGTCCCGGCGGCTGGCTGGCGCTGATGACCACGGGAAAGGAACTGGATGCGCTCAAAGCAGGCGCCGTAGCCGAGTTCACCTGGCGCGGCGCGCTTCCACTACCCGGCGGCGACCGCCTGCTTGCGCTCGGCGAGCGAAGGATCAGTTCGCCAGCTTGATGACCGCGAGTTTGCGGACCGCAGCCAGGTCCTTCGCACCCTTCACCATAAGCCGCACGCCTGTTCCCTCCGCGTAACGTGGCGCCTCGTCGAGAAGTTTGAGCACGCCTTTTGAAAGATCGCTCTCCCGAGCGGCCGCCACTGCCCTGTCGCCAAGGACGAATGCCACTCGGAAGCAGCCATCGCAGGGAGCGAGATAAACGATGGTTCTCTTCTTCAGTTTGAGGCGCAGAGACCAGCCGTACTTGAGTGAACCCGATTTCCACTCCTGATCGGCCACGCCCTTCTCAACCGCCAGCCAGTCCACTAATTGTTTCCATACCCCAGCGGTTGCTCCCAGCGCCGCAGAGACTTCCTCCGCCGTGGGCTGAAGAGTCTTGTTGATAAATGCGTTCTGAATGTCCACATGCTTCCTTCCTGCGCAGGAATGCGCTGGTTGTTGCATTGATCCCCAAACGGCGGCACAAGAGGTCCGCTCGGCCTTGGGGTCCGTTCCATTAAATACCTGCGGATTGCGGGGCGGCTTGAGACCCCCGCCAGTCCGGTTGATTCCGAGAGGGATTGTATCGCGGCGCCTGCAGCCGCGCAGTGATCCATGGAGGACACAGCAATAAGAAGAGGGGTTCATTGGCCTGCGGTGGAGATGTGGAGCTGCCCTTTGTTCCACGTGGAACATCTTGGGAACCAGCCCAAAATGGAAAATGTTCCACGTGGAACAAAAGCCAACCTGTCCCAAATCGGGCGCAGATTCAAATTGGAACAGCCAACCGGAAATGCCCACTCCCGCCTCAAGAACACGGAAGTTTTCCACCACAAGCCCCTTTTCGCATCCCTCCATCCTCCGCCCCATCGCCCGTGCGCAACTCCTTCCCCCTCAACCGCTTCCCCACTCCCCGCCGGCCACCGCCCTGCACGCTTTCCACAGCCAGGCCCCGTTCTCCACAGCGCAACCGCCTACCCTCAATCCGTCCTTCCCTTTAATCTTGATTGCAATGGGCAAGATACTCGGCGTTGTCAACCAAAAGGGCGGAGTTGGCAAAACCACCACAGCCATCAACCTCGCTGCCTGCCTGGCGCTCGAAGGCCTCAAGACCCTCCTTGTCGACTGCGATCCCCAGGCCAACGCTACCTCCGGACTCGGCTTCCAGCGCGACGATAACCGCCACTCCATCTATGATGTCCTCATGGGCAATGCCCAGGCCGTGCAGGTCATCTTGTCCACCGAGATCGATTTGCTATGGCTCCTGCCGGGCTCGAAAAACCTTACCGGCGCCAACATCGAGCTCGCCGCGGCGGGCGACCGTGCCCTCCGCCTGCGCCACGCGCTTCAGCCCATCCAGGACCGTTTCGACCTGGTGATCCTCGACTGCCCGCCGGCACTCGACCTCCTCACCCTCAACGTCCTCGTGGCCGCCGATACCCTCATCGTTCCCATGCAGGCCGAATACTTCGCCCTGGAGGGCATCTCCGAGTTGATCTCCACTCTCGAGCGGGTCCGCGCCGCCTTCAATCCGAACGTCACCATCGAGGGCGTTCTGCTCACCATGTACGACGACCGTACCAACCTCGCCCAGCAGGTCACCGAAACCCTGCGCGAGTACTTCCGCGAGCGGCTCTACGTCACCGTAATCCCCCGCAACGTCCGGCTGGCGGAGGCGCCCAGCCACGGCAAGCCCGTGGCCCTCTACGATCCCCGCTCCCGTGGAGCCGAGGCTTACTTCGAGCTTACGGGGGAGTTCCTCGCGCGCAACCACATAGACAGCCCGCGCAGAGCCGAGCGCAAAGGCGCAGCGTCCGTTCAGCATCTCGCCGTCCCGCCCAGTGAGGTCCGATTCTGGCCATACTCCTGACAGCCGCCCCCGATTCCGGCCGTCGCACCCATACCCATTGCCAAAACCCCAGCAAACGCAGATTCGAGAAGGTCCGGCAGGTTTTGCCGGGATAGAGGATTTTGAACCATGACCATCGCCGCCATCGACCCAAAACGCCGCGCCCTGGGCAAGGGCCTCGACTCTCTTCTTCCGCGGGTGCAAACTCCCGCTGCCGCCGCCGAGACCGAAGGCGGGAAACCCCGCGAGATTCCCCTCGATCAGATCGATCGCAATCCCTTCCAGACCCGCTCGCGCGTCAACGAGGAGCTGTTGGCAGAGTTGGCCGCCTCCATCGTTTCCAATGGCGTGGTCCAGCCCGTGCTGGTGCGCCCGCTGGCCAACGGCCGCTACCAGCTCATCGCCGGAGAGCGCCGCTGGCTGGCCTCGCAATTGGCCGGCAAAGAGACCATTCCGGCCATCCTCCGCCAGGTCTCAGACGAGCAGGCGATGGAGATCACCATCGTCGAAAACCTCCAGCGCGCCGACCTCAACCCCATGGAGCAGGCCCGCGCCTTCGAACGGCTCTCCCGCGAGTTCCACATGACCCAGGAGCAGATGGCGCAGCGCACCGGAAAGGATCGCGCCACGGTAGCTAACTTCCTCCGCCTGCTGAGGCTGCCGGCCACGGTGCAGGCCCGCGTCGAGTCGGGCGAACTCAGCTTCGGCCACGCCCGCACGCTCCTGGCCTTCGAGCACGCCGAGGAAATGGAAAAAGCTGCGCAGCGGATCGTTGGACTTTCGCTTTCTGTTCGCCAAACAGAGAATTACGTCCAGGGTCTCCTGCACCCCGAAAAGACCGCGAAAAAAGATCCCAGGCCCAAGCCCCCCATCGACCCCAACGTCCGCGAAGTCCAGGACCGGCTTCAGCGCGCCCTCGGCCTCAAGGTTCACATCGAAGACCACAACGGCCGCGGCAAAGTCATCATCGAATACGCCCGCCTGGAAGACTTCGACACCCTCCTCGAGCAGCTCGCCGGGGACTAAAGTGTGTGACAAGCAGGCTGGATTTTCAGCTGACTCGCCACCTGATCGTCTCTTCGACGGGCTCCCTTTTAGGCCGCCCTTGAACCCTGCAAGAGTGCTGCGGCGGCATAAGAGCAAGCCCCCCGGATATTGGCTTCGCCGCGTGTTTCGTAACGTTGACATATCTTAGGGTGTGTGTGTTAGGCTTCGCATTTCCACCATAAAATAGCCGGCGCTTCAGGCGTACCGGAGTGATGAGGCCCACGTGAAAGCAGCAAAATTGACAGTTCCGCTGGAAGACCGCATTTCCATCAAGGAGAAGATCGCATACTCGTTTGGAGATTCGGCTTCGAATCTCTATTGGAAGGTCTTCGAGTTCTTCCTGGTCATCTTTTACACCGACGTCTTCGGCCTTCCGGCGGCCGCCGTCGGCACCATGCTGCTGGTCACGCAACTGATCGACGCGGCTGCGGATCCGGTGATGGGTTCGATTGCCGACCGCACCAAGTCGCGCTGGGGCCACTTCCGGCCCTATCTCATTTGGGGAGCCGTCCCGCTCGCGGTGGCCGGAGTGCTGACCTTCTCCACGCCCCACCTGGGCAGCGGAGCCAAACTTCTCTATGCATACATTACCTACAGTTGCCTGATGCTCATCTACACGGTCGTGAACATTCCGTACAGCGCGCTGATGGGAGTGATGACACCGAACTCGCTGGAGCGCACCACGATCTCCTCGATTCGCTTCCTGGGAGCCTTCACTGCGGCGGTTTTCGTACAGTACTTCACGCTTCCGCTGGTCAAGTTCTTCGGCCACGGCAACGATACCCGCGGCTGGCAGTTGACCATGGTGCTATACGGCGCCCTCGCCGTGATTCTGCTGTTCATTTGCTTCTCGATTACTCGTGAGCGCGTTGCCCCTCCTCCACAGCAGAATGCAGACATCAAGCGCGACGTGCTCAGCCTCTTCCGCAGCCGCCCTTGGATCGTTCTGGTCGGCGTGCTGTTGCTGACGCTGGCGGCCTTCGCTGTGAAAGGCTCGGTCGGAACGTACTACTTCAAGTATTTTGTGAAGCGGCAGGACCTTCTGGGGCCGTTCCTGGTATCGAATGGCCTGGCCTTTGTGGCGGCCGTCTCGCTCACCTCCTACCTGACAAAGTGGATCGGCAAGAAGCAACTGTTCATGCTGGCGCTGGGAGTGGGCGGCGTGATCATCGGATTCTTCTGGTTTCTGAAGCCAACAGATATCTTCTGGATGTTCGCGCTGCAGATCGCCTCCAGCTTTGTGATCGGCTTCAACTCTCCGCTGGTCTACGCCATGTTCGCGGATACGGCCGACCACGCCGAATGGCTCACCGGGCGGCGCAATACGGGATTGGTCTTTGCCTCGGCTGTCTTCGCCACCAAGGTCGGGGCGGCGGTTGGGCTATGGCTCTTCGCCCACGTACTCGCCTTTTTCGGATACGTGGCGAATACGGAGCAAACCGCCCGCTCGATTCACGGGATTATTCTATCCACCAGTTGGATTCCCTGCGTGTTGCTGATCCTGGCCGCCTCAACCATGGCGTTTTATCCGCTCAGTGAACCCCTGATGGTGAAGATCGAGGCGGAGCTGAAAGAGCGGCGGGGAGAGATCAAGGCGTAAAACTGCCTGCATAAAGGCGGCTTTTCTTTGCGCGCCTGCGCCCGGCCAGACGGTTGGGCGCCGGTTCGCTGCGAAATGGATTTTTTCAAGCAGGACGATCAAACTAGTACCTAGACCGTGTGATTG
>PMYL01000034.1:0-456 GCA_003170825.1 Acidobacteriaceae bacterium
GCCGACAAATCCACCCCATCCGTCGTCGCCGTCGAATCCCCCACCACAAACTTCACCGTAGCCGCCGGCGCCACAGCGCCGCTCCACTCCACATCCAGCGTCGCTTCATCCTGGTCCCCCTTCACCAGCCCCGGATTCGCCCCCGCCAGAATCACCGTCGGATTGTTCGCCGGCAAGCCCGACGCCGTCCGAAACGCCGCTACATCGCTCANNTTGCTCCGCCCCACAATCGCAATTGAAGTCCCCGCCCCCGTCGTCCCCGCGCTATACAGCGGATTCAGATCGTAGATCGTGGCCCAATCCGCCGGAAACAGATAGTGCGTGCTCCCGCTCGAGTATTCCGGCCTTACGCCCACCGGAGCCCCCGCGGACTCGGGCGGGCGCCGGGTACCCTCCGGGTGGGGCACGGCGAGCGACGGGTACCCTCTGGGTGGCTCGCTGGGGTGAAGGGACAGG
>PMYL01000034.1:480-791 GCA_003170825.1 Acidobacteriaceae bacterium
GCCAGCGCCGCCGGAATCTGCGGGTCCTGTGCATTGGCAATATGCTCCACCCCATCCACCTGGTAGCGGTGAATCTCGGTATGGAACGTATCCGCCACCTGGCGCCCAGTCCCCGAAAACACAATCAGCCGGTTGCTCGCCGCAATCTCCTCCACTTGAAATCCATGCCCAACCAGCCACCCCGCAATCCGCGCCACATCCTCCCCGCTCGCCCCAAACCGCGCCCCATACTCCGCCGGCGTCAGCCACCGGTGAAACAGCGGCGACCCCGCATCGTGCTGAGCCTCCACCAGCGCGTCCAACTCCGCCTG
>PMYL01000034.1:878-28685 GCA_003170825.1 Acidobacteriaceae bacterium
AAACCGCGGCACAAAATAAATTGGCTCTAAATGATTTCGGCATACCGGCCTTCCAAGACGAGGGAGTTCGCCACAGACACGGACAGGTTTCCCGCAGTCTTAGCGTCTTCTCACTCATCGGCCCAGGAACCCCGCCCCCGAGAAGAACCAGCCAATTTGTTAAGAGAGTGGGCTTACGAAGGTACTTGGAAACAATCCCACTGACGCCACACACCGGGTGCCCCACCCGTTCGGCTGCGCTCAGGGCAGGCCTTCGCCGCGTCTTGTGCGGCTAAGATGGGATACCTATCTACGGCCTTTTATTGTCGTTATCGCCTTTTAAAGAAATCGGCCGTTGAAATATGTTCTCGAAATGAGGACGATCGTCCTCATTCTGAGAGCGGAAATCGGCCCATTGCGAAATCTGTTGTCTGTAAATACCCGCGACCGGATGCCCCATCCTTGCGACCGCTTTTCGAGGAAAAAATACCGCAAGGATGGGAAACCATGAACCTTACAATCCGTTCCGCTCTAGTGGAAAACTCCCAACAGCCAGCACACCAGCAAGATCAACAGAATGGTGCCAAGCCCTATGCCTGCGCCTCCGCCTGTACCCCACCGGTTGTAGCCGTAATATCCGCCGCCCCCGCCAAAAACCAACACCAGAACAATAATCAGAATGATGAGTCCCATCCCACATCTCCGTCTCTCCGGGTTCCATCCCCAGGGTTATGCCACTTGCTTGATCGCGCCGGGTGTCTTCCACTCGACGATGCCGGCGAAGAAAGCGCGTCCTAAACCACCATGAACTGCGGCGCGTCCTTCGCAATCTCTTCCGTATACTTGACGGCTTCCACGGAGTCTCCTAGAGCCTTCCTGGCCAGCTCTTGAGGGGATGCGTGATCGCCTGTGCTGTGCTCGTGGGCGGCGGCTATGTGTGCGTAGGCCGCCTTGATGTGGAGTTCTTCCACATGGGTATGCTCGTTATGTGTCATGGTCTTCTCCGGTATTCCGCAAGCGCCTGCGGCCCTTGCATTTGGAGTCTCCCACTCGCCAACTGCCCACGCTGAGCAATCGGATACACAAAAAATGCCCGGGTACCCTGGGTCTCGCCTTTAAGACCCGGAAAACCACAAGCCTCAACCGAGCAGCACGCTGCCTTCAGCAAATCCGCGGCAACTGCTCCCCAATCTGTGTAGGAATCACCCGATTCGCCCCCATCGCCGTCCGCGCTACGAGCATGCGTGGATGCTCCGCCGTCACCCGCCCGATCCGCGCCGCATCGCGCCCCAGCGGATGCGCACGCAGTACCTCCAACACTCGCTCCGCCGCCTCGGCCGCCACAAAAAACACCGCCTTGCCCTCGTTGGCCACGTACACCGGGTCAAGCCCCAGCAGCTCGCACGCCGACTGTACCTCCATCCGCACCGGCAGCCGCGCCTCGTCGATCGCAATCCCCACGCCGGAAGCCTGCGCAATCTCATTCAGCGTCGAAGCCAGCCCACCCCGCGTCGGGTCCCTCATCGCGTGAACCTCCGCGCCGGCCGCATCCAGCACCTCGGCAATCATCCCGTTCAGCGCCGCGCAATCGCTTCGAATCTGGCTCTCGAACTCCAGCCCCTCGCGGACGCTCATGATGGCCATGCCGTGGTCGCCGATGGTCCCGGAAACCAGAATCGCGTCCCCCGCCCGCGCCCGGTTGGGACCCACCTGAATCCCCTCCCGCAGCACGCCAATCCCCGCCGTAGTGATGTAGCAGCCGTCTCCGTGCCCCCGCTCCACCACCTTCGTGTCGCCGGTAACAATCTGCACGCCGGCCGTGGCAGCGGCCTTGGCCATCGCCTCCACAATCGCCGCCAGTTGCGCCAGCGGAAATCCCTCTTCCAGAATGAAGCTCGCGCTCAGGAAGCGCGGCTCCGCGCCGGAAACGGCCAGATCGTTCACCGTCCCATTCACCGCCAGCTCCCCAATCGACCCGCCCGGAAAAAACAGCGGCTGCACCACAAACGAATCGGTACTCATGGCCAGCCGTTCTCCAGCCAACTCAAGCACCGCCGCATCGCCCAGATTTTCGAGAGCCGGGTTGCTGAACGCGGGCAGAAACAGGTGCTCCACCAGCTCGTTGCCCAGCTTGCCCCCGCCCCCATGGCCCATCACAATGGTCGGGTATCCGATGAGCGGCAGCGGGCAGCTCCAACCCGAAAAATCCGGTGCGGACTCAGGAGGACCCTTCAACCCGGTCTTCAAATCCTCACCCACCGCAAACTCCTTGCCGTCCCGCATCGTCGAGAACTGACCACTGATTACTGACAACTGACCACTGTTTTAGCCAGCTCCTCCGCCGACAAGAACCGCCCATAGTTGTAATAAGCCGCGCAAGCCCCTTCGCTTGAAACCATCGTCGCCCCCAGCGGATGCCGCGGCGTGCATTCCTTCCCGAACGCCCCGCACTCCGCCGGCTTGATGGCCCCGCGCAGCACGTCCCCGGCCCGGCAAAGCGCCGACTCCTGAGTATGAATCCCCGAAATCTGGAACCGTTCCTCGGCGTCGAACTCGCGATAAGCGTCGCTCAGCCGCCAGCCGCTTTTAGGAATCACGCCGATCCCCCGCCAAGCCCGGTCCGTCACCTCAAAAACCTCGCCCAGCAGTTTCTGCGCCGCACGGTTGCCCTCGAACGTGACCACCCGCTCGTACGCGTTCTCCACCTCGTGCCGTCCGGCCTCCAACTGCACCACCGCGCGGCGAATCCCGTCCAGCAAATCCAGCGGCTCGAACCCCGTCACCACCAGCGGAACCCTATACTTCTCGGCCAGCGGCGGATACTCCCAGTACCCCATCACGCTGCAAACGTGCCCCGCCAGAAGAAACGCCTGTACCTTGTTCCCCGGGGTCCCCAACGGCAGGTCTTCGCCGTTGGGGTGGCCCGGCGACTCCATGATGGCCGAAATCGCCGGCGGCACCAACACATGCGAAACCAGCAGCGAAAAATTCTTCAACCCACGCCGCTTGGCCAGGTGCACGCTCATCGCATTGGCCGGGGCCGTGGTCTCGAACCCCACCCCGAAGAACACCACCTGCTTGTCAGGGTTCTTGGCCGCCAGCTCCACCGCATCCAGCGGCGAGTACACCACCCGCACGTCGCCGCACGCGCCCTTCACCTGAAACAGATCGCACTCGGTCCCAGGCACCCGCAGCATGTCTCCAAACGAGCAGAAGATCACCCCCGGCTGCGCGGCAATGGCCAGCGCCTTGTCGATCAGCTCCAGCGGCGTCACGCACACCGGGCACCCCGGCCCGTGAATCATCTCGATCCCGGCGGGCAGCATCTGGTCGATCCCGTTGCGGATAATCGAGTGCGTCTGTCCCCCGCAAACCTCCATGATCTTCCACGGCCGCGTCGTAATGGCGGCTATCTCCCGCGCCATGCGCTGCGCAATCTCCCCATTCCGGAACTCGGTCAGATACTTCATTGGCGGCTGCTACTCCTAAAACCACAAACCTGATCAGGTTTGTGGTTTCCCACCCTTTCGCCAGACCGGGGCCCCCGGCACACGAACTTTGTGTGTTGGGGTGGAGATAAAAGGCGAAAGGATGGGGCACGGGGCATTTGTCGTGTATCAAAATTTCTCTCGCCCACAAAAGTTCCGTGCCCCATCCTTTTCGTCCGCCGCGGCGGACGAAAAGGGTGGGAGACCACAAATCTCAACTGTCAGTGCTTCTCCACCGCGCAGCTCCCACCGGGACAGGCCGACTGCGGCGCCGCCGCGGCCCGCGTAAACGCCTCTTCCTCGCTCCCCAACTCCTCGTCCAGCACGCCCATCTCTCGGAAGTCCTTGAGCGTCTGCTCCGCCGTCTCCTCATCGATCTTCGACAGCGCAAACCCCACGTGGACGATCGTATAGTCGCCCACCTCGACCTCCGGCACGTAGTCCAGGCAAACCCGCTTCACCACCCCGCCGAAGTTCACCCGTCCCATCCGAAGCCCGCCCTCGGTGGTAATCTCCTCGACTTTTCCCGGAATTGCTAAGCACATAGCTTCTACAGTATGCCGCGTTGGAGGCGGCGTATAGTGTGATTTAAATCACTCAAACCCGCACTGCTGGGCGGAAGGCCCAACTGCTCCGCCGCGTTCCGCAAAGGCCGCAGACCCGCGCGCTATTTCCACGATAAATAAGGCAGGTTTGTGGTATCCTTCCGGCATTCCCCATTTGAAGGAGTTTTTTATGATTTCGTTGAAAGTGTCGCGCTTGCGGAAGCACTCGTTGATGTTGGGCATTCTGGTGGTATTGACTTGCGTTTTAGCAAGCACACGGGCCAACGCGCAAGGGGACGATCTCATCGTTGCGTCTCGCGATGGTGATTTGACTCGTGTCAATGAGCTGCTCTCCGTCAAGGCGCAGATCACCCAGGGGACCAATGTTAATGCCAAGGGTACCAAGGGTATCACAGCGTTGATAGCGGCTGCTTATAATGGCCACTTTGATGTAGTGCAAGTGTTGCTCGCCAAAGGAGCCGAGGTTGACGACAGTGCGGATAACGGCTGGACACCGCTGATTGCGGCATCTGCGGGGGGGGCACCTCGATGTGGTGCAGGCGCTGCTCGACAAGAGGCCCAGTGTCAATGCGAAAGCGAGTGATGGCACGACTGCACTGATATTAGCCTCCCTAAACGGCCACCTCGATGTGGCGCAGGCGCTGCTCGACAAAAAGGCCAATGTCAATATCAAAGCGAATGACGGCACAACCGCGCTTTTTGCGGCCTTCATGAATGGCCACCTTGATGTGGTGCGGGCGCTGATCGCCAAGGGAGTTGACGTCAATGCCAAGTGGAACAATGGCGTGACCGCGCTGATGCTCGCCTCCCAATTGTGCTATAACGATGTGGTACAGGCGCTGATCGCCAAGGGAGTCGATGTCAATGCCAAGGCGAGCAATGGCGCGACTGCGCTGTATGTGGCTTCACAAAACGGTTGCCTCGAGGTGGTGCAAACTTTGCTTGCCAAAGGGGCCGATGTCAATGTCAGGGCGAACAATGGCATGACCGTGCTGGATGCGGCGACGGCAAATGAACACGACGATGTCAGAGCCTTGTTGTTGCAGGCAGGCGCCAAACAGTGACTGCTGGGTTCCCAGGTTTCGCTCTTGAGGCGTGTGAGAACAGGCCTCAGTGGTCCCGACCAGCCCGCTGTTCCGCTAAATATCCCAGCCACGCCTCCATCCCAGCCCCGGTCTTGGCTGAAGTCTCAAAGATCCGCATCCCCGGCCGTATCTCATTGATATTCCTGAGCGCCGTCTCGCGGTCAAAGCCACACGGTGCCGCCAGATCCATCTTCGTAATCACCGCCGCATCCGCCGAGTTGAACATCGTGGGATACTTCAGCGGCTTATCTTCTCCCTCGGTCACCGAAAGCAGAACCACGCGGATCGCCTCGCCCAGATCGTAGCTCGACGGGCAAACCAGATTCCCCACATTCTCGATAAACAAATAATCCAGCCCCCCCAGCTCCCACCCGTCCAGATGCTTCCCGATCATCTCCGCGTCCAGATGGCAGATTCCATGCGTATTGATCTGCCGCACCGGAGCCCCGCTCGCCGCCAGCCGCCGCGCGTCGTTATCCGTTTCCAGATCGCCCACCAGCGCCGCCACCCGCGCCCCGCGCGCCTTCAACTCCCGCAGCGTCAGCTCCAGAAGCGCCGTCTTCCCCGTCCCAGGGCTCGACACAAGATTCAGCACCAGCACGCCCGCGTTCGCGAAGCCGGCCCGCAGCCCCGCCGCCAGCTCGTCGTTTTTCTTGAGAATCCCCCGCCGCAGCTCCACAATCCGGGTCGTCATCTCTTCTCCTCAACCTCATCCATCTCGTCTATCTCAATCGCCTCAATCTCCAGTTCCCGCCCCTGCCGCAGATCAAAGCAAGGCTCGCCGCACTTGGGACACCGGAAGCTCTGCACCCCCTCCAGCTCCACATCCGCGCCGCACGGCACGCAGTGCATCACCACCGGCAGCACATTGACCACCAGTCTCGACCCCTCCAGCGCCGTCCCCTCCGTCGCAATCCCATAGCAAAATTGCAGCGAGTCCTCGACCACCGACGCCAGCGCCCCCACCCGCAGCCGCACCTCCACCACCCGCGCCCCCTTATAGGCCGCCGCCGACTCCGTCACCGTATCCACAATGCTCGCAACGATCGAAAGCTCATGCATGGAATCCAAATTCTACGCCGATGCCCGCGCCGCCCCAAACCGCGCCCCAATATTCTTAAACCACCATTTCGCACCGAACCGGTAACCGATAAGCCACCGTTTTGAGGGTTTTCTGGCCCCCGGATTGGTAGCCGGCACTCACCCATCCATCCGCCCGTCTCCGCCCGCCTGGTCCACCCCCACCCCGAAAGCCAGCAACCAGAAGCTAAAGGCTAGTAGCTGGAAGCTGCTCTTTATCCGAAAACGCAAACCAGAACAGCGCCAGGATCGCCGCCGACAACCCGCCCGAAATCAGCCAGATAGGCCTCCATGCGTGGGTCGCCGACCCATCCGCCGCCATCGTCGCGTAGTGATCCACCACCTGCCCTGAAAGCCACGAACCCAGCAGCATCCCCGCGCCATACGTAATCAGCGTCAGCATCCCCTGCGCCGCCGCCCGGTACGCCGCCGGCGCCTTCCGGTCTACGTAGATCTGGCCGGTGACGAAGAAAAAGTCGTAGCAGATGCCGTGCAGCAGAATGCCCGCATATAGCATCCACAGGCCTGCACCGCCGTTGCCAAAGGCGAACAGCGCATACCGCAGCGCCCAGGCTCCCATCCCCGCAATCAGCATGTACTTGACACCCAGCCTACGGAAAAACCACGGAATCAGCAACATGCAGCCGAGTTCCGACATCTGCCCGCCCGTCATCTTCCCCGCCGCATTCTGGATGCCGATCTCGTTCAGAAACAGGTTCGTGAACGCATAGTAGAACTGCAACGGAATGCAGATAAGAAACGATGCCAACACAAACACCGCAAACGACTTGTCCTTGAGCAGCCGCACCGCTTCCGGCGACACAATGCTAGAAACGAATCCGGCCACGCGAAGACCCTCCGGCTTGGTCAGCGGCGGCGTATGCGGCAGCGTCAGCGCGTAAACAGCCAGCACCAGTGAGCAAGCCGCCGCCAGCTTCAGCGGCACCGCCGTAGCCTCCAGCCTCAGCCCGCCCACAATCAGCCCCGCCACAATCCACCCAGCCGTCCCCAGCACCCGGATCGGCCCAAACTCCACCTTCGGATCCCGCATCTGCCTGAATGCCAATGAGTTCGTCAGCGCCAGCGTAGGCATGTAAACGCACGCATACCCCAGCACCAGCCAGTAAATCGGGCCAAACGTCGCCCTCCCGGACGCCAGAAGCAGCAGCACCGCCCCCGCCCCATGCAGCCCCGCCAACACCCGCTCCGTCGCAAACCACCGGTCCGCCACCCACCCCGCCAGAAACGGCGAAACGATAGCCCCCACCGCTGTAGTCCCCGCCACCACCCCAATCTCGGCGCCGGAAAAATGCAGCGTCCGCCCCAGCCACGTTCCCACCGTCACATACCACGCGCCCCAGATGAAGTACTCCAGAAACATCATCGCGGCCAGCCGCGTCTTCACCAGCTTCATCCCGACCTTCCCCCCTTGCCGCGTCATGCCGCGGCATTTTGAACCGGTCAAACACACCGTACGCAAGCATACGGCAAACCATGTGGCGTTTTCCCGCCAGCCTCTTCCCAACCTCCAGTTCGCTTGAATCCTTCGCGTGCCCACCCCGCGCCGCTCCAGTAGACTGGTAGGGCAATGAATCCTGTGTCCAGATTGGGATGGGCCGCCCTGTCCGCACTGTCCGCCGCGGCCCTGGCCGCAACGGGTTGCGGCACGCCCGGTGCGCCGCTGCCCCCCTCGCTCAAGTTGCCTGACCCGGTGAGGGACCTGGCCGCCACCCGCACCGGCAACCAGGTCTCGCTCACCTGGACCATGCCCAAAAAGAGCACGGATAAGCTGCTGCTGAAAGCCAATCTCCCCGTGCGCGTATGTCGCAGGGAAGACGCAGGGACCTGTGCGCCTGCGGCCGGCCCGCTGCTGGCTCCCGGCTCCTCGGGCGCCTTCACTGACACGCTGCCGCCGGCCCTGGCCTCGGGCCCGCCCCGCCCGCTCACCTACTTCATTGAGCTGAACAACCGCAACGGCCGCTCGGCGGGCCTGTCGAATGCCGCCGTCGTGCTGGCCGGCGAGGCGCCCGCTCCCGTAGCCGGTCTGGCTGCCCAGATGCGCAAAGAAGGCGTAGTCCTGCGCTGGACGCCGGACGGCGAAAAGGCGGCCATCCGCCTGCATCGCAAGTTGTTGACACCCCAGCCTAACGCCGAGTCCGCCGCCACGCCCAAGCCCCGGCAAGGCCTCCTTGCTCCGCCCCCTGAGCCACTCGAGCAAAGCCTGTTGGTGGACTCCGGCGCACAATCCGACCAATCCGCGCAATCCCTGGACCGCGCCCTCGACAAGGACATCCGCTTCGGCCAGGTCTATGAGTACCGCGCCCAGCGCGTCGCCCGCGTCACCGCCGGCAGCCAGACGCTCGAGTTGGCCGGCGAACTCTCCGCCCCCGTGCGCGTCGAGACCGTGGACATCTTTCCGCCCGCCGTGCCCACCGGCCTGGCCGCCGTAGCCACCGCCGGCGAGAACGGAGCCGAGCCGGCTATCGACCTCAACTGGCAGCCAGTCACCGAAACCGACCTGGCCGGCTACCAGGTATATCGCCGCGAGGCCGGCGGGGCAAACGGAATTTGGCAGCGCATCTCGCCCGCGCAACCGTTCGTCGCCCCGGCCTTCCACGACAACCAGGTACAACCCGGCCACACCTACAGCTATGCCGTCAGCGCCATTGATCGGGGCGGGCATGAGAGCGCCCGCTCCGCCGAAACCGAAGAGACCATGCCCAACCCGTAAACGCCGGTCTAATGGCCTTTTCACGATGCGGGCAGTGGCTTTAACAGGCTTTGAAGGGTACGGGCTTCAGCCCGTACATCTAGCTCGGAATAAGCTGCGGGCTTTAGCCCCTGAGGGAAAGCTCGAATGAGATTCCAGGAGGATTTCCCATGAAATATTGCCGCTTTCTCTTCGAGAATCAAACCCACTACGGCGCGGTGGAAGATCGCGACGGCGAGCCTTGGATTGTGGACCTCGCCCGTGCTCCCGATGAAGACCTGGCCTTTCGCCTGGAACACCACCGGGCAACGTCATGGAGCTTCGACTTCGAGCCGATGCCCCTCAGCGCCGCCGAACTGCTGGCGCCGGTCACGCCCTCGAAGATCGTCTGCGTGGGCCGCAATTATCGCGACCACGTGAAGGAGATGGACAGCGAACTTCCCGCCGAGCCTCTGCTCTTCTTCAAGCCGGTGTCGGCGCTGCTTCGTCCCGGCGGAGTCGTCCTCATGCCCGCCGCCTCATCGCGCGTGGACTTTGAAGGCGAGCTGGCGCTGGTCATCGGCCGCCGCGTCCGCAATCTGAAAGAAGAAGACTGGCGCTCGGCAATCCGCGGCTACACGCTGGCCAACGACGTAACCGCCCGCGATCTGCAAAAGACAGACGACCAGTGGGCCCGCGCCAAGGGCTTCGACACCTTTTGCCCGGTCGGCCCGCTGGTGAGCGACGAGCTGGACGCCGCCTCCGGCCTGACCCTCGAAACCCGCGTCAACAATGAGGTTCGCCAGCACGGCTCGACCCTCGACTTCATCTTTCCGATCCCCAAGCTGCTCGCCTACATCACCGCCGCGATGACTCTGGAAGCCGGCGACCTGGTTCTGACCGGAACCCCCTCCGGGGTGGGGGCGCTCAAGGCTGGGGATTGCGTCGAGGTGACCATCCCCGGCCTCGGCGTGCTGGCCAACACGGTCGAACCGGACGCCGGCTGAGCCTAAACCGCCCGGTGTGCAACCTTGACCGCTCGGATGAATCTAAGAGCGGTACACTGGCGCCGAACGCGCTCGAAGACCGAAGCGCCCATCCCCAGGAGGAATCATGCCGCAGAATCTACTCGATCAGTTGCGCACGTACACCGTGGTTGTGGCCGACACCGGCGATATTGAAGCGATCGGCAAGTTTCGTCCCCAGGACTCGACCACCAACCCCTCGCTGATTACCGCCGCGGCGCAGTTGCCGCAGTACCAGCCCATTGTGGACGGCGTGCTGCTGGACGCCCGCAAGGAGCTCGGCGCGGGCGCAACGGATGCGGCTGTCGCGAACCTGGCCTTTCAGCGGCTGGCCATCGCCTTCGGCAAGAAGATTCTGGCCATCGTTCCCGGCCGCGTCTCCACGGAAGTGGACGCCCGCCTCTCCTATGACACTGCGGCCACCATCGCGCAGGCCCGCAGCATCATCAAGCAGTACGACGCTGAGGGCATTGGCCGCAACCGAATCCTCATCAAGATCGCCTCCACCTGGGAGGGCATCCGCGCCGCCGAAGTGCTGGAGCGGGATGGCATCCACTGCAACCTGACCTTGCTTTTTGGGTTGCACCAGGCCGTCGCGGCGGCCGAGGCCGGCGTCACGCTCGTCTCGCCCTTCGTGGGCCGCATCCTCGACTGGTACAAGAAAGACACCGGAAAGGATTACCACGGCGCAAACGATCCCGGCGTGAAGTCCGTGACCGCAATCTATAACTATTACAAGAAGTTTGGCGTGAAGACGCAGATCATGGGCGCCAGCTTCCGCAACATCGGCGAGATTACGGAGCTGGCCGGCTGCGACCTGCTCACCATCTCTCCGCAATTGCTGGCCGAACTCGAAGCCACCGAGGCCGACCTGCCGCGCAAGCTCTCGCCCGAAGCAGCCAAGGCCATGCCCATCGAAAAGATCGTCGTGGACAAGGCGGCATTCGATGCCATGCACGCCGCCGACCGCATGGCCACCGACAAGCTGAAGGAAGGCATTGAAGGCTTCTCGGCCGCGCTGGTCAAGCTGGAGACCCTGCTGGCCAAGCGCCTGGCCGAGTTGGAAACCCGCGCCCCCGCAGCCGTTTGATTCAATCCATTCTGGGTACGATTAAAACAATCTCCGTGCCCCATCCTTTCGCCTTTTTTCTGGCGAAAGGGTGGGAAACCACGGAACTCAATCGGCTCAAATCATGGTAGTCATCTACTCCGACCACACGCCCAGCACGTTGCCCACCCCGTCGGAGAAGTGGAAACGCCGCCCGCCGGGAAACGCGAAGGCGGGCACAACGATGCTGCCGCCCGCAGCCACGATTGCGAGTTCAGTTGTCTCCAGGTCCGCGGAGTAGAGCACGGCCAGCGGCGCAAACTTCGGTTGCGCCTCATGCGGCTCGCTCTTGGCGAAGCCGCCTTTGATCCCGGCTCCGGTAAAGTCGATGTACTCCGGCCCCCAGTCCTTGAAAGTCCAGCCGAAGACGGTCGTGTAAAACCGCTTTGTCCGTTCGATGTCTGTCGCAGCGAACTCGATGTAGTCGATGTGATGATGCTGTGCGGGATTGCTCATGGCTTCTCTCCTATGAGTTGAGATGCGTCAAGTCGAGGAAAAGGGCGGCGCGGATTCAAGGCGGATCGCCCGCAATCGAATGAGATCGCTCGTTACAGTATGTACCGGCTCAAATCGTGATCGCGCACCACGGACGCCACCATCTGCTTCACATACTCGGCGTCAATCAGAAAGACCTTCTCCGGGCCGGAGGCGGTCATCCGTTCCAGATAGGGCAGCGGCGTGGAAGACTCAGCTTTGATGGCCTCCGAGAGCGTTGCCGCAGCCTCTTCATCCGGCACGCGGCGCGCCACGTCGGGCGCCAGGAAGCTCACATCCTCAAGCACCCGCTCCATGATCGTGTGCAGCCGCCGCGCCCCAATGTTTTCGGTTTGTTCGTTCACCTTGAACGCGAACTCCGCCATCTCGCGCAAGGCCTCGGGAGAAAACTCCAGCCGCACTCCCTCGGTCTCCAGCAGCGCCGCGTACTGCTTGGTCAGCGAAGCCTTGGGCTCGGTCAGGATGCGCAGAAAGTCATCCACGGTCAGCGACTGCAACTCCACCCGGATGGGAAACCGCCCCTGTAACTCGGGGATCAGATCGCTGGGCTTTGAAACATGAAACGCCCCCGCGGCGATGAAGAGAATATGGTCGGTGCGCACCATGCCGTAACGCGTGTTCACCGTGGTTCCTTCCACGATGGGCAGAATGTCGCGCTGCACGCCCTCGCGCGAAACGTCGGGCCCGTGCCCGCTCTCGCGCCCGGCAATCTTGTCGATCTCATCCAAAAAGATAATCCCGTTCGATTCGACCCGCTCGGTGGCCGTGCGGGTCACCTGGTCCATGTCGATCAGCCGGCCCTCTTCTTCCTGCACCAGGTAGTCGAACGCGTCGGCCACCTTCATCTTCCGCTTCTTCGAGCCGCCGCCGAAGATGTTCGGCAGCATATCCTTGATGCTCATCTCCATGTCTTCAAGGTTCTGGTTGCTGATGATCCCGAACTGCGGCGTATTCCGTTCGCGCACGTCCAGTTCCACCTGGCGCTCGTCCAGCTTGCCCTCGCGGAACTGCTGGCGCAGCTTCTCGCGCGAGCGCTGGTAGCTTTCAGTTCCGGGCAGAGTCAGTTGGCCCTCGGCAGCCGGCGGCATGGGCGGCGGAGGCGGCAGCAGCACGTCCAGCAGCCGCTCCTCGGCGTTCATCTCCGCCTTGTCTTCCACCTCTTCCAGCCGCTCCTCGCGCACCATGTCGATCGCGATCTCCACCAGGTCGCGAATCATCGACTCCACATCGCGCCCCACATAACCCACCTCGGTAAACTTCGAGGCCTCCACCTTCAGGAACGGCGAACCCGTCAGCTTGGCCAGCCTGCGCGCAATCTCCGTCTTGCCCACCCCCGTCGGCCCGATCATGATGATGTTCTTGGGCATGATGTCGTCGGCCATGTCGGGCGGCAGCTTTTGCCGGCGCTGCCGGTTGCGCAACGCAATCGCCACCGCACGCTTGGCGGCCTTCTGGCCGACGACATGCTTGTCGAGCTCGGTGACGATCTCGCGCGGCGTCATCTCGTCCAGCGAGAGATCCTGTTCTTCAGCGGATGCGGGTAAATAAATGGCCATGAATGAACGGGGCCGGCGGAAGCTTTCCGCTAGCTCTTCAACTCCTCAATGGTGACGTGGTCGTTGGTATAGATGCAGATCTCTCCGGCGATCTTCATGGCCTTTTCGGCAATCTCGCGGGCGCCCAAATCGGTGTTTTCCATCAGCGCGCGGGCCGCGGCCGTAGCATAGGGGCCGCCGGAGCCGATCGCAGCCAGCGGCTCATCGGGGTCGATCACGTCTCCCGACCCGGAGAGCAGGAAGGTCTGCCCCTGATCGGCCACCAGCAGCAGGGCCTCCAGGTTGCGCAGCATCTTATCGGTTCGCCAGTCCTTTCCCAGTTCGACGGCGGCGCGGTTCAGGTTGCCGGCGTACTGCTCCAGCTTGGACTCGAAGCGCGCAAACAGCGAGAAAGCGTCGGACGTGGAACCGGCAAATCCGGCCAATACCTTGTCCTGGTAGAGGCGGCGAATCTTTTTTGCCGAGTGCTTCAGCACGTGCTCGCCCAGCGTGACCTGTCCATCGCAGGCCATCACCACCTGGCCGTTGCGGCGCACGCAAATCACGGTGGTCGAGCGAATCCGGGAATCTGCCGCCACTGCGGAACTCTTGTCCAAAGCCAAGAAAAAACCTCCGAAAATGAGGCCTCCGGCAGGCCGGAACTCATTCAAGATGCAGTCACGAGTATATCGCAGCAAGAAAGTTCATCGCTGCCGCGTCCTCCAGCCGCCTTGCCCCGGCTCCGTCTGCGGTATCCTCATACTTGGGACCCCCCAAGCCCCAGAGTCCCGCTTGGAGTCCCGCCTCACATGACCCTCCTCATCGCACATGCATGGGAAATCGCTGGCGGCTTGCTCGCCTTGGCGGCGCTCACCGCACTCGCTCTCTGGCTCGTCTTCCGCAAGCGCCCCACTCCCGACGAGTTAGAGCGTGCGCGCCGCCTGTTTCTCGAGCAGTCCGGGCGCCTCGTCGACGGCATGTTGCTGGACATCTGCGAGGTCGAAGCCCCAGCCAAATCCAAGGGAGAGCCCGGCAGTCGCACCCTCACCATGCTCATGTACAGCTATCACATCGGCGGCGTGAACTATGAGTGCTCCCAGGACATCACCGCCCTGCTCGGCATCGTGGACGCCTCCCAGGTGCGCGCCGGCTTTCCCTGCTCGGCGCGCTACCAGCCCGGCAACCCCCAAAACAGCATCGTCGTGGCCGAGGACTGGTCCGGCCTGCGCGTGGGGCTGCCGGTGCCGCACACCTACGACGACCCCGAGCCGGTCGACCTGAGCCACCTCCGCCCCGGCCGGGGCTGACCGTTGCCGGCGCAGTTGGCAGCCCATACCCACCCCCGGTTACACTTCCCCTATGCATCTCCATGCGGCGCCCGCCTCCCCCGGCGCCCACAGAACACAATCCGTATTGCGCTTTTCGCTAGTGGCCACGCTCGTTTATGTTGTGGTCACCTTCGTGGCCGGGTTGCGCGCCCATTCGCTCGCGCTCCTCTCCGAGGCCGGCCATAACGCCTCCGACTTCCTGGCCCTCCTGCTCAGCTTTGCCGCCGTCTACTTCCAGACCCGCCCCGCCAGCCACTCCAAGACCTTCGGCTACCAGCGGGCCGGCGTGCTGGCCGCCTTCATCAACGCAGCCACCCTCATCGTCATCTCGCTCTGGATCGCCATCGAGGCCGTCCATCGCCTCAGCGCACCCGTCGCCGTGCAGCCTAAACTCATGATGATTGTCGCCGCCGCCGGCGTCCTGATGAACGGCGTCATCGCCGCTCTCCTGTGGGGTGTGGCCAAAGACGTCAACCTGCGCAGCGCCTTCCTCCACATGGCCGGCGACACGCTCTCCACCGCTGCCGTCATCGCCGGCGGCGCCGGCATCCTCATCACCGGCCAAAACTGGATCGACCCCGTCCTCTCGCTGTTCATCGCCGCCCTCATCCTCTGGTCCAGCCTCGGCATCGTCCACGAGACCCTCAACATCCTCCTTGAAGGCGCTCCTCGCGGCGTTTCGCTCCCGGCCATACGCTCCGGCATGGAAGCCGTCGATGGCGTCATCAACGTCCACGACCTGCACGTCTGGAGCCTCGGCTCCCAGTCCCGCGCCCTGGCCTGCCACGTTACCATCGCCGATATTCCTCCCTCTGAGAGCGCGTGTATTCTGGTCAAGCTCAACCACGTGCTGCGCGACCACTTCCACATCAGCCACACCACCATCCAGTTCGAGCACATGGGCTGCGAGGAACTCGAAGGCTGCGTCGTTCCCATTGAAGAGATGGCCAGCAGCCGCAACCACGGTCACGCCCATTAGTTCAACTCTGAAGGTCATTTGTGGTTTGAAGGGTACGGGCTTTAGCCCGTACATGAGATCCAACAACAATCGCCGGGCTTTAGCCCCTGAGGGAAAGCCGGCCTTACGAAGATCACCTGTTTGGTGATTGCGTGAAACTACTTGAGGAGGTTTTTACCTTGTTTCGCCGTCGCGTTGCCCTCGCCGCCCTTTGCCTCGCTCTGCTTCCATGTACACCCGCTCTTGCATGGCCGCTGCCGCATCCCGCCCAGCCCGCAGCGCCAGCCCAGATCTCCGCACCCGCCGCCGCCCAACTCGAAGCCCTCACCGGCGAATACACCGACCCCGTCGAGCCCGATACCCCGCTCAGCTTCTATGGGTCTGACGGCAAACTCTTCATCGAGTCCGAGCGCAACATTCCCGCCGAACTCAAGCCCCACTCCGCCCTCGAGTTCGGTCTGGCCGACTCCAAAACCACCTTCCGCTTTACCCTCGATGCGGCCGGCCATGGCGAGACCCTCGTCGTCTCCACCGACCCCGAGGGCTCCGTCCACCGCCTTACCGGCTCGCCCGTCCATCACCTCTTCCACGACTACCAGCGCTCTGGAGTCATGATTCCCATGCGCGATGGCGTCAAGCTCCACGCCGTCATCCTCAAGCCCGCCGACCTCGCCGGCCAGCTCCCATTCCTCATCCAGCGCACCCCCTACGGCGTGGACGGAACCAACCGCGCCTCGTTCTCCTATAGCCGTCCCGAGCTGGCTCGCGCCGGCTACATCTACGTCGCTGAAGACATTCGCGGCCGCTACAAGAGCGAGGGCGAGTTCGTCATGAGCCGGCCCTTGATCGATCATGGCGCCGACCACCACGATCCCAAGGCAGTGGATGAGAGCACCGACGCCTGGGACACCGTGGCCTGGCTGCTCGCCAACGTTCCCGGCAACAACGGCCGCGCCGGTTTCATCGGCACCAGCTATCCCGGCTTCCTGGCCATGATGGCCGGCATCGATCCCCACCCCGCCGTCAAAGCGATCTCGCCGCAAGCCCCCATGATTGATGTCTGGATAGGCGACGACTTCTTCCACAACGGCGCCTTCCGCCAATCCTACGGCTACGACTACGTCCTCTCCATGGAGTCCGGCAAGGAAGAGGTCAATGTGGATTACGGCAAGGGCAAGGACGGCAAGCCCCGCGACGGCTTCGACTACTTCCTGGAGCGCGGCTCCTTTGTCGAAGACGTCAAGAAATCCGGCTCCAAACTCCTCCCCACATGGAAGCTCTTCCTCGAACACCCCGCCTATGACAGCTACTGGTCCTCACGCGGCGTCGAGCACTCGCTCAACGCGGTCACCGTGCCCACCCTCAGCGTCGGCGGCTACTACGACCAGGAAGACATGTTCGGCCCGCAGGAGGAATACGCACGCCTCGAACCCCACGACGCCAACCACCAGAACTTCCTCGTCCTCGGTCCCTGGCGCCACGGCTTCTGGGCCTCGTCCGCGCGCCATCTCGGCAATCTCGACTACACCGAGCCCATCGGCAAGGAGTACCGCGCCCAGATCGAAGCCAAATTCTTCGCCCACTATCTCAAGGACGATCCCGGCCCCAACCCATCCAGTTTTGACCTGGAAGACACCGCCAGCTTCCAAACCGGCTCCAACACCTGGAAGCGTTACGCCCACTTCCCGCCCAAAGAATCCCAGCCCACCAGCCTGCATCTCCAGGGCGCGGGCTTGCTCAGTTGGAGCAACTCGACCGCCCAGGCCACGACCAGCTACTTGAGCGACCCCGCCAACCCCGTCCCCTATCGCCATCGCCCCATCCAGCCCACCTACAGCGTAGGCTCGCAGTGGGGCAACTGGCTCACCGAGGACCAGCGCTTCGTCACTGATCGCAAAGACGTAGCCGTGTGGAAGTTCCCCGTCCTCAAGAAAGACCTCATCGTTACCGGCGAAGTCCTCGCCGACATATACGCCGCCACGTCAGGCTCCGACAACGACCTGGTCGTCAAGCTCATCGATCAGTACCCCGGCGACGACCCCGACCCCAAGATGCGCGGCTACCAGCTCATGACCAACGAAGAAATCTTCCGCGGCCGCTACCTCGAATCCTTCGAAAAACCCACCCCCCTGCGATCCGGCTCCATCCACGAGTACAGATTCAGCCTCCACGACGTGGACCACGTCTTCAAAGCCGGCCACACCGTCCTGGTCGAAATCCAGAGCACCTGGTTCCCGCTCTACGACCGCAACCCCCAGACCTTCGTCCCCAACATCATGACCGCCAAACCTGCCGACTTCCAACCCGCCACCATCACCATCTACTCCGGCCCCGACCACGACTCCACACTCCAGGTGCCGCTGCTCAACGCCTGCGGCCACATCGAGTGTTTTTGAGGAGACGACTCGTTAACCGCCTCTTCACACGCGGCGCGTATGTATTCTTGTGATATGAACCGGAATCTTACCGCCACCGTTGCCGCCATTCTGGTCCTCGGCGCATCCAGCTTTGCGCAGGGGCCTGAGCTTCCCAAGCCCGCCAAGGCCGCCTACTTCATCAACCCCATGGTGATGGATCTTTCACTGATCGTGCCGCCGCCGCCGGCGCAGGACTCGGCGGCGGTGAAGGACGAGCTGGCTGAGCTGCACCGCATCCAGCAGACGCGTACCCCGGCCCAGGTGGCCGCCGCCCAGGCCGACAACAAGGAAGAGGACATCTTCATCTTCCGCACCGTGCTGGGCGACAACTTCCGCGCCGAGGATCTGCCCCTGACCGCGGCGCTCTCCGCCCACGTGCACAAGGACGTGGTGGCTGCCGACGACCCGCTGAAGGCAGCGTTCAAGCGTCCGCGCCCCTATCAGTTCGACGCCACGCTGCATTCGGTCTGCGGGACTGTCGCCCCGCCCAACTCCTACCCGAGCGGGCACAGCGTCGTGGGCTATCTGGAGGCCTTCACGCTGGCCCAGATCGTTCCCGAGAAACACCGCGAAATTCTGGAGCGGGCCGACGACTATGCCCACAACCGCATGGTCTGCGGCGTCCATTACCTCAGCGACACCGTTGCCAGCCGCAGCATCGCGTATGCCGTCTTCGGCTACATGCTGGCCACGCCGCGCTTCCAGATCGAGCTGGCCGCCGCCCGCGCCGAAACCCGCAAGCACCTCCGCCTGAACTGAGTCCACAATTGAAGCCTGTTGGAGAAGTGCCGATAGGCTCTTTATGCGCATCACTTTTCGTGTCGAGGAACAACTGCTGCGCCGCGCCCGCCTTCGCGCCAAGGCCATGGGGAATACTTTGAACGACCTCTTCCGTGATCACCTTACAAAACTTGCCACTGGCGAGATAGAACCTTACCCTCCGCGCCCGAAACTTCCGTCTCCCAATGACAAAGCGGACTCCACCCCCGAGGGCCGTTAAACCAAGGCGAAGCAAAACACTCCATTTCGCGCTAAAATAAATCCAGCACCATGGCCCTCCATCAGCCCATCCCGGCCCTCCTCTAGCGGCGTCCGCCGCCTACACTAGTTTTCCGCCCATTTTCCAGATTCACCCCCTAGGAACAAGCGCCAAAGCGCCCCCACGCGTGCCAATGAGGTTTTCCCGTGATTGATCGTTTGCAACAGATGGAGCAGCGCTACGAAGAGCTTTCCGCCCAGCTCTCGTTGCCCGAGGTCGTCAACGACCGCGAAAAATACCAACAGGCCGGCAAAGCGCTCAGCGCCCTGGAAAACCCGGTGATGAAGTTCCGCGAGCTGAAACTGGTGCGTCTGGGCCTGGCCGAAGCTCGCGCAATGCTCGCTGAGGCCGACCCCGAACTCCGCGCCATGGCCGAGGAAGAAATCGCCGCCCTCGCCCCCCGCGAGCCGGTCCTTTTAGAAGAAATCAAGGTCCTGCTTTTGCCCAAGGATCCCAACGACGAAAAGAACGTCATCCTCGAAATCCGCGCCGGCACCGGCGGCGACGAAGCCTCGCTTTTTGCCGCCGAAATCTTCCGCATGTACACCCGCTTCGCCGAGCAACACCGCTGGAAGATCGAGCTGCTCTCGCTCTCCGAGTCCGGCGTCGGCGGCTATAAGGAAGTCATCGCCATCATCGAGGGCGAGCGCGTCTACTCGCAGATGAAGTGGGAGAGCGGCGTCCATCGCGTCCAGCGCGTTCCCGCCACTGAAACCCAGGGCCGCGTCCACACCTCCGCCGTCACCGTCGCCGTCCTCCCTGAAGCCGAGGATGTGGACATCAAGATCGAAGCCAAGGACATCCGCATCGACACGTTCTGCTCCTCCGGCCCCGGCGGCCAGTCGGTCAATACCACCTACTCCGCCGTCCGCATTACCCACATACCTACAAATACCGTAGTGAGTTGCCAGGACGAGAAATCCCAGATCAAGAACCGCGAGAAAGGCATGCGCGTCCTCCGCTCCCGCCTCTACGAAATGGAGATGGAGCGCCAGCAGGCCGAGCTGGCCAAGGAGCGCAAGCAGCAGGTCGGCACCGGCGACCGCAGCGAGAAGATCCGCACCTACAACTTCCCGCAGAACCGTATGACCGATCACCGCATCGGCCTCACCCTCCACCAGCTCGACCTGGTCATGGAAGGCCGTCTGCAGCCCATCGTCGATGCCCTCATCACCCACTACCAGGCCGAGCAGTTGAAGGCCGACGGCAGCCAGGGGGCCTGAGGAGACGCTATGCTTCCGCTACGGGTTATCCTCACGTACGCAGAGAAACAACTCGCTTCAGGTCCGCATCCTGAGCGGGCACGGTGGGATGCCGAGCTTCTTCTATACCACGCTCTTGGACGTGACAGAGCGTGGCTACTGGCGCACACCAACCATGGAATCGAAGTGAAGCAAGGTGAACGCTATGATGCGCTCTTAGCTCGGCGTGCAACCGGCGAACCCATCCAATACATCACCGGCGAGACGGAGTTTTATGGGCTGCCCTTTCGCGTCACGCCGGATGTGCTGATTCCCCGCCCTGAAACCGAGCACTTAGTCGAGAAGGCGCTTGAGTTAGCCTCAAACTTTCCGGCACCACGCATTGTGGACATCGGCACAGGCTCCGGAGCGATCGCTGTTGCGCTGGCTCATCACCTGCCAAATGCGCAGATTGCAGCCATCGATCTATCCCACTCAGCACTGGCCATCGCCCGCGAAAACGCAAAATGCAACGACGCTGCGATTCGTTTCCTTGAAGGCGATTTGCTGGCTCCGGTTGCGGGTGAGCACTTCGACTTTGTCGTTTCCAACCCGCCGTACGTCCCGAACGCCGACCGCGCTTCTCTCTCTGTCGAAATCCGCGAGTACGAGCCCGCTCTGGCGCTCTTTGCCGGCGACGATGGACTCGAAGTCTACCGCCGCCTCATCCCCGCCGCCTTCGACGCGATCATCCCCGGCGGTTTTCTGATTCTCGAAATCGGCTACGGCCAATCGCCAGCAATCGCCATGCTGCTCGCCCGCTACGGCTTTGAGCAGATCGACTTCGTCCCCGACCTGCAAGGCATCCCCCGCGTCGCCTGCGCCCAGCGGCCGTGAGCTGTTTCACCGGAATCCGTGAGGGGCGACTGCTTTTCCGGGCTACCGTCGTCTCCTGCCGTGTTTCATCCGTCTATGTTGTCAGGGGGTCTGCTTTTGCCCATTCCAGTTGCTTGAATAGAGTTGCCATGAAACTTCGTCTGTTGTCCGCAATCGTCTTCGGCCTCGCGCTGACCTTAGCAGCTTGTGCCCAGGGTGCAAACCCCGGCCAGCGCGGCGGCGGCTGGGGCGGCGGATTCGACGTGGGCGCCGGACGGGGTCTGCTCGGAACCGTCACTGAAGTCGCCGCCGGCCACTACACCATCAAGACCGGCTCGGGCGAAACCTACACCGTCTACTTCAGCGCCAACACCCGCATCCTCAAACAATCGGCCCAGCGCCGCAGTGAAGGCGGAGAAGGCGGCAATCCCCCGCAAACCATCAAGCCCACTGACATCAAGGTAGGCGACGCCATCACCGCCATCGGCGAGGTGGATGCGGCCGCCAAGTCCGTGGGCGCGGTGGTCGTCCTGCAGATCGACCCCGAGCGCGCCAAACAGTTGCGTGAGGCGCAAGCCAACTACGGAAAGACCTGGCTCATGGGCAAGGTCACGGCCGTGGATGGCGTCAAAGTCACCCTCCTTGGCATCAACGACAACGCCGCCCACACCTTTGTAGCCGACGAAAACACCGCCTTCCGCAAGCGCCGCGTCCCCATCACCCTCACCGATATCCAGGTCGGCGACACGATTCGTGTCGAAGGCGCGGTCAAGGACGGAACCTTCCTGGCAACCACAGTCAACGCCATAGGCATGCCGCCGGGAGGAACGCCAACCGTTCCCCGCGGCACGTCGCCCCCACTCCAGCCCAAATGAAGCGTTTTTCCAATTGCTATAGACTGAAACCACTGCTGCCAAGTGGCTTTTCCCTTTCCGGGGTCCCCAGCGACAGGCCTTTGTCGCTGGGGTGGAAGTAAAAGCCACCGTGCACAATGCCAGAAAGACCACACAAATTGGAAAAACGCCGTAGCCCATCCCAGAAAGCCACTCCTATGCGCCGCTTCCACCAGTTGCACCAACAGAAATCACACTGAAGTTTCAAGAGGTTGTTTATGTCTGCTCGCTCCTTTTCTTCCATCGGCAAGTTGGCGGTTTTCGCCGCCTTCGCGCTTGCCGCCCTTGCTCTGAAGGCCCAAACCCAGCAGCCCCAATCCCAGCAGCTTGGCATCTTCGAGGGCCGCCAGGATGTTGGCGCCGTCCTCCACGCCGGTTCCGCGCAATATGACGCCGCCAAGCGCACATATACGATCAGTGGCAGCGGCGAGAATATGTGGGTCGGCATCGACGACTTCCAGTTCGTCTGGAAGAAGGTCTCCGGAGACGTTGTCCTCACCGCGGATATCGCCTTCCTCGGCAGCGGCGGGAATCCCCATCGCAAGGCCGTGCTCATGATCCGCCAGACCCTCGACGGAAACTCGGCGGCCGTTGACGTAGCCGTCCATGGAAGCGGCCTCGCGTCGCTGCAGTTCCGCAACCCCGCCGGCGCCGATACGCACGAAGTCGAGTCGAATGTCTCCGCTCCCAAAACCGTGCGCATCGAGAAACGCGGAGACTTTATCTACGCCTTTGTCTCAGGGAAGGACGGCAAGCTCAAGCCCGCGGGCGCGGCCACCAGGCTGGCGCTCACCGGTCCGTTCTATGTCGGCATCGGCGTCTGCGCGCACGACAAGGACGTGGTCGAGAAAGCCGTCTTCTCCAGTGTCAGCCTGGAGCAGCTCCCACCCGCAACCGGCAAGCGCATCCTCGTCAGCACGCTCGAAACGGTCGCCATCGCTTCAACGGATCGCCACGTGGAGTATGTCGCTCCCGCGCATTTTGAAGCTCCGAACTGGTCCCGCGATGGCCGGTTCCTTGTCTTCAACCAGGACGGAACCCTCCACCGGCTTGCGCTTGATGGCGGCGAGCCTACGCCGATTGCCACCGCTCCGCAAATCCATTGCAACAACGATCACGGCATCTCGCCGGACGGCCAGTTCCTGGCCATCAGCGACTCGTCAACCGAAGACAAAAAATCGCGCGTCTACATAGTGCCGCTTGCCGGAGGCGCGCCTCGGCAGATCATTCCGAATGCGCCGTCGTACTGGCACGGCTGGTCGCCCGACGGCAAGACGCTCGCCTTCACCGGAGAGCGCAACGGTAACTTCGATATCTACACCATCCCTGCCGATGGCGGCGAAGAAACTCGGCTGACCACCGCTGATGGCCTCGACGACGGCCCCGAATACTCCCCCGACGGCGCCTACATCTACTTCAATTCCGAGCGCACCGGCCACATGCAGATATGGCGCATGAAACCCGGCGGCTCCCAGCAGGAACAAGTGATCTCCGATGAAAGCAACGACTGGTTCCCGCACATCTCGCCCGATGGGCAATGGATGGTTTTTCTCGCCTACGAAAAAGGCGTGGCCGGCCACCCGCCGGACAAGGATGTGGAACTCCGGCTCATGTCGCTCAAAGACAAACAGATCCACGTCCTGGCAAAGCTCTTCGGCGGACAGGGAACCATCAACGTCCCCTCCTGGTCGCCCGACAGCCTTAAGCTCGCCTTCGTCAGTTATGAGCAGTTGCCGGAAGAGAGCCTGAGTGGTAACTAGGTCTCTGACCGTGTGAATCTGTATCAGCCCCGTGCCCCATCCATTCGCTTTTTTCTGGCGAATGGGTGGGAAAGCACAAACCTCAAGGAACGAAATCAAGCGGTCAGAGACCTAGGGCATGCTCATCCGGCGAAGTGCAGCGCCGCCTCTGCCCACACCACAGCCTCCCCATAACACCGCATCAACTCGTCCTGGTTCAGGCCATAGGACTGTGCGATCGCATCGCACTTCACCCAGTCTCCGCGCTCGTAACACTCCGCCCAACGCAACAGGCTGCTCTCAAGGCTCACCGTGCCCAGCAACGCTTCGCGAATCTTCTCCCGCAAGGGCAGCGCCGGCGCCAGGTCCGCCATGGAGATGCGCAGCATCGCCGGCAGCAGGCTGAACATACCCAGCAGGTACTGCTCCGCTCGCTCCAGCGCGCAAAGCCCGGCGGCCAGTTCGCAAAAGCAGCCTCGCACAAAGGCCATCCGCAGAATCTCCGGCGGCTGATTGGCGTTCAACTCGCTGGCAATGGCCAGCGTCGCGATGCGCCGAAACGCCTCCTCGCCCACCAGCACCAGCGCCGCCTCGATTGAGCTCACCTCCTGGCGAACCGCGCACACCGGCGAGTTCACCAGGCGCAGCAACCGGTAGGTAAGCGAGGCATCCCGCTTCACCAGCCGGCCCAGCTTGCGCATGTCGATCGACTCGCACTGCAGAAGTTGCAGAATCTCTATATAGGAGATACGGTTGGCGGGAACCTTCCGGTTCTTGAGCAATATCGGACGGCAAAAATAGTACCCCTGAAACAGCGTGAAGCCCTCCGCGCAAGCCTGCTGGTTTTCCTCCTGTGTCTCCACCTTTTCCGCAACCAGCGCCACCGTCACGCCGCCCAGCCGCCGCCGCAGATTCTCGCGCCCCGCCGCGTCCAGCAGGGTGAAATCCACCTTGATGTAGTCGGCCAACTCCACCAGCTGCTCCAGATTCGGCTTCCAGACAAAGTCGTCCAGAGCCAGCCGGAACCCCAGGGCCTTCGCCTTGCGGCACGCCGCAATCAAGCCCGGCGTGGGATCAAGCGTCTCCAATATCTCCAGAACCGTCATGCTCGGTGGAAGCACATTCACCAGTTCCCCTGTCAGGGACTCCCTGGTGCAGTTCACAAACGCCGGCAACCCGGCCGTCAACTTCTCCAGCCCGAAGATCACGGTATTGTCGAGCATGGTGCGGGTGGCATTGTCGCCATCGCCGCGGAAGGCGGTCTCCGGCCCGGCTCGGAACAGCAATTCGTAGCCATGCACCCGGCCCCGCAGGTCCATGATCGGCTGCCGCGCCACATACCGCAGTCCACCCGCAAGCTCGGGCAGCGCCACTTCGGGACTCTTGGCCGGTATCACCTGTGCAGCCATGCGAACCTTCCCGTACTGCTTATCGGGCGGCCGCTGGCATCCCTTGAAAAATGCTCGTCTCCGCTACAGTCTCCCCGCAGCGTTCCCAATGCCGCACTCACCCGCCCATGAACATCCCGCCGTTCACGTCCAGCACGTGGCCGGTAATGTAGGCCGCCGCATCCGAGGCCAGAAATGCCACCGCCTGCGCAATATCGCGGTCCGTTCCCCGCCGGCCCAGCGGAATCTGCGCCAGCATCGCCGCGCTCACCTTCTCGTCCAGCACCGCCGTCATCGGCGTCTCGATGAACCCCGGCGCCACGGCATTCACGGTAATTCCCCGCGAAGCGAACTCGCGCGCCATGGATCGCGTCAGTCCGATCAGCCCGGCCTTGCTGGCCGCGTAGTTCACCTGGCCCGCCTGCCCCGTCCGGCCCACCACGCTGGCCATGTTCACAATCCGCCCCCAGCGGTTCTTGAGCATCGGCCTCAGCAGGGCCTGCGTCAGCAGAAATGGCCCGGTCAGGTTGATGGCCAGGACGAGATCCCAGTCGGCCCGCTTCATCGCCATCATCAGCCCGTCGCGGGTGATGCCGGCGTTGTTCACCAGTATCTCCACCTTGCCGAACCGCTCCAGCACCGCTTTCGCCCCGGCCTCGATCGACTCCTGGCTGGACACATCCAGCCGAAACGCCGCCGCCTGCCCGCCGGCCGCCTCAATCTCCGCCGCAACCAAGGCCAGCTTTTCCTCGTTGATGTCCGCCACGGCCAACGTGGCTCCGGCCCGCGCCAGCTCCAGCGCACAGGCCCGCCCGATTCCCTGCGCAGCCCCGGTTACCAGCGCAATTCTTCCCTGCAAACCCGCCATATCTCCCTTTGACCTCCGCGCGCACAACTCCGCGCCCTTTCGTCCCCATTATAAATGTGTAGGTGTCAGCACCTTGCCCGCCAGCGCCGTCGGCGCAGCGCCCCGTGCCCCATCCTTTCGCGTTCTATGCGAAAGGGTGGGGCACCATGCCGCGAACTCGCCAACTTGCCATCATCGCGGAGCCCGTCGCTCGCGCCGTAGGCGCAGCGGTTGTTAGCCCCGCGCTTCAGCGTGGGAATGGCTACCCCGACGGCGTCGCCGCCACCGTCACCGGCTGCGCCACCAGCGCCGGCAGCACCAGCTCCGGCGGCCAAATGTACACCGCCAGCCGCCGCGAGTAGTGCAGCACCGGCTCCTCATCCGGCAGGCAAATTCCGATCGCATCCGCCAGGTCGTTGCGCTCGATCTCCGCCTCCGCCTCTTCCAGCGGCCACGGAAAGTGGTGAAGGTGCGCCCTCTCCGCCTGTCCCGCTTTGTTGCGCGTAAACAGGCAGCTGCGCTCCATCAAAAAATACTCCAGCGTCCCGCTCCTGCCCTCCGCCAACCTCCGTGTCGGCCCCAGCCCCCGGTATCGCGCCTTGAACACCACTGGCCGGCTGCTCCAATGCCGCCGGCTATAGAATTCAAACTCCCGCTCCGACCGCTGCTCCAGCCGCATCTCCGCCCAGTGATACGGCAGGTGAAAGAAAGTTCGCGCCACCGCCACCGCCACCAGGTTGCTCGCATCCAGCGAGAAAAAATACACCCCCGGCGTTCCCGTCTGCTCGTCGCGGACATAGGTGCGCACATTCAAATCCGGAAAGCTGCGCACACCGGGGATCGATGGCACGCCGCGGATCTTGATCCGGTCCAGCCAGAACGGCACCACACCCAGCCACGCCGACCCCTGAAACGTGTCCACCTGCAAGCCCTCGGGCAACAGCGGCGCCAGTGACGAAGCCGGTACAGGCCAGTGCGCAAACAGCAAATCGTTCCACCGCTGCGTCATCCGCCAGCTCCCTGAGGGCACTGGCCGCAGCCTGTGCGACGTCCGTACCGGATACTCCCGCATCGCCTGCTCCTGCATGGCCCGTTGCTTCTACTCTGCCCCTTAACGATGTGTGGACAGCCGTTCAGGATGCAAATCCCCATCCACAGCTTAATGCCGTATTCTGTTCGCGAGCCCTCATCCATGTCCAGTGAATCTTTTCTCCCTCCCGGCGCCCGCAACCAGACCGACGTCTTCGCCGTCCACGGCGCCGACCCCGAGGTCTTGGCCTACGCCATGGCCAAATACTCCCGCTCCGCCCTCTCCATGCGCGAGTCCCTCACCGAGATCAGCGCCCAGCGCGCCGAGCAGTTCCTCAACACCTTCTACTTCCAATACGGCCACCGCTCCATCGCCGACCTGGCCCACGTCGCCATGGCTGTCGAACGCCTCTCCCTTCTCGCCGCCATCGTCCTCGTCGACGAGCAGCGCTGGGACGGACAGGAGCGCTCCACCCGTTATCAGAACTTCCTGAAATCCGGCTGGTATTTCCCTGATTTTGGACAAGATTCGACCTCCGGCCAGCTTTACGCCACAACCATAGAAAACCTCTTCGCCACCTACCAGCGCACCACCGCCGCCGTTCTTGAAGCCCTGCGCCGCCGCGTCCCCTGCCCCGAAACCCTCAAGCCCGACGCCTACGAGCGCACCCTCAAAGCCCGCGCCTTCGACGTAGCACGCTACCTGCTCCCTCTGGCCACCAACACCTCCCTCGGCCAGATCGTCAACGCGCGCACCCTTGAGACCCAGGTCTCCCGCCTGCTCTCCCACCCCGCCGCCGAACTCCGCGATCTCGGCCTCAAACTCCGCGAAGCCGCCACCGGCCCCGCCTGGAACGTCAACGCCCGGTCCGCCGCCGCCTTCGTCGAAAAACTCGCCGCCGCCGAAAAGCGCGCCGCCGCCGAAAAGCTCGCCCATATGGATGATCTTGCTTCCATGAAGGGTACGGGCTTCAGCCCGTACGTTAACCAGACAGAATCGGCCGGGGCTTTAGCTCCTGAGGGGAAGGGTACGGGCTTCAGCCCGTACGTTAGCCCCCTTGA
>PMYL01000051.1 GCA_003170825.1 Acidobacteriaceae bacterium
TAGATCACCCCAACGACGAAGACCTGTCGTTGGGACCCCGAAACGGCAAAAAAGTCGTCGCGGCGACACGCCGCGAGGGTGGGGCACCCAGATGGATGGGGCGCTCCAGAGCGGCCGGATCGAATCTATTTATTGTCGTTGCCGGTGAGGCGGAAGGTGATGGTGCCCCAGAAGAGGCGGGCGCGCATCTGCACGGGCAGGTGGCGCTCGTCGTCGGTGTACCAGATCCAGATTTTGCCGCGGTTTTTCACCACGCCGGCGTCGGCGGTGGGCTGGACGCGCAGGGTTTTGAAGGTTCCCAGGGGGGTCTTGATCTCTTCACGGCCTTCCACCTTCATGGTTACCGGCACAGTGTGCAGGGCGTCCACCACCGGGATGACGAAGGAATGTCCCAGCGTCATGGACTGCGATGAGGCATAAAAGATTCCCGTCAGCAGGTCGGTGAGACAGCCTTGCACGGGCGACTCCACGTGCTTGGGCTGGCCGGTGACCAGATTCTTCTCGTCCAGAATGGATTTGGACTGGGCGTAGTCCAGCTTGAGCGTGGAGCTGATCTGGCGGCGGCCCTCGACGGTCTGCTTGTCGAACTCGTAGGTGCAGCCCTTTTCGCGGTCGAAGGTGGACTGGAAGCGGTCGCCGACATGGAAGAGCAGGTTGATGGCGCCGATGGTGTCTGCATTGGCGGTGATGCGCTCACGATTGCCCGTTGCTTCAAAGTGAAGAACGGCGGTCCCGGCGGGAAAGACTCGCCAGTCCACTGAGTATGTGAGGGTCTGCTTTTGCGGGAAGCTGAAGCCGGCGCGCGGCGGCGCGAGTTGGGCCGCCTGCTGGCCAAGAGCCACGGCGGCCAGGGCAAGGGCGCAAAGAGCGGTTGCTACGGCTGTGCGCGTCTTCACCGGCAGGCAGGGCTCCTTAATAAAACCGACTTATGGGCGCGAGAAACGCTCACCGCAGCCCATGGATGAGCGCGGCGAGAGCCGACCGCAGGAAGAGCAGGCTTAGGTACAGCAGTGCGGTCCCTATAGCAGCATTGTACTCGCGGTGCCTGAGGTAGAGCACAAAGGAGAAGCTGCCGGCATGGGCTTCTGCGCGAGCCGGGGTCAAACGCGGAATCAAGCGGGGAACCCGGCGGCAGTACTGTTCAAATTCGGGAAAGGCAGCGCGCAGGAAACGCTCCTCCGAGGCAATGACCGGGACGTAAATCACGCAAAAACCAGCGGCCAGCACCAGCGCCACCGGCCAACTGAGCAGCGCCAGCGCAAAACCAGCGGCGATGAGCATGGAGCCCAGGTAAAGCGGGTTGCGGGTGTGCGCGTAGGGGCCGGTCACGGTCAGCTCGCGGTTCTTTTTCACGTAGCCGGCGGCGTAAGCGCGGAGCCAGAGGCCGGGCAGCACCAGCGCCAGGCTCCAGGCCACGGCGGCCGGCAGGGGCGCGCGCCGCCAAAGATCAAATAGATAGAGGGCCGCAGTGAGAAAGCCCAACGGCACGCGGATGCGGCGGGCCGCCGTCTGCCAGCGGGCGATCCAATCCGGATGCGGAGGATTGGGTTGCGAGTTGCCGGGCTGGGTTCCAGGCTGGGTCATGGAGCGGTCTCCTGTGCCAGCAGTTCGCCGGCGGCCCGAAGCACGTCTTCCGGCTGGATGGTCAGCAGGCCGGCCTCGGGCGCCGTATGGCGGGTGTGGTCGCGGCGGCTGTCCGGGCTGCGCAGCACTTTGAATCTGGTTCCGAAGGGGCCGTTGCGGCTGGGGTCGGTGGGTCCGTAGATGCCCACTACCGGCCGGGCGAGGGCGCAGGCCAAGTGCAGCGGGCCGGTGTCTCCGGCAACGCACAAGGCGATCCGGCGGGTGAGGGCGATCAACTGGTCCAGAGAGCAGGTGAGGGGAGCAGCCGCACCGCAAGTGCCTTGGGCGATGACTTCGGCGAGCGTCTCCTCACCGGGACCGGCGTTGACCAGCACGCGGAAGCCGCGGTCGATGAGGCCCTGAGCGACGGCGGCGTAGCGCTCCGCCGGCCAGCGCTTGGCGCCCCAGCCGGCGCCGGGGTTGATGAGCACGGCGGGCTGGCTCGTGTCAGGGGGCAGAATCCGGTCGGCCCACGCCTCGGCGACGGGGTCTACGGGAAGCCAGGGCTTTGCGGGCGTGAGATCGTCGCCGGCTACGGCCGAGGCCAGCTCAACGTCCTGCTCGATCACGTGCGCGCCGAGGGTGGTGACGCGCTCGGTAAACAGCCAGCGCGCAATCCGCTCGCGCGGTTCGGCCTCGCCAATCAGGCGCCGGCAGCCCGCGAGACGCCCCACCACAGCCGAACGGATTGCCCCTTGCAGGTCGAGGACGGCGTCGTAGCCGCCGGCACGGAGCGCGCGCCGCAAAACCTTGATTTCATGGAGGGTCTTCAGACGGAACGGGGCTTTTCGCCACTCTTTGGTGGGCGCCAGGTGCAGGTGGTCCACAAGCGGCTGAGGCTGCCGAGGGTCCTGGCCGGTCCCGCGGCCGGTGCTGCCTTCAGCCGCCAGCAGCGCCCGCCAGCACGGTTCGACCACCCAGTCGATCACCCAGCCCGGATGGGCCAGCCGCAGCGCCGTCACTGCCGGCAGCGCGTGCAGAATGTCGCCCATAGCGCCCAAACGGACCACAAGCAAGCGAAACTTGGACTGCGTCTGCAAGCTCTGATTTTCTCACATAGGCGGGTGAGGCGGAGACGGACAGTTTACGAGGCTAGCATCCGCGTGGCGCAACGTAGTCCCCTCATATCGCGCGCTAAAATCGCCTAAAGCTCGCCAATACCTTTGGCTCAATTTCCTTCGTCACCTGTGCGGGAGACTTGTCGTCAAGGTACGGCCCAGAGAATTCGATGGAGAACGTTTGACCTCGTAAGCCGAAATAGAAAACATCTGGATAAGCTACACCACCGCCGCCCGGCCCGTAGTAGTAGAAGGTTTGAAACTTTGTGGGAATGGGATCAGGCGGCCAATCTTCCATTCCTGTCGGAGCAAACCGCGTGAGTCCATCCCTGCGAAACAGCCAGTCATAGTGGATAACATCGATCGTGGTGTCCTCATCGTATGAATCTGACTTGGCGTCGGGACTCGTGTCTTGCAACCTGCCTAAGCATTGAGCCGGATAGGTCCACCCTTCGATCATAGCTCGAACGGGTTTGTAATTTGGCGGATATTCAAAGCAGAAGCGGTACTTATGGTTGATATATACTCGCCAGCCAGGCTGCGTTGGATGCGCGTTGCAAGGAGATTGTTCCGTTGCTGAAATTGACGGAGAATAACAGATGCCAAGCAAGAATACGCTCATAACGAGGCTCAATCTCATGCGCCCTCTCCTTGTTTTCTTAAGTACCATTATGCTCTGATTTCTTCGCCAGCCGATCGATCAGCCAATCCAGCGCGGCGTCCCGGTCCTCAATCTTAATGCGCAGGCCGGCGGTCTTGAGCGGCAGGGATTCCGGGAAGACGGAAGCGAGCTTGCCTAGTCGGACCTGATCTTTTTCGGTGGTGATCAGCGCTGTTGCTCCCGTCGTGCGGGCTGCGGCTGCAAAGCGCTTCACGTCGGCAGGGGTGTAGCGGTGGTGATCGGGGAAGGCGAGTTGGGCGGCAATGTGCAGGCCGGCGGATTCGAGACCGGCAAAAAACTGCTCCGGGCGGGCGATGCCGCAGAAGACGACGACGGAGCCATCGACAGCCGGAACCGCCATTTTGCGGTGCAAACGCCAGACCGGTCCTTGCCAGCCCCAGGCCTTTAGCTCCGCCTCCAACCCCGGATCGTCGGCGGGAATCGCAATCACTCCGGCCCGGCGGGCGGCCTTGAGCGGTTCACGCAGGTTGCCGGTCGGAAGCAGGCTGTCCGTCAAGTCCCGCCGGTCGAGGAGCAGAATGTCTACATCCCGGTGGAGCTGGCGATGCTGAAAGCCATCGTCGAGCAGATGAACGGTGGGCCGGCGGCGGTCTTGCTTGTCAGCAGAGCCTAGTGCGGCTTCGGCCATCCGGCCAGCTTGGTAGCGCTGCCCTGCCACGTAGACCAGCACGCCCGTCTGGCGGGCAATCAGGAGGGGCTCGTCGCCGAAGTCTTCGGTCGTTCCGTCCGGGAGGACGCGGGCGGGGAGTTGGCCCTGGCGGCCATAGCCTCGGGAGAGTACGTCCACCTGGAAGCCGCGCTGCGTGAGCGCCCTGGCGAGAGCGATGGTGAGCGGGGTCTTGCCTGAGCCGCCAGTGGAGAGGTTGCCGATGCTGACGACCGGCCAGCGGAGGCGGCGGACCGGCTCCCAACCGTTCTCGATGCGCAGGTTGCGCAGGGCCAGTCCTGCAGCATAGAGCGGCGTGAACGGAGCCAGCCAAGGGCGTTTCATGCAGTCTGGCCCCCCTTGACGAGCAGGTCTTGCAACGCCCGAACCGTTCGCTCCGTGGCGCCGGCCTGGCTTGCGAGAACCGTCTGTGCGCGCGCCCCCATCGCCGTGGCCGCGGTCCGGTCCCGCAGCAGCTCGATCAAGGCCGCGGCCAGGTATTCTTTGGCGGCGATATGGACTGCATGGTGCGCCAGCAGGTCGTTGGTGATGGCGCGGAAGTTGGCGTAGTGCGGACCCATTACGATGGGAACGCCGAACTGGGCCGGCTCCAGGGGATTGTGGCCGCCGGCGGGAATCAGGCTGCCACCGACGAAGGCCACGGCGGCCAGCGAGTAGACCGGGGCCAGTTCGCCGATGGTGTCGAGGAGGACGATTTCGCCGGGGCGGAGTGGGCGAGGCGCGCGGTCCCGTTCAGTAAGCCAGGATGAACGCTTGATCCACGCGGCTCCGGAGTTCTCCAGCAGCGCCGCTACCGCGGCGAACCGCTCCAAATGGCGGGGAGCAAGGATCATGGCCAGTTGCGGATCGGCTTCGAGCAGTTGCGGCCAAGCCTCCACAAGTGCGGCTTCTTCACCTTCCAATGTGCTGCCGGCCACAACGAGGCGCAGATCCGGCGCAAGGGCCTTCAACTGGCGGGTGGCGTCGGTTTCGCGAGCTACGCGCACGTCGAATTTCAGATTGCCGTTGACCGTAAGCCGCTCCGGCAGACAGCCGATGGCTTTGAGCCGGCCGGCGTCGGTCTCGCTCTGGGCCAGCACACGGCTGAGGCGCCCCAACAGGGGTTTCCACAGGTTCCGCAGCAGCCGGTAGCGCGGCCAGGAGCGGTCGGAGATGCGGGCATTTACCACCGCTACGGGGATTCCCCGGCGGAAGCAGCCGCTGAGCAGGTTGGGCCAGAACTCCGTCTCGGCGAGGATGAGCAGCTGGGGATTCAGCGCTTTGAGATATGCATGAACGGCCCAGGGCAGGTCGAGCGGGCAATAAAAGACCCGGTTGGCGCCGAACCGCTCGCGAGCAAGCTCCTGGCCGGTGCGGGTGGTGGTGGAGATGACCAGATGAAACCCAGGAAAGGCACGATCCAGCTCCCTAACCAGCCGGCTTGCCGCAAGCACCTCGCCGACCGAGACGGCATGGAGCCAGATGAGCGGGCGTTCTCCACCCAGATCGGCAAGTGCAGATGGAACTCTGCCCAGGCGGGCCGCCAGCCCTTCGCGGTATTTTTGCGTGGTGGCCATCCGCCACAGCCACCAGGGGGCTCCGGCCACCAAGGCCGCCAGCAGTGCCAGGTTGTAGAAAAAGAGAATCATGAGTAACGGAACTTGCCTTCCCCGGGTCTAACCCTCAAATGATACAGTCATGCACGATGAGAACCTTGCGGGCAATTCCGCCGTTCTTGCTCTGGCTGGCGCTGCCGGCCGTGGCCAGCGTCCATACCCCGCCTCCCGTGCAGCCGGCTACATCGTTTGCCGCGGTCGAGGTGCATGACGACGAAAAGGTGGCCATTGCCGCCGAACCCTACAACACGCGCGAGAAGGAAGCCATCTTTCGGGTCGATTATCTCAGCCACGGCGTGATGCCCGTGCGGCTGATCGTGACCAACAACGGCAACCGGCCCATCAGCCTGCGCGACGCGCGGATTCTTTTCCTCACTGCCGCCGGAGACAAGATTCAGGCCGCCGAGCCCGAAGACGTGGAACGGCTGATGACGCGCAAGGAACGGGAGGGGAGCAAGATTCCGATGCCCGGCCCGATCCCTGACATCAAGCTCAAGCCCAAGGCCAGCAACAAGGAGATCGAGCAGGACTTCGACACCTTCGAGTACCAGGCTCTGGTGGTCGAGCCGCACACCACACACGCCGGATTCCTGTTCTATGACGTTTCAGAGCTCGACCACCCGCTCAAGGGCGCCAAGCTGCACCTGCGCGAGCTGCGCGACGCCGACGGCAACGAGCTCTTCTATTTCGAGATTCCCTTCGACAAGTACCTCAAATCCAAGTCCAGCCAGATGAACTGAAGGGCAACGGCCTGGTTGTTCGGCTGTCGGCGGGTGACTCCTACTCGTAGTAGGTAGCTGTGGTCGTGTCCGTCTCCCAGATGGTGCAGTCCTTCACGCGCACCCGGCCCTGAGTCATCCCGGCAAGTTGCTCATTGGTCTGGTCGTAGAAGTATTTGGCGATGTTCTCTGCCGAGGGGTTCAGGACCGTGAAGGGCTCCAGGTCATTGAGCATCCGGTGGTCGATGCGGTCGATAACCGGGCGCAGCACTTGCTTGAGCAGCTTGAAATCGAGCAACAGGCCTGCCTCGTCCAGCGCGGCCCCGGCCAGGGTGACGCAGACCTTGTAGTTGTGCCCGTGCGGGTTCTCGCACTTGCCCTTATAGTTGCGGAGATAGTGGCCGGAGGAGAAACCGGCTTCCACGGTGACTTCATACATCGGCGTCAGCTCTTGTCCTGTGCGGGGAAGAATCCCTGCTTTGATTTTAGTTCTTTTCGCCCCGGCGTTTGCGCCGCGCCGCCTGCCGCGCCTCTTCGCTGCGCCGGTCCACCTGCTCGAAGAGGTGGCTCATCACGCCGATGAGCGCCGAAAGCAGCCCGAAAAGCAGCAGGAACATCGCCACCGTGCGCCACAGCGATCCGTTGGCCGGCAGTCCGGGCTGGAAGCTCGAAGGCGCCAGCGACATGCCCGCTGAGACCAGCGCGAAGAAGACCAGTGTGGCGGCCAGAATGTAGAAGTTGCGCGACATGATTCCGTGGGACGGGGGAAAGACCGCTCCGTCTGTTGCGATTCTACCGGGCAACGGCTATCTCAGCCGAGAAGCGCCGCGCTCTCGATCAGCGCGACCCCGGCCTGGGCAAACTGGGCTTCGATCTTCGCGACCGAACCGTCCAGGTCGATCGCCCGGCACGCGTCGCGCAGAATGACGGCCTGCAAGCCCAAACGCCGCGCATCAAGGGCCGAGAAGCCAACGCAATAGTCGTAAGCAAGTCCGGCCAGGAAGACGCGGGTCAGGTTCTGGTCGCGCAGATAATCGGCCAGGCCGGTTGAGGTAACGAGATCGTTCTCAAAGAACGCCGAATACGAATCGATGTGCGGGCTGAAGCCTTTGCGCAGGATGATTTCCGCCTCCGGCAAATGGAGCGCGGGGTGAAACTCAGCGCCCTTGCTGCCCTGAATGCAATGGTCGGGCCAAAGGGTCTGCATTCCGTAACTCAGCTCGACCTGCTCGAACGGCTGTTTCCCCGGATGAGCGCAGGCGAACGAAGCGTGGCCCGCGGGGTGCCAGTCCTGCGTGAGAACAATATGCTCAAACTTCGACGCGACCCGATGGATGACATCAATGACAGCGTCCCCATCGGCAACGGCCAGCGCGCCGCCGGGGCAGAAGTCGTTTTGTACGTCGATGACTAGGAGTGCATCTTGTTTGGTGATCTGCATTGATTTCCCTCAAAGATGAATTGTGCATGATCAACTCGAACGGCCGTCATGAATTTCCGTCATTCTCAAAGAAATTCTCCACATCCGTAATCGTCGCCGTCATCCCGTACGGCGGCAGGCTGGCGAGGAATGTTTGGCCGTATCTTTTTGTGCGAATGCGGGGGTCGAGCAGGACCAGCACGCCGCGATCTTCGAGCGAGCGGATGAGGCGGCCGAAGCCCTGCTTGAGAGTGAGGACGGCTGCCGGAACCTGGTAGTCGTTGAAAGGTTTGCCGCCGGCCTCTTCAATGGCCTTCATGCGGGCCTGGACCACCGGGTCGCTGGGCACGGCGAAGGGCAGGCGGTCGATGATGACGCAACTCAAGGCCTCGCCCTGCACGTCCACGCCCTGCCAGAAGCTGGCGGTGCCAAAAAGAACCGCGTTGGGCGTGGAGCGGAACTCCTCAAGCAGCGCCTTGCGCGGCGCGGTGCCGTGCAGCAGGATGGGAAAATCCAGCACCGGCAGCAGGCGCTCGTAGAGATCGCGCATCTGGCTGTAGCTGGTGAAGAGGCAGAAGGCGCGCCCACGGGTGATTTCGAGCACGCGCTGGATGCAGAGCGCGGCGGCCTCGGGAAACTCCGGGTCGCGGGGGTCGGGCATCTCCGGCGGCAGGTAGAGTAGCGCCTGCTCGCCATATCGAAAATGAGATGGGATCACCAGCTCGCGCGCCTCGCTCAGGCCAAGCCGCTTGCGGATGTGCTCAAAGCCGCCCTGCACGGTGAGCGTGGCCGAAGTGAGCACCACGGTGGGAATCTGGTCGAAGACCAGTTCGTGAAGCAACTCGGAGACGTCGATGGGCGTGGCCAGCAGGAACGTGGCGCGCGACGCACTGCGTGCGGCGGACCTTTGGACGGATGTCGCGGCTGGGCCGATGCGGCGCTCCATCCAAAAGACCATGTTGCTGTCGTTCTTTTCGAGCAGGAATTCGAGCTCGGCGCGCAGGCGGGCGACGCGTTTCTTGAGTCCCGGCGCTTCGTCGATGCCGGTTAGCCCGTCCATCTCCGCTTCGAGGCGGCGGAGCGTGGCGCGCACTGCCAGATAGAGGTCGCCGGAAGACTCCAGAAACTCCTCGCGGCCAGTGAAAGGCTGGCGGCCATCGCCGCTCATGGGCAGGCCGGCAAAGAACATGCGGGCGCGTTCGCGGAGTTGCTGGGTGACGGCGGGAAGGTTTTCGGCGCCTTCCTTCCCGCGCATCAGCACATCGGTGTCGCGCGCCAACTCTTCAAATCGTATGTTGCTGACCGAAAGTCCAAAATAACTCGAAGCTACCTCTTCCAACTCGTGCGCCTCATCGAAGACAACCGCCGCGGCCTCGGGCAGAATGCCTGCGTCGGGCGCGCCGGCGGCCTCGCGCTTCACGGCCAGGTCGGCAAAAAACAGGTGGTGGTTCACGATGATGATGTCGGATTCGAGCGCCTTGCGCCGCATCTCGGTGATGAAGCAGCGGCGATAATCCGGACACGTTGACCCCAGGCAGGCCTCGGTGCGCGCATCCAGCTTGTTCCACAACGCGCTCGACTCGGGCATCCCGGAGAGCTCGGCGCGGTCGCCGGTCTCGGTGGTCTCGTCCCACTCAGCGATCTGGCGGTACTGGTCGATCTCTTCCAGGCCGGAAAGAATCGGCTGGTTGCGCAAGGCGGCCAGCTTGTGGCGGCAGAGGTAGTTGGCGCGGCCCTTCATGTAGCAGACGCGCAGGCTGCCCAGCAGCGTTTCGAGGAAGGGAACGTCGCGGAAGTAGAGCTGGTCCTGCAGGGCCTTGGTGCCGGTGGAGACGATGACGCGCCGGCCGGTGCGCAGGGCCGGCAGCAGGTAGGCCAGCGTCTTGCCGGTGCCGGTGCCGGCCTCGACGATCAGGTGGCGGCGTTCTTCGAGAGCCCGCTCGACGGCCTTCGCCATTTCAAGCTGGCCGGGACGGTACTCATAGGGCAGCGCCGAGCGCGCCAGGATGCCGCCCGGAGCAAAAAACTCGTGCAGGGTGGGCAAGGCGCGGGTTGAGGTGTCGGTGGGAGGCATCAGGGCCGGGTGCTCACTCCATCATAGTGAGCCAGCCGGTCCGGTGAACCTGGTGAACTGCCCCCGGTGGACTCGGCATCGAGTCCAGGTCCTGCGCCTCATCCGAAATCCGGATCTTTGCCGGCGGCGCTGGCGTGGTACTGGTCCTGGCTTTGGACCTGACTATGGCGCGAGTCCATCCATTGGCCGACCATGAAAGCCTCCTCGGGACTCGATACGCCTTCAATGTCCGTTGCGCTCTTCATCAGTTTCTTGCGGACATCGGCGGCTCGTTGCGCGGCGACCGCCTTCTCCGCCGCGGCGGAGAAGGGATTGACTGCATTAGGATTCATCTGGCTGCCGTGGATATGCATCGCTCCCTCCTGTAGGCGGGAGGGCAATTGCCATGCCTGGATTCTGCCGGGGAGATGGGAAAAAACTTATCTGGACGAGGCGGCGCGACCGCCCAGTCTGGTTGACTTCGCAAGGTGGACTAAGCATACTTAGTCCATGGCCTATACCGTCCATCAGGCGAAGACTCACCTCTCGCGGCTGCTCAAAGAGGCAGAGGCGGGGCAGGAGGTTATCGTCATGCGCGGCAAAAAGCCAGTGGCCAAGATCGTGCCGATCGACGAACCGAAGGCGTCGAAGCCGCCGTTTCGCCTGATTGGCGCCTTCAAGGGCCTTGTCCATGCCGAGGATAGCGTCTTTGATCCCATGACCGACGAAGAGTTGGTGGAATACGGATTCGAGTGCATGCTCGATGGGGAGCTGGTTCCTCCGCCCGAGACGAAATGAGATACCTTCTCGATACGCACATCTTGCTTTGGGCCTTGGAGTCCCCTGAGAAGCTGCCGGTGTCGATCCGGAGAATTGTCGAGGACCCGGCATCTGGATTGCTCCTGTCGATTGCTACTCCCTGGGAGTTGGCAATCAAGACGAATACCGGGAAACTGGACGCCGGCAAGATTCTGCAACAATTCGATCAGTTGACCTCCTCTGGAGGTTATGGGCTCATTGAAACCCGCGTCTCCCATGTAATCCGGGCGGGCAGGCTGCCCTTGCACCATCGCGACCCTTTCGACCGGTTGCTGGCAGCGCAGGCGCTGGATTTGAAAGTGCCTTTGATCAGCCGGGACCGAGTCTTCGATATCTATGGCGTAAAGCGAATTTGGGATTGACCTAGGGTGTCGGCTCACATAGCCGAACGTTGACTGGAGATTATTTTGGGGAAGTATCGCAGATCGGTTGTACCCACGCAGCCCGGCGCGGCGGCGCTGCCGCTGGTGGCTATTGTGGGCCGGCCCAACGTGGGCAAATCCACGCTCTTCAACCGGCTGACCCGCAGCCGGCGCTCGATTGTGGGCGATGAGTCCGGCATCACCCGCGACCGCATCTATGGCGAGTACGAGTGGGCCGGGCGGCAGTTTCGCCTGGTGGACACGGGCGGCATCGTGCCCGACGACCCTGAGCTGATCCCCACCGAGATTTATGCGCAGGCGCGTGTGGCGCTGGAGGAGGCCGACGCGCTGGTGCTGGTGGTGGACGCGCGCACGGAGCTGGCCAGCCCGGACTACGACCTGGTGGGGATGCTGATTCGCGGCGGCAAGCCCGTGTTTCTGGCCGTGAACAAGGTGGAGGGCGAGGCCATGGCCTTTGCCGCGGAGAACTTTCGCCAGTTGGGCATCCGCAACGTGTTTCCCATCAGCTCTGAGCACGGGCTAGGGATTGGCGACCTGCTGGAGGCCATTTCGGAGGCGATTCCGGCGCCGGCTGAGGCTGTGCTGACGGAGGAAGAAACGCTAGCCGCCCAAGAGGCCGAGGACGCCCAGGCCGAAGAGGCTGAAATCTCTGAGGGAGGGCCGGCCCCGGCGGAAGAGGGGGGCGAGGAGCTTCGTCCGCTCCATCGCACTCACGGCGAGTTCGAGCAGCACGAGACCTCGGTGGCCATCATCGGCCGGCCCAACGTGGGCAAGTCCACGCTGTTGAACGCACTGACGGGGACCTCCCGGGCCATCGTTTCGCCGATCCCCGGCACTACCCGCGACGCGGTGGACGAGGTGGTTGAGTTCGAGGGCAGCCAACTGCGCTTTGTGGATACGGCCGGCATCCGGCGCAAGGGCAAGACCCACCTGATGGCCGAAAAGATGAGTGTGGTGATGGCGCGGCGGCACCTGGAGGCTGCGGACGTGGCCCTGCTGGTGCTCGACGCGACGGATGGAGTGACAGCAGCCGACGCCACCATTGGCGGCTATGCCCACGAGAGCGGGCGCAGCGTCATCATTCTCGTGAACAAATGGGACGCGGTGACCACAGGCCGCACCGACGGCAAGCCGCCCGCCGACCGAGAGATTTTCGAGAAGCAACTGCGCACGGTGCTCAAGTACCTGAGCTATGCGCCGGTGATCTTTCTCTCCGCGCTCGAGGGGACGGGGCTGGGCCGTGTCTTGAACGAGGTAAAAGCCGTGGCCGCCGAGCGCCGCAAGCGCGTGTCGACTGGCCAGATGAACCGCTTCCTTGAGCGTATCGACTTCCAGCGCGCGCCTGTTCCCATGGCCAAGCGCATCCGCATCTTCTACATGACCCAGGCCGCAGTTGCCCCGCCCACGTTTGTGCTCTTCACCGACCGCGACATCAAGCTGCACTTCAGCTTCGAGCGTTTCCTCGAAAACCAGATCCGCGAGGCATTCGGCTTCAAAGGCACGCCGATCTGGTTCAAGGTACGGGCGCGGAATGAGAAGAAAGACGGGTAGATTTCACCGGTCGGCCGGCTGACAGCCTACGGGTGCGGCGGGTTTGACTGGCTTGATGAGGACGAGCTCCCGGCCGGCTGATCCAGCGTGGTTACATGCACGCTGGCCTGGGTCTCAGGCACCGTACCGTCGTTCACCTGGACCTCGGTGGGCTTGCCTTGGATGAGGATGCGCTGAACGGCCTTGCCGCGTGCGGGAACGAGAATGCGCTGGGTGACGGAGGTCGCGCCAGAACCGGTTCCAGTCCGCACGGTGACCGGAACTTCGGCGGAGGCGTAGCCGTTGTTGGCAATGGCGACGGCGACCAGCCAGTTGCCGGCCGTTGTGGTGGTGGGGAAGACGCCACCGATGCTCAGGTCGGGCAGGCCCTTGTCCGCATCCACCCAGTCGGCAAAGAACCAGGCGAGGTCGCGGCGGGTCCCGCTCTGCCACCCCGGCGACAAAGACCTGTCGCCGGGGGTCCCGGCTTCTTCAAGCAGCTTCTCGAAGGAACTGCGGCCGGCGTCTTTGCCGAAGCTCTTGCTCGCATCCGGAGCAGGAACGCCGGCAGCGGGATCATAGGCGCGGAGAGCGGCGGAGAGCGCGGGGTCGCCGGCGATGTCGCGCAGCATCCACAAGACGTAGGCAGCCTTGATGCGGTAATAAACGGGCGAGATGGCCAGGGCCAGCGGCTGGCCTACGTTTTTTCCGGAGCTCGCGGGCTCGGCCAGCGCCAGAGCTGCGCGCCCTGTCTCCAACGCGATCAGAGCCTGATCGCGGCCGTGCTGCTTTTCCAGCCACAGCGTGACCATGAAGGTGGCTACTCCCTCGCTGAGCCAGGCCGGCGGCTGCGGCGAATTTGGAGACTGCGGCGAATTCATCCGGGCGCGGGCGAGCGCGTGGACCAGAAAGCCGTTCAACTGGTCTGGACTGGCCTGGCGGATGGCCGTTGCCAACAGCGCGCCGGTCTCGAAGGGCGCGTCTTCGGGGTCGGGCAGGTCAAGGAGAGTGAGCTGGGAGCGGGGACGCTGCCCCAGCCAGCCTTGCAGGAAGGGCGTGACCGCGGATGCCGCTGTGGTCCAGGCCTCGACGGCTGCTTCGTCTTCCGGGAGGGCGAAGACCGTCATATTGGCGCCGGGGTGGGGTGTGCGGATGGCCACAAAAAGGCTGGGCGCTTCAAATCCGAGAGTTGTGCCGCCGGTGTCGGCGGTGGCCACGCCTGCCACCTCCTGGCTCTGGTCCAGACCGCCCGGTTCGGTCACAGCCAGAGGAGCCGGATGGCCGTTGATGAGGGCTACTGTGGGCGCCTGGCCGTGAGGAAACTCGACGGTGAGCCGCAGCCGGAAATGCGCGCCGGCCAATCTGAGTTTGTGCTCGCCGATCTCGTCGAAGAGGCGTGCGCCGTCGCCCAGGATTACGGGGACGCTGGAAACCGGATACCAGACCACGTTGCCAAAACCGCGCAGACCGGTGAAAGGGACGCCGATCCGGTCCCAGTCCGAGTGCAGCGCCACATCGTCAGGAGTTCCGATGACCAGGAGGCGCTGGGCAGACGGGGCGATGGCGCCGGAGTAAGTGACGTCGAGCTTGCAGCTGGCTCCCGGCGCCAGCGGCTGGCTTAACGCAACCGCCGCCTCGTGCAACTGGCCGGTATGGTCGGCGTCGGAGTTGAGCGTGGCTACGGGAAAGGCAACGTCCTTGCCGTTCACGCGAATCCGTTCCCAGTTGAGCGAGGAGGAAATCTGGAGCGGAATGTGTACGAGCGGGGTCTTGCCGTCGTTGCGCACCGTGACCAGCGCGCGGACGGCAATCTGCTGGGCCACCGAGCGGAGGCGCAGGTCCAGATCGAAATCCGTGAAGGTGACGGCCTGCCGCTCGGCGTCTTCGGCGGCCACCTGCGGTGGGGCCAACTGCGCCTTCGGCGCGGCAGCGGGTTGGGCTGCGGGCTGGGTCGATTGCGTAGTGGTCTGGCCGTTTTCGTCGGTCGAGCGCGAAAAGATGACTTGGCCGCTGGGTTGCGGATTCCGCGGGGCGGCCTGGGCTGCGGGTTGCTGTGCAGGGGGTGGGGGAGTGGTGGTCTGTGCCGCGGAGGACAAAGCCACCATGCCGGCGGCAGCCAGGGCCACAAATCCGGCAAATGAAAACTTCATGAACCCAGGCCTTTCTGTTTCCTTGGTTTCGACGCAGCCTCGGCCTTGGGGAGAGCGCCGGTTCCAGTACTGGATAGTGGATGTGCGGCGTTCCGGCGCTGGCGGAAGGCCTCATAGAGCACCACAGCCCCGGCGGCCGAGACGTTAAGCGAACTGACACCGCCGGCCATGGGAATCCGCAGCAGGTGGTCGCAGGTGCGGCGGACCAGATCGTGCAGTCCTGCGCCCTCGCGTCCCAGGACGATCACACAATTACAGGTCAGGTCGAATTGATCGTAGTCGGCCGTACCCCTTTCGTCGAGACCGATGATCCACAGATTCTGGCGTTTCAGCTCTTCGAGCGCGCGCACCAGGTTCACCACGCGCGCGATGCGCAGATGCTCTGCCGCGCCGGCGCTGGCTTTGACGGCCGCCGGGCTCAGGGGCGCCGACCGCCGCTCCGTCAGCACCACGCCGTCCACCCCGGCGCCATCGGCCACGCGCAAGAGCGCGCCCAGGTTTTGCGGGTCCTCGACGCCATCCAGAGCCAGCACCAGCCGGGCTGCGCCTGGGTTCGCCGCGGCCCCCGTCTTTCGAGACAGGTCCGGCGTGAACAGGTCCTCGATGGCGAGAAACTCCTGTGGGCGGACTATGGCCACCACGCCTTGGTGGGCGGGGGTCTGGGCCAGCAGCGTCAACTGCTCGCGCGCCTCCTGGCGAACCTGAACGCCGGCCTGGCGGCAGAGGGCCACCAGCCGCTCCAGCCGTTCGTCGTGCCGCTCGCGGGCCACCAGCACATGGTCAAAGCGCCGCCTGCCGGCCTTGAGCGCCTCATCGACCGGATGCAGCCCATACAAAACTTCCATGAAGGATAGTGTAGAAGATCGGCGAAGACGAGCGATCCTCGGGAACATCCTTCCCAGCCCGCGCGTAATCCTCCACCATGAGCGCCACTGCGTTAGACCGGCCGCGCCTGCCGGCCCTTACCTCGATCCGGTTCTTTGCCGCCTTGTGGGTTGCCATGTTCCATATGCAGGCGATGAAGGCCTTCTATTTCAACGCTGCGGCGGTGCGGCAACTGGCGTCCATCGGCTACAGCGGCGTGAGTTTCTTCTTCGTGCTCTCGGGATTCATCCTCGTTTACACCTACTCGGGCCGCGCCACCGGCCTGCGCGAGTTCTGGCAGGCCCGCTTTGCGCGCATCTATCCCGCCCTCGCGTTCTGCCTGCTGATCACCGCGCCGGGCTTCTTCTACTGCTGCGTGATGATGCGGGCGCACGATCCGCAGTTCTTCGTCCCCGAGTGGACCTGGGTCGCCCCCCATATGTGGCTCTCGGCAGTGCTCAGCCTCACGCTGCTGGAGGGCTGGATTCCGCAAGCCGCCCTGGCCTGGAATATGCCCAACTGGAGCCTGTCGGTGGAAGCGTTCTTCTACTTCATGTTCCCCTTCCTGCTGCCGCGTCTGACGCGCCTCTCGCGGCGGCAGTTGGCGGCCATTGCGCCGGCGGGTTGGCTGTTGGCCCTTGGCTGCGCACTGGCTTACATGCGCTTTCACCCGGATGGCTCAGCCGAGATCACCATCAAGACCATCGGACCGTGGATCAACGCGCTCAAGTTCCATCCGCTGATGCGCTTGCCCGAGTTTCTCATGGGCATGGCCAGCGGCCTGCTCTTCTTGCGCGGCAAGCAAAGCCGGAAGATGGCCTGGCCGCTGGCCCTCACGGGGCTGGCCGCTATCGCCGCTGTGGCCGTATTGTCGCCCTGGATCCCCTTCCTTGTGATTCACACCGCCTTGCTTGGGCCGGCCTTTGCCGTCCTCATCTACGGAGTGGCGCTGCGGCCCGCGGGCGTGGAAGTCCTCGAGAATCGCGTCATGGAGGCGCTGGGCGAGGCCAGCTACCCTTTCTACCTGCTGCACAACACGGTGATCAGCAGCTTCTTCATCGACTGGAGCACGGGGCGTACTTACCACCAGAACCTGCTTGGCCTGGCCACCTGGTTTCTGATCGCGGTCGCCGTCGCAGTGCTGGTCGATCGATTCATCGAGCGGCCCCTGCGCCGCTTGCTGCGGCCAAGGCGGAAAGCGGCAGTGACAGTCCTGCCGGTTTCCGCGTAACCGCCTACGACGATTCCTCAGCTAGACTGGTTCCAGCCAGGGGAAAACGATGAGACCGTGATGACTTCGTACCCACTCAAATCCTTCACCGCCGTGCTGGAGCCGCTTCAGACGGGGCTCGGCTGGGTGATCGCGCGGATTCCCTTTGATGTTGCCAAGGCCTGGCCGGCGCGGCGGGGCTTGCGGGTGCGTGGAGAGATCTTGTCTGTGAACAGCAAAACCGATGGATTCTCCTTTCGCACTTCGCTGTTTGCCGCCTCCGGCGGGGAAGGCCACTTCCTGCTGGTGAACAAGAAGATGCAGGCGGCGACGCAGGCAACGGTCGGCTCCCAGGTGCGGATTTCGCTTGAGCCGGACCTGGAGGAGCGTGCGGCTGTGGTCCCACCGGAGTTGGCCCAGGCGCTCAAGGGCGACCGCCGGCTGCGGAAATGGTTCGACGGGCTGAGCTACTCCTGGCGCAAGGAGATTGGCGAATGGGTCAACGAACCGAAGAGCGCCGCCTCGCGCCGGCAGCGCGCCGAACGGATGGCCGAGCGGCTGCTGCTGACCCTGGAGGGTGAGATTGAACCGCCGCCCATTCTTCATGCGGCCTTCCTGCGCCAGCCGCAGGCGCGCAAGGGCTGGGACGCGATGACGGCCGTGCAGAAGCGGAGTCATCTCACGGCGATTTATGGTTATCAGAGCGCCGAGGCGCGGGAACGCCGCGCCGCCAAGGCCGTGGAAGATGCCTTGCGCGTGGCCAGGAAAGGCTCCAGGAGCACCTGATGAACGGGTTGGACGCGGTTTGCGGCTGCGATCTGTGACAAAAGCAGCAAGTTACCCCCGCTCCGCGGGGATCGCGGGTTAGCGAGTTGGCGGGTTTCGGCAATAGGCTGGAACCTCCGCCTGCCGCATGGCTGCTGCCGGGGAGATTCTCGATCTGAATCCATTTTTCAGCGACCTGAGGGGCAAATCTTGCGTCTAATGGAATGAGATGAGTACAGCGGCTGCAGTGCGCCCTTTTTTCGGTCAGGTTTCCGCCACCGTAGTTCAGGAGCAGGTCCGCCAGGAGAGTCTCGCCGTATCCGCTGGGCTCAAGCGCCAGGACGCCGGGCTGCTGGATGAACTGATCGTGCGCTACCAGCACCGGTTGATGCGCTACCTGCTCTATTTGACCAGCAACCGCGAGATGGCCGAAGACCTGTTCCAGGAGGTCTGGATGCGCGTGTTGGTGCGCGGGGCGCAGTTCAACGGACAGGCGCGGTTTGACACCTGGCTGTTTACCATCGCCCGCAACCTGGTGATCGACCAGCGGCGCAAGCGGACGATGTCCAGCCTGGACGAGCTGTTTGAGGGCTCCGGGGACGACGACCGGCCCATGAGCTTGGAGATTGCCGACGGCGAGCCGACGCCTTTCGACCGCTTTTGCAATCTCGAAGACCGGGAGCGGATTGCCGCGGCGCTGCTGCAGTTGGATACGCTTTACCGCGAAGTGCTGGTGCTCCGCTTCCACGAGGAGTTGTCGCTGGAAGAGATCGCCAAAGTGACGCGGGCGCCGCTTTCCACCGTAAAATCAAGACTTTACAGGGGAATGGCCGCGATCAAGCCCAAGCTGGAACGGAACCGCGCGCGCCGCCAGGAGGCGCCTGCGGTGCGGCCAGAGATGGCGAATGCGACGTTGAGGACAGTATGAAGCCAGTTGAAGGCGCTGACGCCGACCGCGATCTGGTATCGGCTCTTGCCGGGAACCAGGCTAACCGGGAGTGCGCCGTGGCGTATCGCACCTGCCGCGTCGTGAACGCCTCGCTGGGCGTGATGCAGGAGCAGAAGGCCGGACGCAAGCGGTGCCGCGCCGTGGCGCTGGCGGCCGCACTGGTGGTCTTTCTTGTGCTGGGTCCGCTGATCTGGTGGGCCGCCGACAACCTGATCGCCGGTGAGCGCCTGAGCGACCTTACCAGCCAGTTCGCGCTGTGGTTTTGCATCCTTTGCCCGGCGCTGGTGGCCGCCGCGCTGGTGGCAGGCTGGGTGCGAAACAGGCCCTGGATTCCCTGACAAACGGCAACGGGTACTGAAGTGCGCGCAACTTACCGATAATCTCTCCCGTCCATTTACCTAGGGTTAAGCTGTGCTTAATTTCCTGAATGGCCCTCTGAGAGAGGGATTGCCTATGAGAGATCCACAGTCAATCGCCGTCAACGAAGATGAACGCATGATCCCGGTGTGGTCCATCGTGGCTGCCGCCGCGGCCTTTGTGCTGGTGGAATACTATTTCTGGATGGTCTTGCCGGATCAGCAGCACCACGCGCCGCCGCTCGGGTTTCGCATCTACTTCAATTTCTCCTGGGGCGTGTTGGCCGCGCTCTACTTTCTGATGGTCGGCTACATCAGCAAGGACGCTCCGCGCCGGGCCATGAGTTTGCGCTTGTGGATCGTGATCTGCTTCGTGACGCCGGCCGGCATCGGCGCCGTGCTTTACTTCCTGCTGCGCCAGCCGGAGGTCTCGCGCTGCCCCGCCTGCTCCACGCACGTGCTGAGCGACTTCCACTTCTGCCCGCAGTGCAACTACCAGCTCACCGCCAATTGCGGCAACTGCTTCCGAACCGTGCGCACTACCGACCAGTTCTGTACCTGCTGCGGCCATGAGTTGTCTGGCGACCACATGCCGGCGCGCCTGCGGGTACTGGGCGAGTAGGCCGGGCGGTTCAAGGCCGTTTCTTTCTAGGTTCGTGGTTTCCCACCCTAGCCACAAAAATCCGCCGCAGTCCGCCGCGGCGGAGCGAGGGTGGGGCACCCGGATTTCGCCGGTTCACGCCCGCAATTGACCCGGCCGGGCTGGCTTCCTACAATCAAGCTTCCGATCCGCATGACCATCTCCGCGCTCATCATCGACGACGAACAACTGGCCCGCGACGAGCTCAAGTACCTGCTCGACCAGGTGGGCGGCGTGGATGTGGTGGCGCAGGGAACCAACGGCATCGAGGCCGTGGACCTGATCGAGGAGCATCGTCCCGACCTCGTCTTCCTGGATGTGCAGATGCCGGGGCTGGACGGCTTTGCCGTGATCCAGCGGCTGATGGAGCGCCGGTCAAAGGCGGGCGGCGATGCCGAGCCGCTGCCCCAGATTGTCTTTGCCACGGCCTATGACCAATACGCCGTGCGCGCCTTTGACGTGAACGCGGTGGATTACCTGCTGAAGCCGTTTGACCGCACCCGCGTGCAGCAGGCCGTGGAGCGGGTTAAGGGCCGCATGGCCGGAAGCGCGGCGGAGGGGCTTGGGGGCGGGCTGCCGGAGTCGCAAATCGACGCGCTGCTCAAACTGCTCAACCGTCCGCAGGGCGCCAGCCGTACGCCCCAGCCGGCCAAGCTCATTGTGCAGGCGCAGAGCCGGCTGCTGCTGGTGGACCAGGCGGATATCTGCTATGCGGCCATCGATGAAGGTGTAATTCGCGTAGTCACGCAGACCTTTGAGGGCCAATCCAAGTGCCGCACGCTCGAGGAACTGCTCGATCTGCTGGATCCTGCGCTGTTCTGGCGCGCCCATCGAGGCTTTGTGGTGAACATCAACCACATCCGCGAGGTGGTGCCGTGGTTCAAATCCAGCTACCAGTTGCGCATGAACGACAAGCGGCAGACGGAGATTCCCGTGAGCCGCGCGCAGACCCGCCGGCTGCGGGAGCTGTTCAATCTGTAGAGGCTTTCTCCTCCGAGGCCAACCTCACAGGCGTTTCAGTCGTAGCGCTCGAAGACAATCTGCTTCTTGTGCCAGCCGAAGGCGCTCAGCCGCTCGCGGACGCTGGAGACCATCTCGTTGAGGCCGCAGATGTAGGCGTAGATGTCGAATTGCAACTCGGCTGCCAATAACGTGGGATCAGGCGCTGGCTGCGGCAGCGGCAGGCCGAGGCGGGCGGCGCGCTCCTCGATGATCCGGGCCACGTGGTCCTGCACGTAGCCGCGCAGGCCGCTCCAGCTCTCCAAGGCGCGGCTCAGCGTGGTCAGGTAATGGAAGTTTGGCTTGCGCCGGGCGAGCGCCTCAAACTCCTCGTGATAGTAGATATCGCTCTCGTGGCGGGTGCCGTAGACCAGCCAGATCTCCTTGCCCCCGCTGCGGTCGGGACCGTTCTCTGGAAACAGCCACTGCAGGAAGGCGCGCATGGGCGCAATTCCGGTGCCGGTAGCCGCCAGGATCGAGTCGGTGATTGGTTCGTGGAGGATGAAGTGCCCATGAGGGCCATGAATCTGGATCGTCGCGCCGATGGGCAAGTCGGGCAGGTCGGCCAGGTGATTGGAAAAGAACCCCTCCTCGACCCGGTTCACGCACAGCTCGAAACGGTTGCCGTTGGCCGCCGACGCGATCGAGTAGGCGCGGGTCTGCTGCTTGCCATTGGCGTCATCGGCCACGGCGGAGACGAACTGGCCGGAGGCATAAGGGAAGCTCTCAAGCTCGTCGAGGACGAACTCGAAGTGGTAGCACTGCGCGAATTCTGAGATGCAGTCCTTGCGTGCAAGACGCGCGGTATAAAGTTCACGGGCCAAGGCGGTTCTCGCTGGGGAAGAGATGGAGCCCGCAAAACGGGCTATAGGCAGTATCGCCAGTGGAGGGGCGAAGTGGCAAGCAAGAGTTCCCATTGTGGGGTTGGCCGTTGGCGCGGCGGTAACGGGACGCGCACTTCCCCCTATAATTGACGGGGAGCCGGTTGAGATCCTCGTGGGTTTTTCGGCTTCTAAAGACTGTCTTTGAGGAATCCATGGCCGCATTGATCGAAGCCATCAGCGTCAAGCGCAAGATGTATTTCGAGTTTGAAAACACCCCGTTCTATTGCCTGGAAGTAGAGGTTTCCACCCCCACCGCCCGGGGCGGCCAGACCCTGGTCCGCCTGAAGATGCGCAACCTGCTCACCCGCGCGGTCTTCGACAAGACCTTCAAGGCCAGCGACAAGTTCAAGGAGCCGGACCTGGAGATGGTCGAGGCATCCTACCTCTACAGCGACGGCGAGGGCTCGTACTTCCTGGACCAGGAGAGCTTCGATACCCATACCCTTTCCGGCCAGATGGTCGGGGACGCCCTGGACTTCCTGGTGGAGGGCGCCATCATCCAGTTGCACAAGTACAACGGCAATCCCATCGGTTTGCAGTTGCCGGCCCAGGTGGAGCTGGAGGTTGCCTATACGGAGCCCGGCGCGCGCGGCGACACGTCGAGCGGCAACGTGACCAAACTGGCCCGGCTGGAGACCGGCATCGAAATCAAGGTTCCGCTCTTCATTCAGGAAGGCGAAAAGGTCAAAGTGTATACGGAGACGCGGGAGTTCGCGGGGCGGGCCTGAGCGCCCTGCCGGATGGAAAACCCTACTCCACCGTAACCGACTTGGCCAGATTCCTGGGCTGATCCACGTCGCAGCCGCGGCGGACGGCGATGTAATAGGCCAGAAGTTGCAGCGGGACGATTTCGATGAGCGGCGAGAGCAGCTCAATGGCCGGCGGGATGTGGATGACGTGCTCCACCAGGCTGCCGATGGTGGTGTCGCCCTCGGTGGCCACGGCGATTACGCGGCCGGAGCGGGCGGTGACTTCCTGAATGTTGGAGAGTGTCTTTTCATAGCGCAGTCTCGAGGCGGGATCGGATTCGTCGCGGGTTGCCAGCACCACCACCGGCAGGGTTTCATCGATGAGGGCATTGGGGCCGTGCTTCATCTCGCCGGCGGGGTAGCCTTCGGCGTGGATGTAGGAGATTTCCTTCAGCTTCAGCGCCCCCTCGAGCGCAATCGGGAAGTGGATTCCGCGGCCGAGATAGAGAAAATCGCGGGCATTCGAGAACTCTTTGGCCAGTTGCTCGCACTGAGCCGAGCGGCCGCGCAACACCTCCTCGATTTTGACCGGGATGCGGCTCAACTGCTCGATGAGCGCCACCGACTGGGCCGCGTCGAGCTTGCCGCGCAGTTGGCCCAGCTTGAGCGCCAGCAGGAACAGCGCGGTGAGTTGCGCGGTGAAGGCCTTGGTGGAGGCCACGCCGATCTCCGGGCCGGCGTGGGTATAGATGGCGCCGTGGGCCTCGCGGGCCACCATGGCATCCACTACGTTGCAGATGGCCACGGTCCTGGAGCCCAACGCGATCATCTCCCGCTGCGCGGCCAGGGTGTCGGCGGTCTCGCCGGACTGGGTAATCAGCAGCCCCAGCGCTTCGGGACCGGCGATGGGATCGCGATACCGGTACTCGCTGGCGTAGTCCACGTCCACGGGCAGGCGCGCCAGCCGCTCAATCATGTACTTGCCGGTGAGAGCGGCGTGCCAACTGGTGCCGCAGGCGGCGATGTGAATGCTTGAGGTGGCGGCCAGTTCCTGGTCGGTCAACTTCATCTCGCCCAAAAAGACCTTGCCCGAATCCAGCGAAACCCGGCCCAGCGTGGTGTCGGCAACGGCCCGCGGCTGCTCCCAGATCTCCTTGAGCATGAAGTGCTTGTAGCCGCCCTTTTCGGCCTGGATCGGATCCCATTGAATCCGCGTAATGGCGCGCTCAACGGGGTTGCCGTCAAAGTCGGTCAGCTCGACGCCGGCCAGGGTCAGGATGGCCATATCGCCGTCGGCCAGGAAATACATGTTGCGCGTGTGGTGCAGGATGCCAGGAACATCGGAGGCCACAAAGGACTCGCCCTCGCCCACACCGATGACCACCGGCGGACCGAGCCGCGCGGCAACGATCTTGTCCGGTTCGAGGGCCGACAGGACGCCCAGAGCAAAGGCCCCGGTGAGCCGCTTGACGGCGCGGCGGACGGCCACTTCAAGAGCAATCGGCTCGCCGGCCGCATCCGCGTCCAACTGAACCTGCTCGATGAGGTGGGCAATGATCTCGGTGTCGGTCTCGGTGACGAATTTGTGGCCCTGCGCGATGAGTTCGCGCTTCAGATCGAGATAGTTCTCCACAATGCCGTTGTGGACTACGACCATGCGGCCGGAGCAGTCGCGGTGGGGGTGGGCGTTCTCTTCCGTGGGGCGTCCGTGCGTGGCCCAGCGCGTGTGGCCGATGCCGAAGGTGCCCTCGATCGGATGCTCGCGCAGAACCTCTTCCAGGTTGCAGAGCTTGCCCGGAGCGCGACGGACCTCAAGCGTGGAGCGGGAAGGGCTGCCCACGGCGATGCCTGCCGAGTCGTAGCCGCGGTATTCGAGGCGCCGCAACCCCTCGATGATGACGGGAACTACCTTCTTGGGACCGACATAACCGACAATGCCGCACATGCAACGATTTTAAGCGACACGGCGGCCTCAGTCTTCCTCTTCGTCTTCTTCGGGCTCGTCTTCTTCGGGCTCGTAGTCTGGGCAGCCGTCTTGAACGTCGCAGGTGGAACACTCGAACGGATACGGGCAGGTGCTGGTTTCCGGACCCAGCTCATCACCGCCGGCGGTGTGGGTCATGGAGTGCACTGCCGTGATTGGGACGATGTCCGTTCTGCGTTCGACATTTTGCGAGGCGATCTGGAGGGCGTAGAGAAAGAGGCCGGCACGGCGAGGGTCAAGCTGCGTGGAGCCCAGGGCGTCGAGAATCTGGGCGAGGGCGATCTGGATGGCGCTGCGGTCCTCCAGGATAGGGAGCTTGAGGGGTTCTTCCGGGGTGCGGGCCGGCCTTGCGGCGAAGCCGTGCAGGCGGGTGTGGAAGTAGCAATAAGGCTTACCGCAGAGGGCGGGCGCGTGGCATTTGATGCCGTTAGGCATGATGTGGCGACATTCGTTACACATTTCGGTTCTCTCCCTACCCCCACCCCGTCTCTGCAAGGAAGTTATTTATTTTCAATGGGATGCAGTGGAGGCTTCGCTCTAAATTCTTGATTCTGCTGGAGTTCTTTGCAGAATCTTCATGGCACAGGGGTTACGGGCGTTCTGACGGAGCTTTTAGCTTCCAGCTTCCAGCTCCTACCCCCTGGACACATTCGCTTCGGCCTGCTTCATACTACAGTTGCATTTCCTTCAAGTCCTGGAGAGGCGGCAAAGGCCCGGGCCTGAAGGCCGCGCAAAAACTCGCTCTCTTTCAGGGGGCTGAAGCCCCCTGCTCCCTCCGGAATCTTCGATTTACAACTGTCCCATCAGGCTTTGAAGGACACCATAGAGCGATTGTGCGCCAAGGGAGGGTAATTCTATGCAAAGGGCCGGCAGCCAGCTTCCAGCTTTTGAGGTTCCGGGGCGGGTTGGGGTTCGTGCTATCCCACCCATGACCGCGATGAGGCTTCGGTCATGGATGGGGCACCCGGCGATTTGGCGGCAACCGGGATCGCCGGGTTTGCAGGCCGCTCCTTTGAAGGCCGCTTGTCAATTCTGATTCGCTGAGCGCATCGGGGATTCGGCGCCAATTGATAATGGTGTGTCCAAGAACCCCAGGGACGAGGCTTGTACTATCCCAAGTTTCATCCGCCGCGGCGGACGAAATCTGGGGCGCCCAACCTTGATGGCTGATTGAGATGTGGGCCACACACCGGCAGTTGAGGAACCCGACTCAAGGTCCACTAGTACACAACCTGCAACCCTCCCGTTGCCTTGTTCCCGTAGCCAAACGAGGGCGCGGAACGGCCGTCCTCCCACGAAAAGGAGAGGAGATAGTGTTTTGTGCGGTCGAGACTAAAGCTGTATGTCCCCTTGAAATGCGGCTGCCAGCCGGCGAACGTCTTGGCGTAAGTGACTTTGCTGATAATAGTCGGCACCGTCTCCTGAGTGAAGAGATCGAACCAGGAGCCATCGATGTTCACGGAGCTGGACTTATAGGTGCCAGCAAAAACCAGACCGAGGAAGAGCCGCGAGATGTCGTAATTCGGGATGACGGCGGCTGGATTCTTGCCAGAGTTGGTGATGGTCTGCGCGGTCACATGACCGCCTCCGTCGTACTGCAGGTAAGGCGCAATGGACCATCCCCCGTCGGGCATCTGCAGCAGGTCGCGGATGGCGGGGTTGCCCGCAGCGAGAGCCGCCTTTTGGGAGGCCGCCGTGTGGTACCAGAAGCTGGGGTAAAGATCGAGGCGTAGCTCGCCTAACAGGTTGGTTCCGCCGTAGAGGGTGTCGAATTCCTCGCGCGGGCCGAAGCTCGTATTCAGCGAGGAGTAAGTGACAGACTTCTCCTCGCTGAGGGCGGAGTCGTCGCAATGCTTCAGCGAGCCCGGCATACAGTTATTTCGCATCGCCAGATCCGCCCGTTGATTCCCTTTGAGCGTGAAGTCGTGCGACAAGGGCGAGGGCAGAATCACCGAGTTGGCGCTCTTGGAGTTGTTCGTGCCCACGTCGAAGTTCACCACCGGGTCAAGGTAGACGGCCCTTCCGCGACTCACATCTTTCATGTGGATGGCCTGGTTCCAGGGCGCGAGCGCTCCGGTAGCCGAGATTGTGGGAGTACTGTGAACTGCCGCCGTAGCTGAAAACTGTGTGGTGATCATGGCAGAAGTAATTGAAGGCGGTTGCCCGGCGGTGCTCGAAGCTGTATTTTCAAGCGCAGGCGTCACCTTGCCGGCAGCGTGAACGTCGTTTTGGTAGTTGTCGGCAAGCCCTTGGCTCGTGAGCTGCAAGGCCCCCGTCTGGTCCACCGGCAGTGAGCCAGTGAGCCGCACGATCACGCCTCTTGTTGTCACCGTTTCAACTACCCCATGGAGATCTGTGTCGCCCTGGCTGGGCTTGTCGGACTTGTTCTTGAAGATCACCGCATCGCCCTTGGCGGCCTTCAGCCACACTGTTGAGCTGACCATCACCTCCACGTTCTTCCCTTGCTGCGGCTCAAGAAGCAGCGAGGCCGAACCGGTGAAGACGGTTACTACCGAGTTCGTGTCGGGGTTCGGGTTGGCGGGATCGCGAACGATGAACAGGTAGCGCACGCCGAACTTAAGCGGGGCCTTGAGGTAGAGTTGAAATTGCTGCTCCATGTCGCTCGGCGCGGGAAGCTGAACCGGCGCAGCCCCGCAGCCGCCCGGCGGATAAGCGAGATAAGTGCTGGTGACGTCCTCAATCTTCATCCGCGGATCGTCCGGATGATCGACTTGGTAGAAGCTATAGTTGCACAGGCTGCTGGCAGGCGGGCTGGGTGGCGTAAACCACTTGTCGTTCGCGCCGATCTTGATCTTCACCTGCAAAACCTTGTCCTGGCCAGTGCCCTGCGACTGGAAGATCTGCAGCGATGTCTGCTGCGCGCCAGCGCCGCTGACGGCCAACACAACAATGCCAAGAATGAAGTTCATTCTCCTCGTACCCATAGCTCTCCTCTCTGTGACTCCGACCAGACTAACTCCATCAAGGTTGAGTTCTATTTTCCCAGTGCTGGCTTCTTGGCCGCTGCAGTGGCAGCCATGGGGTCGGCAACTGCCTGGATGTTTGCGGTGATCGAAGTGGCGGGGCCGGCTGCGCCACAAGGGAGCAGCTCCTGGTAGAGGTCGTCGAAGGTCTGCAGGTCGCCGCCCGTGTAGAAGCGGTTCGGCGTGATGTTCTGGGCCGCAGGGCACGACTTGAACAACGGGTCAGAGTACATCAACGTCATGAACTTTTGGATACCAATCGGTTCGTATGCCTCGCCCGGCACACTCCAGATGTCGCGCAACTGGCTGCTTGAGTTGTAAGAACTCGGGGCGGCGCCGGTCCACAGGCGAATTGTGAGTTTCAAGTGATATTCGACTGGATTCATCAGACACTCCATGGAAAGGGTAGGTTCGATTATTATCCCCCTCCCCACGGAAGGCAATAATTTTCTGGACAGAGTTCAAAGCCGGCTAGTGTTCAGAAATCTGATACGCGTTGGTGCTCTACTGTGAGAACAGCCCAATGCACTCGACGTCGACGCCAATTCTCCAGCGGGGAGAGAAAAATCGGTAGCGAGGAGGCGGCTGGAGTCCACGGATTTATCCGACTCCGAGCCACGGTTGGGGAGAGCGGGCCTGATCGCTTGCGGGCGGGGTTGTGGCGGGGCTAACAGGAAACAGATTGTTCGTCTTCCAGGGCCTGTTCACGCGACTTGGGGGATGGCGCCATCGCAGCGTGAATCGCTCCAGACGACCGCTGGAGGTCGAATCATCGCTCTCTGCGCGGCGCGCTATTCCTCTATGCGGTAGGTGAACTCTTCGATCACCGGGTTGGTGAGCACCTCGCGGGCGATGCGCTCCACCTGGGCGCGCGCCGCCTCCGCGCTCAGCCCTTCGGCCAGCGAAAGCGCGAAATACTTGCCCTGGCGCACAGCGGTTACCTCCGCAAATCCGATCTTGCGCAGGGCGTTCTGGATGGTCTGGCCCTGCGGATCCAGGACCGAGGTCTTCAACGTGACATAAACATGCGCCTTCATCATTCGCGATTATAGTTGAACCGGCGCATGGCCGGTGGCCGCTCAGCAGTTTGAGGAGAACAAGGGCAGGCTCGTCCCGGAGAAGGCGGGCCAGTAGCCGCTGAGCCTGTTCCCCCAGACGCGAGTGATTGCGGCAAACTGGGTTCCGGCGCCCCGCAAGCGCGACTTCCGGTATAATCCGTGCAGGCCCGGAGAGATGGCCGAGTGGCTGAAGGCGGCGGTTTGCTAAACCGTTGTAGGGTCAAAAGCTCTACCGGGGGTTCGAATCCCCCTCTCTCCGCCAGGAACCCTTCCAAATCCTGAAATCCATACCCAAAACCAACTATGCCCGCATCGATGCCCAAGAACGGCCCCCTCTGCTTAAACGCATCGAGGTTTACCAGGGAAAGCAAGTCAAACGGCTGGCGATGAAGTTGATGGCCATGACCTTTGTTCGCACCAGCGAATTGATCGGGGCCAAGTGGACGGAGTTCGACCTGGAGAATGCCCGCTGGGACATTCCTGCCGAGCGCATGAAGATGCGTACCCCGCACATTGTGCCATTAGCCAGGCAGGCTCTGGAAGTGCTGGAGATGTTGCGCGACTTGACCGGGAGCAGCGAATGGCTTTTCCTCGGTGACCGCAGCCCCAGGAAGCCCATGAGCAATAACACCATCCTGAAAGCATTGGAACGCATGGACTACAAGAGCCGCATGACCGGACATGGCTTTCGTGGCCTGGGCTCGACGATCCTCCATGAGCAGGGGTACGCGCACGAGCCTATTGAATTGCAGCTTGCACACGCTCCCCGCTCTGAGCAAAAGATGCGGCTTATTGTTTGTAAAAGAGCCATCAATCGAGTATTGTACTTATAAAGCAAGTGGCTGACCCTGCGTGGCGTTGTGACTTGGCGTCCCAAAGGTTGGGCCAGTTGCCGGCAACCATCAGGAGGAATACATGGGAGTATCGGAAATTCTGGCAACGATCGATCATGAGATCGCCCAGTTGCAGCGGGCACGCGCACTGCTGGGTGGTGGCGCCGTGCCGACAGCTAAGAAGAAGGCCGGCAGACCCAAGAAGGTAGCTGCGGTGGCACCCGTTGCCACGAAACCTGCGAAGAAGAAGAAGAGAAACCTCTCGCCTGAAGGGCGAAAGCGCATTGCCGAGGCGGTCAAGAAGCGGTGGGCGGCACAGAAGGCCGCAGCAGCGAAGTAACCAGCAGCCCTCCGTAGGGACTCGGGCTGGCGTAGGCCATTACCTGCGTCAGCTCAGTTCATCTCGTTCGTTTCCTTCCAGTGAACTATTCGCTCTCAGGTGGAGGTGCTTCGATCACACAGCCTCGACCATGAGTGTTGCTGAGACTGCCTACAAGGGGACAATTCGTCCTTGGGGCAAGACGCCGAAGAGCCTTTCCACGATTCATATCCCGCGAAGCCTCGCCTCCGAGGCTGGAGGGATGGCGCGCTCGTTGCCCGAATCCGAGTCGGGAGGCCTTCATCTTTCCCAACCAGATCGGGGGCTTTCCGGATACCGACAACTACCGCAAACGGGAGTTGCATAAGCTGGCCCTCAGGCTGGAACTGCCAAACTCTCGGAACCTGAATACAGGCCGACTTTCACTAAGAACCTGTCTAAAAACTATGGAGCGTTAACTGCCGCATCGCCCTTGCCCTCCACTCATCACTTTGCGCGGATGGATTGTGAACGCCGTTTTGCTCAGAGATTTCCTGGCCAGACAGCAGTATCAAACACCTTTCGGCGGCCGGAATCCTGGTCGTGGCCGAGAGAGCGGGGGGTGATTTTTGTGCCATTGTGACGGCCAACACACAAAAACAGCAAAAGGGGGGTGATTACTTATACAATTGTGACGACCAGCACACAAACTAACAGCAAGAAGGAGGGGTGATTTGTTGTGCATTGTGACGGCCAACACACAAAAAACAGCAACGGGGAACTCATTGAAATAGAAAGATTTAGAAATATTACGAAAAATTTAATTGCATTGTGTGGTTTCGCATGGGTAGACTCCGCTTCAAATTGGCTTTCCCTTTCCTGGCCGCCGGATCTTTGCGGTTCGACCAGCGGAGTTGACTTGCTGAACCGTACTCACTCGGGCCAGATCGCACCTGTGACGGAGTTTCGTCCGGAAGTCTAGCGATCCACGCTCGCTGAGTTTAGCGCCAAGAGGGGAAGACCAACAATCTCTTATGCAGCCAGGTCCCCCGCCCTGGCAGCACGAATCGAAAGTGTGGAGGTCGCACGATGTCTGATCGCGGATGGAATCCCCGGCGGAAATTTCAAGTTGTCACAATGTCGCTAACGGCGATGTTTTGCCTGTTGTCTTCAGCCTTCGCCGTGGCGCAAACCACGGTTTCCCCGACATCGGAGAACTTTGTCAACGTGGCGGTCAACACGACCAGTGCGCCCAAAACAGTCACCCTCAAGAACACCGGGGCGGCCTCCATCACCATCAATTCGCTCAGTGTGACCGCGGGAGGCCCCTATGCCATCGCCGGATCCCCGTCGACGACATGCGCCAACCCCGGCGCGTTGGCCGCGGGGGCCAGTTGCACCATCGGCCTGACCCTCCATCCTGCCGCGCTCGGCGCGCAGCCGGCAGACACGCTGACCATCAGCACCACCGCCAGCAACCCCACGACCACGATGGCGCTGAGCGGAAACGCGGTTCCGCCGACCGGGTTCACGGTGACGTCGGTGAATTTTGGCAACGTGATCGTCGGCAAGGCCAGCGCAATCAAGACCCTTTATCTCGCCAACTACCAGTTGACGCCACTCACCATCAATTCGATCAGTTTGCCAACCGGCGGATATGCCCTGGCTACGGGAACGACGTGCCCGAGTTCGGGGACTGTTGCCGCGAGTTCCCAGTGCAACATCGCGCTGACTCTGACGCCGACCGCACTGGGAGCGATTCCGGCAGGGTCGCTGTCGGTTGCCACCAATGCCTCGAACAGCCCGAACACGGTGGCGCTGAGCGGGACGGGAATTGGGCCGACGACGCTTTCGCCGACCTCGGTCGCCTTTGGCAGCGTGGTGGTGGGCCAGACGAGCGCGATCATGAAAGTCACGCTCTACAACAACCAGACGGTCTCCCTCACGATCTCCTCGCTGGCGGTGTCGGCGGGAACCCCGTATGCCATCGATCCATCCTCGACGTGCCTGACTCCCACTGTGCTCCCAGGGGCCAGTTGCACGGTCGCGCTCACCGTCACACCTGCCGCGGTGGGAGCTCAGCCTGCCGGCACGCTGACCATCAGCACCAATGCCAGCAACAGTCCCAACACGGCGCCGCTTTCCGCCACGGGAATTGCGTCGGTCGTGCTTTCGCCGACCTCGATCTCCTTTGGCAACGGTGTCGTCGGCACGACCAGCGCCGCCAAGACGGTGAAGATCACGAACAGCCAGACGGGCACGCTGAACTTCACGGGCGTTGTTTTCAACGGACCTTTTGTGCTGGACACCAGCGCTGTAACCACCTGCCCGCAGGCGGGCGGCACGGTGAGCGGCGCGCTGGCCGCGGGGCAAAGCTGCGTCATCGGGGTCGACTTTGCACCGACGGCCACCGGAGCGACTAGCGGGGGGCAGATCACGGTAATTGACAGCGCTCCCAGCAGCCCGCAAGTTGCGGCGCTTTCCGGCACTGGAGTTGCAGCAGTCACCGTCTCGCCGGCCACGCTCGCCTTTGGCAACGTGGTGAAGGGGACGACCAGCGCGGCGCAGAACGTGACTTTGACGAACAATCAGACGGCTGCGCTGAATCTGACTTCCTTCAGCGCCCTGGCGCCCTATGCCGTAGGTCCAGGCACCACCGGCACGCACTGCGTGGTGGGAACTCCGGTGGCGGCAGGGGCCAGTTGCACCCTCAGCGTGACTTTTGCGCCCACGACCCTGGGCGTGGCCGCTGCCAGCACTCTCAGCATCGCGGACAGCGCCGGCAACAGCCCGCAATCCGTCAACCTGACCGGCACAGGGGTTACAGCAGTGACCCTTCCCGCGGCCCTGGCGTTTGGCAATGTGGTCATCGGCCAGCAGGCAGAGAAGAATGTAACGCTCGTGAATAACCAAGCCGTCTCGCTGAGCATCACTTCGATCTCGGGCTTCAGCGGCGGCTACAGTCTGGACGCGACGCAAACCACCTGCTCCACGACCACCGCCTTGGCGGCGGGGAAGAGCTGCGTGATTGGCGTCGACCTGACCGCCACAACCCTGGGAGCGCAGGCCGCCGCTTCGTTCAGCGTTGTCGACAGTGCCGCAAGCAGTCCGCAGATCGTCAATCTGACTGCGACTGCGATCACGCCGGTGGTGCTCTCGCCCACTTCGCTGTCGTTCCCGACGACATTCGTGGGACTGACGAGCCTGCCCAAGACGGTGACGCTGACCAACGAGCAAAATGTTGCGCTGACCATTGCTTCGGTGAACATCACCGGCGCCGACCCGAGCGACTTCTCGATTACGAGTTCCTGCCCCACCGCGCCCAATACCCTCCCGGCGGGGAAAACCTGCCAACTGAATGTGACCTTCACGCCCATTGCGTCGGGAACCAGAACGGCAACGCTGAGCGTTGTCGACAATGCCACGGGCAGCCCGCAGACGGTCACACTGACCGGCCCCGGGAACGCGCCAGTGACCGTCCTGCCGGGGCTGCTCACCGACTACATAGCGCCAGTGGGCACCACCAGCGCCTTTAAGACCTTCTACGTCACGAACGCCCAAACAGCGACAACGCTGCACATCAACAGCATCAAGCTCGGCGGCGACTTCATCCAGTCAGCGACGACCTGCCCGATTGGCGGAGCAGGGATTGCCCCAACTACGACCTGCACTATCTCGGTGGAATTCGATCCCAGCATCGGCGGCGTCCGTGACGGCCAGCTCCAGGTGTACGACGATGCATTGACCAGCCCGCAGGTGTCCAATCTTTCCGGCATCGGCACCAATCCACTGACCATTTCGCCAACGGGTCTGGCGTTCACCTCGCAGACGGTCGGCACCGTCAGCCCCGCCAAGACCATCACGCTTACCAATCACGAAACCGAATCGGAGACCTTCTCGCTGACCCCGGCCGGCGACTATACCGCCACCACAAGCTGCGCCACGGGTGTGATCGCCGCCAACTCCACCTGCCTGATTTATGTCATCTTCACTCCCAGCTCGATCCTTCCCAGCCCCACGCGCACGGGCACGGTGACGGTGACGGACTCGGCGCCCGGCGGATCGGCGATCGTCGCGTCGCTCACCGGGTCGGCAATCGCCATCAATCCGCTTGGGGCCGTGGTCATGGTATCGCCTGGAGCGGGAGCAGCCGGCACTTCGGTGCCCGTGGTCATTACCGGCAACGGATGGACCCACTTCAGCGCGTCTTCGGGGATCAGCTTCACCGATACGAACAACAGCACCTATGCCAGCGACATCACCGTAACGTCGCAAACGCTGGTCTCGCCCAACCAGATCAACGCCACGCTGTTGCTCGCCAGTCCCGCGACCGCGATCTACGGCGCGCGCAATATTCTGGTTCATACCAAGCTGCCAAGCGCAGTGTGGGAATCGGCTACGCTGGGTTCGGCCTTCGTCATAGAAGATCCCAACAACGCGTACAGCATCACCAGCGTCACGCCGGCCACCGGCGCACAGGGCCAGACACTGAATGTGGCCCTTACCGCCGTGGGCACGAGCTTCCAGTCGGGCGTCACGTATGCCAACTTCGGCAATGGAATCACCATCAATTCGCTGACGATCAATAGCACGACCAGCGCCACGGCCAACATCACCATCAGCAACACCACGCCGATCGGCTACCGCACCATCACGCTGGTGACGGGCAGCGAGTTCGCCGTCTCGGTTCTCTCGCCGCAGGGCAACCCGATCTTCCAGATCACGCCCAACAACGCGACCCTGCTCACTGTGAGCCCCGATTCGGAAGCGCAGGGATGGAGCGGTCAGGTTACGCTAACGGCTTCGGGGACCCACTTCCTGCAAAATGCCACCCAGTTATCAATTGGCGGCGTGCTTGTGGGTGACGTCACGGTGACCAGCCCGACGACCGCAACGGGGCAACTGGCCGTGCCGGCCGGTGCTCCGCTCGGTTTGGAAAACGCGACGGTTTCGACGGGCGGCGAGATCGCGACCCTGAACAATGCATTCACCATTACGGGAGCCACGCCGGCCCTTCTCTCGGTGGCGCCCAGTTCGGGTAAGCAGGGCCAGGCAAATCTGAACGTGGTGATCACCGGAAACGCCTATACGACATTCACCACAGGCGCGCTGTCGGCGGACTTTACCGGCGAAATCACGGTGAACTCTGTTACACCGACTTCCCCGAGCAGCGCGACGGCGAACATCTCGATTCACACGGACGCCAACGTGGGGTCGATCACGGCGAATCTGATCAGCGGCACCACGAACTTCCCGTTCACCTTCACGGTCACGCAGTCCAGCGCCTCGATCGTGAGCGTTGTTCCCAACAGCGCGCCGCAGGGCGGCCAGGTGACCCTTACCGTGACGGCCGTGAACACCAACTGGGTGCAAGGCACGACAACTGCCTCCTTCTATCCGGCCGGGGTTCCAACACCCAGCGTGGATGAGGTCACGATCACCAGCCCGACGACCGCCCAGCTCGCCGTCGCTGTTCCCACAACCTCCCCGGTAGGCAACTACGGGTTCTATATGGCCACCGGCGGCCAGGTCGTGAGCGCCTCGATAGGCGTCTATGCCAATACGCCGACCCTGACGATGAGTCCGGCCAACGGCCTGCTTCCCACGGCCCCCGCCGCCAACAGCTTCACCGTCAACTTTACCGGCCAGTTCACCACCTGGGGGCCGACTACTCTGCCGGTCATCGCCGGCGAGGGCGTCACCCTGTCGAACTTCACCATCCTTAGCCCGGTGAGCGCCAGCGCCACGCTGACCATCATCGCGGGCACCAATGGAACGCCCACCGCTACCGGCTCACGCCTGGTCACCCTCACCACCGGCGGACAGATCGTCACCACCAACTTCAACGTGACCAGCACGCCGGTTGGGATCATCAGCATCAACCCGGATCACACGCCGCCAAACACCACCATCTCCGTTGAGATCGTTGGCCTGAACACGCACTTCACGGCCGGAACCACGCAGGTTCTCTTTGGGCCGCAGATCACGGTGAACAGCGTCACGGTCAACAGCCCCACCGACCTGATCGCCAACATCAGCACCAGCTATATGCTCAGCGGCGTTTTGACGCCGTCTCCGTCCGGATATCAGTCGATCTACGTCAACACCGGGGCGGAGCAGGTCATGGGCGGCTTCCTGGTGGATTATCCGGCCACCCCGAGCCTTCTCAGCGTCATTCCTTCCAGCGGCGCGCAGGGCGCGACTCTGAACGACGTGGTCATAACCGGCTCGTTGACCAACTGGGTCGAAGGCACTACTGAAGCCATTCTCGGCGCCGGCATCACCGTGTCGAACCTGACCATTACCAGCCCCACCACAGCCACGGCCACTATCGCCATCTCCGCCACGGCCCCCGTTGGCGGCAACACCGTGGTCATGTACACCGGTTCTCAGATCGTGAGCGGCAGCGGGTTCAGCGTGACCCCGAACGCGGCATATATCCAGAGCGTCGAGCCGAATTTCACCTGCCCGGCGGCGTACGCAAATAACATTGCGGGCTTTAACTGCACTCCCGGCAGTGCGCCCACCGGGGTTCCGGTCGTCGGACAACTGCAAACCGTCACTCTGAATATCATCGGAGTCGGCACGCACTGGCTGCAGGGCGAAACCGCGGTAAGCTTCGGTCCGGGCGTAGTGTCGGATGTGCTCGCCGTTTCCAGCCCGACTACAGCGCAGGTGCAGATCACCGTGCTTTCCAGCGCTCCGGTTGGTTTCGCCACGCTGACCACATCCACCGACGGCGAAGTCGTGTCGTTGCAACAGGCCATTGACATCGAAGAGGGATCGCCGATTCTTCTTGCCATCTCGCCCGGCGGAGCCCAGCAGGGCACCACCTTGACTCTGCAGGTTCTGGGCCGCTTCACGCACTTCAACTCATTGACTACCTCGGCCGCCTTCAACCAGGACATCACGGTGAACTCCATCAACGTGATCGACTCGGAAAACCTGACCGCGAACATCACGGTAAGTCCGTTGGCTTACGTAGACTACAGCTCTCCCTGCGGCCACGTCCTCACCATCACCTCGGGCAGCGAGCAGGTCTTCACCGATCCGCCCACGCTGAACAACTTCTGCGTCGCGCAGGGTGCGGAGGAAATCACCCTGGTCAACCCGGCACAAGGCGTGCAGGGATCGACCGAGTCGATCACCATCACAGGTTCGGCCACCGACTTCGTCAACGGCGAGAGCCTGGTCAGCTTCGGCGACGGCGGCATCAGCACCGGCACGATCGTGGTGAACAGCCCCACCAGCCTGACTGTTCCGGTCGCCATATCGACGTCATCAACCGTGGGCTTCCACACGGTGACGGTGACCACACTGGGCCAGGTGGCAACGCAGCAGTACGCCTTCACGGTGAGCCCCGGCGTAGCTACGCTCAATGAGGCCATCCCCAACCAGGCCGAGCAGGGCGCGCCTCTTTCCGGTAATCCGCCTTTGGTTATCCGGCTCATCGGCCAGTACTCGCACTTCAGCACCCTGAGCACGGCCACCTTCGGCGCGGGAATCACAGTGCAGTCGTACGCCTACGTGAGCCCCACGGAGGTGGATGCCACTATCTCCATCGATCCGCTGTCCTACACGGGCGGCCGCCTGGTCACGGTGACGACACCTGGGGTTGCCTGCTCTATACTGGCCGACACCTACAACGCGTGCCCCGGTGGCGCCACTACCGGCACCGGCAGCGAGATCGTCTCCGCCAACGTGTTCACCGTCATTCCGGGCCCGGCCATCATATCGAACGTTGCGCCGAATACCGGCAACGAGGGCCAGGAGGTGGTGTTCAACATCACCGGCTCGGCTACGCACTGGCAGCAGAACTTCACCCAGTTCTATATCGCCGGCGGCGGTTCCGATCTGACCATCAACTCGGTGGTGATCAACAGCGCCACCAGCGCCACGGTGGATATGAGCATCTCTCCGACCGCGAACCCCGGAGCGCGTTCCATCTACATGGTCACCAACGGCGAATCCCTGACCGATAGCGGCGCCTTCGTGGTGACCGGCGGCGTCCCGGTGATCGCCTATCTCAGTCCCAGCAGCACCCAGAACAGTCCCACAACCGGGACCACCGGCCTGCTAGTCGATATCTACGGCATCTACACCAATTGGGCCACGGGGAGCACCACGGTGAACTTCGGCCCCGGCATCACGGTGGAGTCGTTCCAGGTGGATAACGCGACGCACGTCGAAGCGGTGATCAACATCGCAGCCAATGCCCAGGACGGCTACCGCACGGTTGTTGTGCAAACCGGAACGCAGGGCCTTACGGGGAACTTCCTGGTGCAGGCGCCGGCGCCTCCGCCAACTCCGTATATCTGGTACCTGTCTCCGGGTTCGGGACTCCCTGGCCAGACGTTCACCATCACCTTCAACGGCGCCTACACGCAGTGGGATCCGGGCACAACCGTGCTGGAGGGCTTCAACGGCAGCATCACGGTGAATACCTTCCAGGTGACCAGCCCAACCACCGCCCGGGCCAACATCACCATCAGCCCAACGGCCGTTGCCTCGGTAAGCGACCTGACCCTGACCACCGGTTCGGAGGTGGATAACGCGCAATTCAGTGTGGTTGTCGCCGTGCCGACTCTGAGCATCGTCGATCCAGGCTCGGGTATCCAGGGCGCAACAAACCTGACTGTCAACATCCTCGGTCAGTACACCACCTTTGACAGCACCACTACGTTCCAGTTCGGCGGTCCCAATTCCCTCATCACAACCGTCGGCTCGCCGACGATTCTTGGGCCCACCATTGCCACCCAGGTCATCAACATCGGCCAACTGGCCCCACTTGGCGGCAGCGGCGTGGTTGCCACCACTCCGGATGTAACCGGCTCAGCCCAGGTGGTTGGCGGCGCGGGCTTCTCGGTCACGCCCAGCCTGGCCCTGATCTCGGCCATCACGCCGAACACGGCCGCGCAGGGTACCACCCCCACGGTGGAAGTCACCGGCCAGAACACGCATTGGAACGGCTCAACGACGTTCCAGTTCGGCGCCGGCATCGTGGTGACCAGCACGCAGGTCAACAGCAACACGGATGCCACGCTGACGCTTGCCATCCCGGCCCTGGCCTCTGAGGGACCGACTGGCGCGAGCGCCCACACGGGCGGCGAAGACGCCAACATCACCAACGGCTTTGTCGTAACCGCGGGCACGCCGTATTTGCTGTCTACCGGACCGGGTTCGGTGCCGCAGCAAGGCAGCGTCGTGTTCACCATCCTGAGCCAGGCAACGACTTGGTCAGCCGCGACCCCGCCAGTGGTTTCCTACGGCCCAGGGATCACGTTGACCAACGTCAACGTAACCGGACCCACTTCGTTGACGGTGCATGGGTATGTTCTGCCCACCACCTATGTCGGCTACTACAACCTCACCGTCAGCACCGGCACGCAGACACTGGGCATCAATAATGCCGTCTACGTCAGTCCCGGCCCCGCGGTCCTTAATAGCGTTTCGCCAAATATCGGCGGACAGGGCGTCAACCTGCCCGCGGTGCAAATCACCGGCACCAACACCCACTGGGTCCAGGGAACCACGCTACTCAGCTTCCCCGGCGTCCTGATCAACAGCTTCACGGTGACCTCGCCGACTTTGATCACCGCCAACATCACCGTCAATACCTCTGCACCGGCAGGCCAGGTTTCTGTGACGGCGACCACCCTCGGCGAGGTGGCCACCGGGATCAACGTCTTCACCATCGGCCAGACCCAGCCGGAGTTGCTGGCCGTCGTCCCGAACAGCGGACCGCAGGGCCTGACTTCGAGCCCCGTCAACCTTACCGGGGCCTTCACTAACTTTATCGCCGGCGTCAGCACGGCCAACTTCGGGACGGGCATCACCGTGAACTCGGTGACTGTAACGAGCCCGACCACACTGCAGGCCAACATCACCGTGCAACCTACGACGACGCTGGGTTATCGCAACGTCTTCGTCACCACGGGAACTGGAGTTGTCTCCCTCAGCAACGCCTTCAACGTCACCGTGGGTCCAGCGGCAATTGTTGAGGCCTTGAGTCCGGCGAGCGGCGCACAGGGCCAGTCGTACTCCTCAATCGTTATCGTCGGGAGCCAGACTCACTGGCTCCAGGGCACGACCACGGCCAGCTTCGGCGGCGGCATCCAAGTCACCGGAGTCACCATCAACGGCCTGCTCAGCGCCACGGTCGCCATCTCGATTCCAGCCTCCACGCCGTTGGGCGCTTACAACGTCTCGCTGACCACGGGCGGTGAAGTCGCCACCGGTCTGGGCGGCTTCACCGTGACCACCGGCAGTCCAGTGCTGTCGGTCGTCAACCCGCCGACCGGCCATCAGGGCGATGCGCCCTTCGATGTGAATCTCACCGGCCTGTTCACGCACTTCAACACCGCCGCCGGCTGCGCGCCCAACTGCAGCGTGGCCAGCTTCGGCGCCGGCATTACGGTCGGCTCGACGACGGCCAGCGATGCAACCCACGCCGTTGCCCACAACGTCACCATCGCACAGGGGGCGACGATTGGCTCGCGCAATGTGACGGTGACAACGGGAGCCGCTGAGACGGCCTCCATCACTGGCGGCTTCAGCGTGCTGGCAGGCGTTCCGGCCATCATTTCCGCCACGCCCAACTTTGCCCAGGCAGGCACCACGACCAGCGTCGTGATTACCGGCCAATTCACCACCTTCCAGGCGGGCTTCTCGACCGTGAGCTTCGGTTCGGGTGTCGCCACGAACTTCATCTCCGGCGTCACTACTACGCAGTTGACCGCCAACATCACCGTTGCCGCAAACGCCACCGTCGGGACCCGGGATATTACGGTGACCACCAACGGCACGCCTCTTACGCTCAGCGGCGCCTTCAACGTAACCGCCGGTACGCCGGTGATTACGATGATCAGCCCTAACATCGGCAACCCCGGCCAAACCGGCCTGACCGTCACCATCACCGGCCAGTACACCAACTGGACCGCGGCCTCCACGGTCACCATCGGCACAGCCGCGGATGGAATCACTGTAGTCGGCGCGGCTGGTCCTGGATTGCCCGGCCCCGTGGTTACGGCCACGGCCACCAGCGTCACCGTGAACGTAAATATCGCCTCGGGCGCTCCGGTTGGCCCGGCCGATGTAACTGTGAGCGCAACACCAGCAGTTCCCGGCGGCTTCACCGTGCAGGCGGTCGTCATCCCGCCGCCCTCGATACTCTCGATCAGCCCCGGCATGAACACCGGCGGAGTACCCATCAACAGCAACTTCTATGTGGTCTTCAGCCAGCCGATGAACATAGCCACTTTCACCAACAGCAATATGTCATTGCAACTGACCAGCAATCAGGGCCAGGGCTGGATACAGGTACCGATCACCATCAACGTGGATGCCACGGGCCGGGTGCTGACCATCACGCCCAACTCGCCACTGGCGGTCAATTCTCAGTACTACCTCTATCTGTCCAGCGGCATCACGGACGCCACAGCCGCGCACAATTCGATCAACAGTTACGGTCAATATTTCAACACCGTCTTCAGCGCCAACACCACGCCGGCCACGGTGGTCGCGTTCAATCCGCCTGCGTTAAGCACGGTGGGCACCAATGTGCCGATTCAGCTCGAATTCAGCACGGATATGGAGCAGGGTACCGCCTCCGGGATGACCGTCAGCACCGGCGGCAACCCCGTCGCTGGAACCTTCAGTTGGAACAGCTATCCCTATGGATCGCCCTATTGGGGTCCGGGCAACATACTCTACTTCACGCCCACAACGCCTCTGGCGGCGAACACTGCCTACACTGTGAGCTGGGGCGCGCCTCTGGCCGATACGGCCGGCAACGCGGTTACGCCGGGTTCGTTCACCTTCAATACCGGTAGCGGCGCGGATACGACGACCAACTATCCCGGCAGTGACATCGCGAACGGCCTGACCAACGTCGGCACCAATGTTGCGCCGATGATGATGTTCTCCAAGCCTGTCAACCCGATCAACATCAACTCCAGCACGCTTCTGCTGTACAACAGCGACAGCGGCAAGTACATCAACGGCACTGTTACGGTTGCGCCCAACGGTCTGAGCGCGACTTTCACCCCTGCTGTTCCTCTGCTGCCGGACACTTACTACCGGCTCTATCAGGCGGGCGGATACTACGATGCGGATGGAAACTCGCAAAACAGCACCGGCGCTTATCTGAACGGCATCAACACCTACTTCACCACCGGCGCCGGCTCCGATCTGACCGCGCCGGATGTGGCCTCGATCTCGCCGGCCAATGGCGTCTCGGGTGTACCGCTGAATGCGCAAGTTATTGTGCATTTCAATTCGCCAATTGATCCGGCCATCGTGAGCAATGTCATCACGGTCACGCCTTCGGGCGGTTCGGCCATCAACGGCACGGCAACTCTGGCCAGCGACCTGGTCACGATGTTCTTTGTGCCGACGACGACTCTTGCGCCCAGCACCACGTTCACGGTCGCGGTCAGCGGCTATCAGGACGTGATCGGAAATGTGGGCACAACCCGCAGCTACACATTTACTACCGCAACCTCCATTGCGCCGATCAACGTCTCGACGGGCTTCAACGCCAGCGGCCAACGGATCTCCACCAATAACACCGCGGACGCAAACTGGAGCGTCTATCCGTTGGCCAGCGAGCCCTCGGAGAGCACCTTTGCTCCACCGGCTACCGGAACTCCGCAGGCGCTGCTCACTGTGGGGCCAGGAGATGCGGGCTGGTATAGCGGATGGACGGCCAACGGTCCGAACTCGGATTGGGTCAACATCAATCCGAACAGCACGACCGGCAACACCTATGGTCTCTACTACACGACCTTCAACATCTCCGGTCCCAGTGTGCCTACGAATCTCTGCCTGGTGGGCTCCATGGGAATCGACGACAACGGATTGCTGGCGATCAATGGGACCGCCATCATGGGCAATATCAGCTCCATTTACAGCTTGACTCCGTTGAACATACCCATCTCAAGCTATCTGGTGACCGGAGCCAACACTCTGGCCTTAGGATGGGGCTCGACCGACAACTCTGACGAGGCCTTCCGCCTTCAGGCGGTTATCGAAACCTGCGGCGCCAGCCTGACCGGCGGATTGTCGCTGGTCAGCGCCACTCCCGCATACGGCGCAAGCGGCGTGGCTACCAACACGACGATCACCCTCAACTTCAACAACCCGCTGGATCCGGCGACGGTCAACTCCACCACGCTGCCGATCCTGGTTGGCTATAACAGCAACCAGGAGATCGCGGGCAACTACGTGGTGACCGGCAACCAGGTGGTCTTCACGCCCGACAGCCCGCTCCCGGTGAACCAAACATTCTATGTCGGCGTCTACAATGGACCGTACGACCTGGCCGGCGACAATGCCGACACGAACGGCTTAAACAACTACAACTGGATCACCTACTTCAACACCAACGGCAGCACGGCCACGCCGGCCTCAACGCCGTTCACAGTGACGGCCTACACGCCGGCCTCGGGGGCGACCAATGTCGGCCTGCGCACGCCGGTGACAGCCACCTTCAACCGCTCGCTGAACCTGAACACGGTCAACGGCAACGACTTCGCGCTCTTCAACGGCGATTCGCAGAGTCCGTGGTGCAGCGGCGGCAGCTACAGCCACTCCCAGGACGACACGACCATCGAGTTCAATTGCGGCGCATTGCCCTCCAGCGCCAACCTGACCGCGATCTTCGGCAGCGGCCTTCGGGATTGGAACGGCGATGCGCTGACTCCCAGCTTCACCAACCAGTTCACCACCACCTACTACGACTGGAATACCCATGGCTCGGTGATCACCACGCGGCCCGGCAACGGCGCCGGCGGAGTGAACGCCAACCTGCCCATCGTCCTGTACTTCAACCTGCCGCTCAACACCGCCGGCGCGAACAGCGGCATCGAGGTGGCGCAGAATAACGTGGCCATGCCGGGCACGGTGAGCTTGCTGGATAACGGCTACACCCTGGAGTTCACGCCCAGTGTTCCCTGGACGCAGGGCGCGCTCATTCAGTGGTGGACTACCGGCAGCCTGACCGACGTTTACTACAACGCGACCGTCAACACCACCTCCGGCTACTTCTATGTGGCAGGCAGCACCGCATCGCTGGCGCCGACCGTGCAAGTGGTCTCTCCGTTGTCGGCGACGACCAGCATCGCGCCCAACTCGTTCTTCGACATTCAGTTCAACACTTCGATTGATCCTACGACGGTCAACACCAACAACATCTATCTGATCGACGAAACCACCTCTTTGCATGTGGCCGCTACGTATACGGAGCCGCAGCCAAACGTGGTCCGCATCGTGCCGACGAGCGATCTGGTTCACAATGGAATCCTGTACGTTAACAGCGGCCTGAAAAGCTCAACCAGCGTGCCTGCAGCCAGCTACGGCCAGTGGTATTACCCCACCGGCTCCGACGACACGACGTTGCCGGTGGTGACCAGCGCGGTGCCTTACAACGGCGCCACGGGCGTGGGCGTCAATGTAACGCCGGGCGTGATCTTCAACAAGTCCATCGATCCGGTCAGCGTCAACAGCAACACCTTCCAGATGTTGAACGGCGCCACGCCTCTGGCGGGCAGCTACTGGTTCAACTCCAACGACACGCGCGTGGAGTTCGTGCCCAACGCGCCGCTGCCGGCCAACACCACTCTGGCGATGAGCCTCAACGGCGTCCTCGACGAGGTTGGCCACCCGGCCACCTTCAGCTCCTCCTTCCAGACGGGCGCGACGCCTGACACCACCGCGCCGACCGTTGTTACGACCAGCATTCCCAACAACGGAAGCGTTCCGACCAACGCGTCGATCACCATCCAGTTCAGCACTTCGATGGACGCGACCACGTTCAGCACGGGCAGCAGCGGCGACATCTACATCTACGACTCCCTGCTGGGCATTCGCGTTCCCGCGACGCTCTCCTGGAATGCAAGCCAGACGGTTGCCTACCTGCTGCCGAGCTCTTCGCTGGCAGCCGGCCGCTTGTACTACCTCTATGTCAACACCGGCACGGACCTTGCGGGCAACCAGGTCAACGGCTATTTCGCGGAATTCTACGCCGAGTACGCCAGCGCCTCGACGGCTCCCACGGTGATCAACTTCAATCCGCTCGGCGGGGCAACTGGCGTGGGCACCAACGTGATCATCGAAGCGCAGTTCAGCAACGCCATTGATCCCAACACTCTCACCGGCGTCACTCTGTCGAGTGGAGGCGGTCCTGTGACAGCCACGCCGGTCCTAAGCGCGGGCAACACAGTACTGCAGCTTGTGCCGCAGGCGCAACTGGCGGCCAACACGAACTACACGATGACCATCGCGGGCGTGAAGGATCCGGCCGGCAACACGGTGGCCACCATAACCAACAGCTTCACCACCGGCCCAGCCTACGACATCACCCCGCCGGTGGTGGTTAGCATCGATCCGTCGAACTACGCCACAGTGGGCACCAACGTGACTCCGAAGATTCTCTTCAACAAGCCGCTCAACCCGATCGGGGTTACCACCAGCTACTTCCAGTTGGTCCTCAACGACACCGGTCAGGTCATTCCGATCACGGTTTCGCTGTCGGCGAACGGGCTGGAGGTTACGTTCACGCCTCTGATTCCTCTGCTGGCCAACACGGAGTACAGGTACTCGAATGTGAATGGCGGCGGATCTGTCGACGAGGACGGCAACCTCGATAATCTGCCATGGTATTACTTCTATACCGGCAGCGGCGCGGTCAGCACGGGTCCGACGGTCACCGTCAGTCCGCTCAATGGCGCCTTGGGCATTCCGCTGAACGCTGAGGTCATAGTCAACGTCAGCGCGCCCATCGATCCCACCAGTGTGACTCAGAACTCGATCAAGTTGCTGAACGGCGTTACTCCGGTGGCGGGAACCGTGAGCGTGGTCAACAGCCAGGAGCTCAGCTTCGCGCCCACCAGCGCGTTGTCAGCGGGCATCCTCTACACGGTGAAGGTCAGCGGCTTCACGGACGCCAACGGCAACACCGTGGTTTCTTCCGCCACTACGTTCACCACTGCCGGCACTGCATCCACCGGCGGACTTACTCTGACTGGCACCAACATCAGTTGGGGCGCGACGGGCATCTCCACCACCTCGCAGATCGTTCTGCAGTTCAGCCAGATTCTGGATCCGGCGACGGTGAACGGCAGCACGCTGGAGGTGATGAACGGTTGGAACAGCAACAACGGCCTGGCCGGGACGTTAGCAGTCAACGGCAACCAGGTCACCTTCACTCCCACCAATCCGTATCCTGCCAATGCGTACATTTACGTCGGCAGTTGCAACGGCCCCACGGATATTCTGGGCGACGTGATGACCGGCTGCTGGAATAATATCCTGTACTTCAAGGTGGGCAGCGGCGGGACGACTCCCACGTCGTTGACGGTTCTTTCGGTCAGTCCGGCCAGCGGCGCCACCAATGTGGGCCGCGACCAGCCGGTCTCGGTCACCTTCAGCAACCCGATCAATTCCGGCACGACGGGCGGCTACAACACGCAACTGTACGCCGGCCAGGACCTGCAGACCAACGGCAGCGTCACCATGTCGGCGGACGGCCGCACCATGACCTTCAACGTAGGCGCGCTGTATAACGGCACCACCTACACCATTGCAATCCCCGCCGGCGGAGTCACCGACGAATGGGGCAACTCACTTTCGGCTCCCTTCACCAGCAGCTTCACCACGGTGGCCGATCCAGCCACCTGCTGCGGCGGAGTGCAATCCACGAACCCCAGCAATAATGCATCCGGGGTTCCGACCAACAACTTGTTGACCCTCTACATGAATCGCCAGGTCAATCCCTCCACGGTAGCCGGCAATCTGACTGTCACCGTGAACGGACAGGTCTACGCAGGCACCACGCAGGCGACGGCTGGAGGCTGGGAGATCCAGTTCACGCCCACGGTTGCGTTCCCGAACAGCGCCACAGTGCAGTGGTTCCTCTCCGGGAATGTGCAGGATGTCTACGGCAATTACTTGTACGGCAACAGCGGCTACTTCTATACCGCGGCGGTTGTGAATACAGCCACTACCTCGCCGTCGATCATTGCTGTCAGCCCGCGCTGCTGCGGATCGACCAACGTGGCGACCAACGCCAACGTGGACATCGAGTACAACCTGCCCATTGATGCAACCACGCTGAACACCACCGACGTGTTCATCAACAGTGGGCCGGCAACGCCGTACACGGTTGGCCTGGCTCCGGGTACGAACAACGTGGTTCGCATCACGCCTAGCACGCCGTGGACTGCCAGCACATGGTACGGCTTCTGCGCCAACGCCAGCGTCAAGGGCACCAATGGCGTAGCGGCTACGTACTCTTGCTGGACGACCTACTTCACCATCGGCACAACTACGGACACCACCCCCGGCACGGTCACTGTGGGACCGCCCAACGGCGCGATCAATGTGGGCACCAACGCATACATCCGCCTGCAGTTCTCCAAGCCGGTGGACGTGACCACCATCAACGCGACCAATGTGGCCATCACCACCGGCGGCAATCCGATCCCCGGCACCTGGTCGTACAACCTCAGCGGAAACGACGTGATCGGCGCCAACTTCTCGCCGGTGAATCCGCTGCCGCCATCGAGCACGATTCAGGTGAGCATCAACGGGTTGCTGGATTACGCGGGCAATCTCTTCAACGAACCCACGACGACGTTCACCACCGCGGCGACGCCCGACTACACCACCCCAACCGTAACGCTCGACTTCGGCTACTGGCAGAGCGGGGTTGCCACCAACGCCTCGTTCAGTTGCCGCTACTCGGAGGCTATGGATCCGAGCAGCGTCAATGCAGGCAACACGTACATCTACAGTTACGTGACCAACGCAAGCATCCCGGTCAACTACACGTGGTCTACTGACTTCATGTCGGTTACCATGACGCCGGTGACGCCGCTCTTCGCCGACGCGCAGTACATCTACTACTGCAACGGCGCTATCGATCTGACCGGCAACGGCGAGAACAACGGCTCGGCCGGCTTCTACACCGGCAACGGCCCGCTCAGCCAGGGACCGACACTGCTCTATGCCAATCCGCCCAACGGCATGACCAACGTGCCGGTGGATACCAACCAGGGCCCGTGGTACGGCTCCAGCCTCGGCTTGCTCTTCAACGAACCGTTTGCGAGCGACTCGCTGGGCAACATCACACTGACCCCCAACGGCGGCAGTGCGATTCCCATCGGCGTCTACGCGGAGTTCGGAAACACCATCGCCTGGGTGCAACTGCCCTGGGCCCTGGCGCCCAACACGCAGTACACCTACAACGTCACCGGCGTTACCGACTTGAGCGGCAATGCGATCACCCCGGTGGCCAGCACCTTCACCACAGGAGCGGGCTATGACTTTACTGCCCCGACCGTGGCGTCTACCGTGCCGGCAAACGGCGTCACCACAACAGGAGTTCCGACATCGACATCGATCACCTTCAGCGAGGCGATGGATCCGGTTCTCATAGCCACGTTCAACATCTACCTGCAAACTCACAACACGCATACCATCGTTCCAGTCACGCTCAGCTTCTCACCGGATTTCACGACGGTGACCCTCACGCCGACGGCGCCGCTGGCGGAGTCAACCATCTACGATCTGGTCATCTACGGCAACAACTGGTGGCCCTATGACATTGCCGGCAACAGCCTTAATGTCACCGGCTATGTCACTTACAACAACGGCTATGTCTTCAGCGAGTTCACCACCGGCACAACCGCGGCGGTGAACGGCGCCTGCGGAACGGCGAACGGACAAACATTCTCTGTTCCGCCCACCGCCAACCTCTGCTCGGCGGGCACGGCCTCGGCAGTGAACAATGCCGGTGGCGCTAGCGGCTTTACCTGGAGTTGCGGAGGCCAGTATGGGGGCACAACCGCCTCCTGCTCGGCCACCGTCACCCCGGCCAGCGCCTGCTACGCGCAACCGACTGGCTTGGTCTCCTGGTGGAAGGGCGACGGCGACGCCACCGACCACATGGGCAACAACAACGGAACGCTGGAGAACGGCGCGAGCTTTGCCCTGGGCGAGGTCAACGACGCCTTCAGCTTCAACGGCAGCAACCAGTATGTGCTGATCGGCCAGCCGGTTCCGGCCGACCTGCAAATCCAGAACAACTTCACCTTGTCGGCATGGATATACTTCACGAGCTATCCAGCCAATGTCGGATCAGGCCCATGGCAGTACATTGCCGGTAGTGAGGGCGCCAATCACACCGGCTTTGGTCTCTTCCTCGCTGGGCCTGTCAGCTCCAGCTACACCGGTGTGCCTCCGGGCGGCATCGATCTCGACATCGGAAGCGGGAGCACAACGTACTCCGTCTTAACTACGACCCAGATACCGCTCAATCAGTGGGTCTTGGTAACCGCGACTGCGACGGCGAACAATCCGGCGCAGATTTACTACAACGGCGTGCTCCAGCCCGCAATGACCCCCACGGGCGAGACGGTGTGGAACGGCACGGTTGGGTACACCGGGGCTGCGTTTGCCATCGGGCAATTCCTATCGGCGAATTACGCGTTCAACGGCCTGATCGACGAGGTTCAGGTCTACAACGCCGCCCTGACCGCCGCCCAGGTTCAGGGAATCTACAACGCGGGCAACACCGGTGTCTGCCCGTAGCGCGTAACCAGCTTCATGAACACTGCGGGGACCGCCCAGGCGGTCCCCGCTTTTTTGCAGCGGCGCGCTTTTCAAGAAGCAGTGGAACTTGAGAGCGAAAGCAGCGTCGCGTCAAACGCCCGTGATGTTGCCGCCGGCCCCCACGCCGGAGTAAAAGGGAACCACTTCGCCGGAGTAAAACAGAGGCACGAAGCCCGGTTCGTCGGCGATTTCTGGAAGCGCAGCGACCAGTGCTGCGGCAGTGGTGAAGCGCACGCGGTGGCCGCGCTGGCAAGCGGCCAGGCCGAGAGCCAGCGCGAGATGGGTTTGGTTCCACTGTTGCCCAGCAACAGCACGTTCTCCTTGCGCGACAGGAACTCGCATCGAGCCAGCGCCAGGTTGGCTGACGGGATGGCCAGGAAGTCGAAGGTGTCTAGGGTCTTGACCACGGGGAACTTCGCCTACCTGTTGCGCTCGGTGCCCCCGGCGCAACAGGTAGCGGGGAAAATCCACCCCCTCGGCCGCGCAGTTGACTGCGTTTCCTGACGCACAGAAATGCACCGCATTGCACAGAATGTATTACGTGAATCTATAGTGTTTGGAGCACAAAGTTCATCTGGACGGGATGCGCGACAACGCTTTTGAACGCAGAAAAAGCCACCAAATTTCCGGCCGGCCGGATATCCATCGGGGTAATTCTGAGCAGGCATCATTGCCGGTCACGAACCGAGAATCTCGCCCCCCATGCGCCAGGGTCCGGTTTTTTGCAAATCACCCTTCGACACAACCGGCGCCTTACACAGGCAAATCGCATCAGGGTCCGGCCCGGACCAACTGCGCAAAATCAAAGTGCTGGGCGGCCCATGCGCGCAATGCGGAAACTATTATGTGAAGAAGACCCAACGACCAGCATCCAGGTGGTCCACAAGGCTGGGTATTCAGGGAAACCCTGATCAGCAAACACTGGCTCACACGAGTAACAAGAAACGGAGAATTTTCCGAACCGCGCACGCGACGGTTGATGGACCTGGACACGCAGCGCAAAAAACGATCTGGCGCGTCCACAAAGCATAACGCATCTTCAACCGGTCCGGAGTGCGGCCCTGAATCAGCCACTGGATTTCTCGCTCTTGGTGTCGAAAGTTCGCACTGCCGCGCCGTACGCAGCTTCACGGCTCCGTTCAGGGCCGGATCAATAAAATAGACGAGCCAAAAAAGCGAGTCCCCCGTCTTGATGACGGAGGACTCGCCGTGTTGCCCTTCTTACCTGTTACCAGCCGACAGCTACCAGCAAGGTTTCAGGGTTTGCGCAGCCTATGTCGGCCGAGTATCCGCCCGCATCGTTGTACGGGAACGCATACTGCTGCATATTGATGGCCTGGGCTTCTATCCACTGCGCGTAGTGGTCGTAGGGGTCTGTCTGATAGAAGCTGGCAGGATTTCCCCACATCCCTTGGTTGGTTAGAGCACCGGCCGCATTAAACTCACGCGTACCCGAGATAGGAGCGGTATGCCGGAAGATCGCGGCGGAAAGGTCCGGACAGCAACCTAAGCCGGAGCCATTGGACGTTGCTTCCGGGATGGTAATACCGTTGAAGGACCAGATATCAGAGATGTACGTGGCGTAGTAATTCTGGTATGCTCCACCAGCATTAAAGCCAGCCCCGCCCGGCTCAATAATCCGATACGGGCCATACAATGTCTCGTCTACCTGGAAGTCCCCGTTGGCGCCGCTGGGAACCCCCGCGAGATAGCGCTGGAGTGTAACAGACCGGTCTTCCGTAAAGGTCTGTTGATTTTCTCCGATCGCTATATTGGTTCCGTCGCTGCAAGTCAGATTGAATGCAATCTTGACGTCGAATGCGTCGACGCGCGTTGTGTCCATGTTGATGGAGGTAGGACCAACTGTGAACTCGATAAAGTCCCAGTAGTCAGTGTTGTCCTCGCTCAGAGTGGGGTCATTCAGGAAGAAGTACATACGTCCCGACGAGTTGGCGCCCATAGCGTAGGTCGGATTCGCCGCAATCGTACTATTCACTGTGCTTCCGTTGATGGTTGCCGTATAGGTTATCTGATTGTCCGCATACTTCCCGTTCGTCCGGTTCAGGAACTTGATCATCAAGGTATCCCCGGCCGGCTTGGTAGGTATATTGCGGGCATCCCAGAAGGGCGCGCCCCCCCAGAGGTTAGGGTTGAGGACAGGCGTTGCCGCGGTGACCGTTGCGCTCGACGGCGACGTTCCTATCGAGTTGCTGGCCAAGACCTGGTAGTAATACTGAGTCGACGCCGCACAGAGCGCATCCTGGAACCAGTTGCTCTTTGTGGTGCCAATCTCGTTGCTGGCTGCTGGCGTGAAGGTTGGCGTTGTGCTCCGGTAGATGTAATACGTCGTCACCGCCGTCCCCACACCTGAGTTGGTCGAGTTCCAGAGCAGATCGATCTCGTTGGCGTTCTCAGCCATCGCGGTCAATCCGGTTAGAGCAGCGGGAGCGGCGGTTGACGGCGCTGTCGGGAGTGTTGTGGCTGAGACCGGTCCGACTGCAGCCGAAGTTCCTGTCGCGTCTGTGGCCTCGACCATGTAGTAATACGTCGTCGAGGGCGCAACTCCCACTCCCAGAGCTTGATTGTAGTTGCTGTCCAGGTAGTTGGTGATCCCGACGGTGGTGCCGATCTTATTGGCGGCCGACGGGGTGAATGGAGTGGTTGCACTCCGGAATACCAGATAGTTTACCGGGGCAGTATTTGGAACAGAGGTTGTGCTCGCAACCCAGCGCAGATCGGTCTGGAGGGAGGAAGAGCCCACCGCCGTCAGACTGGTTGGAGGAGCGGGTGCACCGGATCCTGCCGCTTGCGTGGTAGCGGTTGCCTGCGCCGAGGCCGCCGATGTGCCGTCCGCGTCAAGCGCTTCCGTGACGAAGTAGTAGGTCGTCGAAGCCGCGAGGCCGGTGTTGGAGTAACTCGGACTCGTTAGCCCACTTGCAACCAGGTTGCCCGAGCCCGGAGTGAATCCGCTGGTGGTGCTCCTGTAGACGCTGTAGGAGCTGATAGTGCAGTTGGCCGGAGGGGTCACCGCCGTCCAGGTCAAGCCGATGACGCTGGAGGAAGATGCCGTCGCCGCCAGCCCAGTTGGCGCCGAGGGAACCGTGGTGCAACTGGCGCCGCTTTGCGTGGTGGCGGTTGCCTGCGCCGAGGCCGCCGATGTGCCGTCCGCGTCGACTGCTTCAACCTTGTAGTAGTAGGTTGTCGAAGCCGCGAGGCCGGTGTTAGTGTAGCTGGCGGTGGTCACGCCGCTTGCGATCAGGTTGCCCGAGCCCGGAGTGAATCCGCTGGTGGTGCTCCTATAGACGCTGTAGGAGCTGATGGTGCAGTTGGCCGGAGGGGTCACCGCCGTCCAGGTCAAGCCGATGACGCTGGAGGAAGAGGCCGTTGCCGTCAGCCCAGTTGGCGCCGAGGGAACCGTGGTGCAACCAGTGGATGAGCCAAGCACCTCGATGCCATTGAACATGGGTTGATCTTTGGTGCCGTTGGTGAAGGCGATAACGATCTGCCCGCTGCTGTTGGCTGTTGTGGTGAACTGCTCAACCACAGCCGTGAAGTTCGCTTTGGCCGCCGCGTAGATGTCGAAGTTGGTCAGCACCGCTGTTCCGTTGATGGCCACATTAAATACGCGAGCGCCAGCTGCCGAGAAATAAAGCTCGGCAAAGTGCAGGCGCACGGTGTAACCGGTTCCAGCGGTCAGGCCAGGAATCGTATAAGTCACGGTTCCTTGCCGCGCCGACTGGTAGACTGCCGCGGGGGCCGCGTTGGTAACACCGGCGGGTATGGTGATTGTGTTGGTGACCGCGTAGGTGGTTCCGCCGGCGCTGAAGTCTTCGTCGGCAACAAAGGGATTGTCGCCGCCGCCCGAGTTGCTTTCCGCCGGACCGCCGGAGTTGATGGATACGATTGACGTTCCGGATGATGCTGCTTGCGTGGTGGCGGTTGCCTGCGCCGAGGCTGCCGATGTGCCGTACGAGTCAAGCGCTTCCACGACGAAGTAGTAGGTCGTCGAAGCCGCGAGGCCGGTGTTGGAGTAGCTGGGGCTTGTGAGTCCGCTCGCAACCAGGTTGCCAGTGCCCGGAGTGAATCCGCTGGTGGTGCTGCGGTAGACGCTGTAGGAGCTGATGGTGCAGTTGGCCGGTGGGGTCACTGCCGTCCAGGTCAAGCCGATGACGCTGGAGGAAGACGCCGTCGCCGTCAGCCCGGCCGGCGCCGATGGAACCGCTGCGCACGACGTGGCTAGCGTGGTGGCGGTTGCCTGCGCCGAGGCCGCCGATGTGCCGAACGAGTCAATCGCTACTATCTTGAAGTAGTAGGTCGTCGAACCCGCGAGGCCGGTGTTGGAGTAGCTCGGACTCGTTAGCCCACTCGCAACCAGATTGCCCGAGCCCGGAGTGAATCCGCTGGTGGTGCTCCTGTAGACGCTGTAGGAGCTGATGGTGCAGTTGGCCGGAGGGGTCACTGCCGTCCAGGTCAAGCCGATGACGCTGGAGGAAGATGCCGTCGCCGCCAACCCGGTTGGCGCCGATGGAACCGCGGCGCAAGCAGTGGATGAGCCAAGCACCTCAATGCCCTCGAACATGGGTTGATCCTTGGCGCCGCCGGTGAAAGCGATCACAATATCGCCGCTGCTGTTGGCTGTTGCCGTGAAATTCTCAACCACAGCCGTGTAATTTGCGCCGGCCGTTGCGTAGATGTCGAAGTTGGTCAGCACCGTTGTTCCGTTGATGGCCACATTGAATTCACGACTGGCGGCCGCCGAAAAATAAAGCTCGGCAAAGTGCAGACGCACGGTGTAACCGGTTCCAGCGGTCAGGCCGGGAATCGTGTAAGTCACAGTTCCTTGCCGCGCCGTCTGGTAGACTGCCGCGGGAGCAGCGGTGGTAGAAACACTGGAGGGTATGGTGATGGCGTGAGTGACAGAGTAGGTGCCTCCGCCGGTGTAGTCTTTGTCGGCAACAAAGGGATTGTCGCCGCCGCCCGAGTTACTCACTGCCGGACCGCCGGCGTTGATGGATACGATATCCTGGGCAGTCGCACTTGCCGTGGCAGCAAAGCCGAGAACATAGACCACTACCAGCGCAAAGAATGTTCCGAGAACAATCTTGCCCCATGGGATCGAATGATTATTGGACATACAATTCTCCTGTCTGTGCCGCGGCACTGTCTGTGCCGCGGGTTGTGTCGTAATGGTGGGTGCGCTGGCCGTGGTAATGCTCACGATCTCAATGCCATTTATCCTGGGCTCGTTCTACCGGTTATGGAATGAGGCCGATGACACTTTGTGCCATCGGCCTGCATGGGTTAAGTTCGTCTTACCGGATTTCAATTCCGCTGGATTTGGGTTGGTCTTTGGTGCCGTTGGTGTAGGCGATCACGATCTGGCCGCTGCTGTTGGCGGTGGCCGTGAACTGCTCGACCAGAGCCTTGTTCTTTCCGGCTGTGGCATAGATGTCAAAGTTGCTGAGCACCGTTGTGCCGTTGATGGCCACGTTGAAGACACGGCCCCCCGCCGCGGAGAAATAGGTCTCGGCGAAGTGCAGCAGAACGGTGTGCTGGCTGCCGGCCACCATGCCGGGAATCGTGTAAGTGAAGGTTCCCGCCCGCTCCGACTGATAAACAGCCATCGGCGCGGCATTGGTCACTCCCGCCACGACGATGGTGTTTCCGGATGTGTTCGTGCCCCCGCCGGTGACGTCTTCGTCAGCAGCAAAGGAAGCGTCGCCGCCACCCGAGTTATTTACCGCCGGACCGCCGGAGTTGATGGCGATGAAGTCGGTTCCAGAGCTGCCTGCTTGCGTAGTGGCGTTGGCTTGGTTCGAGGCCGCCGATGCGCCGTACGAGTCAAGCGCTTCAACGACGTAGTAGTAAGTCGTAGAAGCCGCGAGGCCGGTGTCAGAGTAGGTGGTGCTGGTGCCGGCCACGCTCGCGACTAGGTTGCCCGAGCCCGGAGTGAAGCCGTTGGTGGTGCCGCGGAAGACGCTGTTGGAGGTGGTGGTGCAGGGTGGGTTCTCGGGAGCCGCCGTCCAGGTCAAGCCGATGGCGCTGGAGGAAGAAGCCGTCGCCGCCAGATTGGTTGGCCCTGTGGGGGGAACCGCGGTGCAACTGGCGCCGGCTTGCGTGGTAGCGGTTGCCTGCGCCGAGGCCGCCGAGGTGCCGTCCGCGTCAACCGCTTCAACCTTGTAGTAGTAGGTTGTCGAAGCCGCGAGGCCGGTGTTAGTGTAGCTGGCGGTGGTCACGCCGCTTGCGATCAGGTTGCCCGATCCCGGAGTGAATCCGCTGGTTGTGCTCCTGTAGACGCTGTAGGAGCTGATGGTGCAGTTGGCTGGAGGCGTAACTGCCGTCCAACTCAAGCTGATGGAGCTTGAGGAAGAGGCCGTCGCCGTCAGCCCGGCCGGCGCCGAGGGAACGGTGGTGCAACCAGTGGATGAGCCAAGCACCTCGACGCCATTGAACATGGGTTGATCTTTGGTGCCGTTGGTGAAGGCGATAACGATCTGCCCGCTGCTGTTGGCTGTTGCGGTGAACTGCTCAACCACAGCCGTGAAGTTCGCTTTGGCCGCCGCGTAGATGTCGAAGTTGGTCAGCACCGCTGTTCCGTTGATGGCCACATTAAACACGCGAGCGCCAGCTGCCGAGAAATAAAGCTCGGCAAAGTGCAGACGCACGGTGTAACCGGTTCCAGCGGTCAGGCCGGGAATCGTATAAGTCACGGTTCCTTGCCGCGCCGACTGGTAGACTGCCGCGGGGGCCGCGGTGGTAACACCGGCGGGTATGGTGATTGTGTTGGTGACCGCGTAGGTGGTTCCGCCAGTGCTGAAGTCTTCATCCGCAACAAAGGGATTGTCGCCGCCGCCCGAGTTGCTTTCCGCCGGACCGCCGGAGTTGATGGATACGATTGACGTTCCGGATGATGCTGCTTGCGTGGTGGCGTTTGCCTGCGCCGAGGCTGCCGATGTGCCGTCCGCGTCGACCGCTTCAACCTTGTAGTAGTAGGTTGTAGAAGCCGCGAGGCCGCTGTTGGTATAACTTATGCTCGTCACACCGCTTGCGATCAGGTTGCCCGAGCCAGGAGTAAATCCGCTGGTGGTGCTGCCGTAGACGCTGTAGGAGCTGATCGTGCAGTTGGCCGGAGGGGTAACTGCCGTCCAGTTCAAGCCGATGACGCTTGAGGACACCGCCACTGCCGCCAGCCCGGTTGGCACCGAGGGAACCGTGGTGCACACCGGGGCGACCGGCGTGGTGGCGCTGGCTTGCGCCGAGGCCGCCGAGGTGCCGTCCGAGTCAAGCGCTTCAACCTTGTAGTAGTAGGTCGTCGAAGCCGCGAGGCCGGTGTCGGAGTAGCTGGTGCTGGTCACGCCGCTCGCAACTAAGGTGGTCGAGGACGGAGTGAAGCCGCTGGTGGTGCTGCGGTAGATGTTGTAGAAACTGATGGTGCAGTTGGCCGGAGGGGTGACCGCCGTCCAACTCAAGCTGATGACGCTGGAGGAAGAGGCCGTCGCTGCCAGCCCGGTCGGCGCCGAGGGAACCGTGGTGCAACTGCTGGTTGTACCTGAGCGAGGATCCGGCACCGGAACAATCGTAAACGTCGTTGAACCGCTCGCCAGCCCTGGAGCCGTGGCAGTCACCGTCACGTTCCCCGTGGTGAACTGGCTGCGGAGGGCGATTCTGGTCAAGCCGCCCTCAACCTGCAACTCAGGGTCACCGGGCGCGTGATAGAAAGCGTCAGGCACGCCGCCAATAACTGTAGAGTTGGCGTTGGAGTATGCGTTTGTATTCGTAGACACATATTGCTCGGTTCCGCCCTGGTATGTGGCCGGACCGGTCACCGAAAACGTGATGTTGTCAGCGGCGGTGGGTACCCAATTCCCATTCGCGTCTTCTATCGTGGCCGTAACAAAGGCCGCGTCGGAACCATTTGCCGTAACTTGGAAGGTCGGGCCACCCGGCTTGGTCAGCTCAGGAACAACAGTGAGCACGATTTTGTTTTCGGCTCCGGCTGTCGTCCTGCTGTCCGTCGCTACCACAGTTCCGGACCCGTCCAGGCATTGCGCCGTCACCGTGCCGGATGCCCAGGTCACATTCCAGTAAACCTGGAAGGGCATCACGGTGGTGTTCTGGTTCAGATTCGTGCTGGAGTTGATGTTCCAGGGATTTGGAACCTGATTCGTAGTGCCCGGATAAACATTGCCATTGAGCATCAGGCGGACCGATGGGCAGTTGCTGAAGGCGTTTACCTGAATGCTTCCAGAGCGATTCCAGTGATGCGCCAGGGACACGACCGGCTTGATCGAGAAAGGCGTCCAGGCGGCCTCATAGACGTAATACAACAACTTTGGGAAGCGGTTCTGGTCGACCGAGGAAGCGCCCAACGAGCGAACCATATTCGAGTTCCCGGGAGCAGTGGTGCTGGTGCCGGCTTCCACATTTTGGCCTGTTTCGCCAGGAGTATCCGCAAAGTACCACTGCGCCATGCCGAAGGCATTGGCCACTCTGCCCTTGCGCCAGTTGTCTATGAATGGCGCTGAAAAAGCGAGTTCGTAATCCCACGCCAGGCCGCGCGCGGTGCCGGTGCCCCAATACTCCGCTCCCCAGGCCGGATTATTCGGGAATTCGTTCTTGACACCTACCTCGCAACCTTCCAGGGTGCAACCCAGAATGGTGCCGTTTACGGGGTCAGGCGTACGGTCGGCTGCGACACGCGTGCTGATCGGATCCCATGTCTTATCTATGGCCAAAAGGGCCCCTCCGACGGTTTCATTCATCGTGCCGTTATTCGACTCCCAGGCGAGAATGGACGGATGGCTGCGATCGCGAATGATCATGTCGCGATGCAACTCTTCCTTCAGCGTCACCGCATCGGCCGTTGGCGTATTGAAAGAACCCTCCCCGTCTCCGCTCGGCTGGGCGATCATGATGCCGTAGGCATCGGCCGCCGCCACAAATTCTTCGCTGGAGCTTGAGTGGCCTGGACGCCAGATTTGACCGCCCCCCGCGGCAAACTGCGCGAGGTCGCGCCATTGCTGCTCTTCCGGAACGGACGAACCCAACCCCGGATAATCGTAGCGCCCGGAGGCGCCCCACAAATACATTTGATGACCGTTAAAGTACGGGAAATTCGTATCCCAGGTAATCGTGCGGATACCGAGCGGACTCTGCGCGACATCGACCACTACGCCATTGACGCTGACGATGTGGTTGACCGTGTACATATACGGCTTACCGTATATGGAATTGTTTGGATACCAAAATGTGGGATTTGTTACCGTGATCTGTTGATTGAACATGGGAGTCGCAGTGGAAGGGAAATTGCCCGGAGTCATCGCACCCACCGTCTGAATTACGGGCGACGCGGTAGCTACTACGTTTCCGTTCGCATCCACAATCTGCGTCGTCAAGGTTACTTGCTGGGAAGTCGTATTCTCGTTGAGAACGTTCGTCTCAACCTGAATAACAGCCGAGTTGGCGGTTTCGGATACCGTTCCAACATAGGTTCCCCAGGTCTTCTGATTGGAGTACACGTTTACTGGAATATGCACCTTATTTGTAATGAACATCTTTACCGGCCGAAACAATCCCCCCATGGCCTGACCGAAACGAAAGACCTCGGAGAAAGTAGGATCTTCATACCATGAATTGCCCCTGGAAACGACCACGGCGAGCACATTATCGGTGGCGCCGTCGGCTATTATGTGAGGCGTGAGGTCGACAATGAAGGGAATGAAACCCACGACGTGCGACGCCTGCGCATCGGCAGCGACCGCGCTGATGCCGGGCAGGAGCGTGCCATTGATGTAAACCTGAGCGGCGGTATGCGCACCCTCGAATTCGACCATGATCTTGCTGGTTGCATACTTCGGGTCAACCTTGAAGTGCAGACGATACCAGTTGTTTTGTCCACACAGAGACCCTTGGCCACCGCCCGATGCCTGATTGATAAACGAGCGCCATATATTCGCGTCGGTCGGAATGCCCACCTGCGTCCAATTTGGCGAGGAGTAGCCGTTGCCACAAGTGGCTTTTACGTCGCTGGCAGGAGCTGCGACCTCGGCATAGCTGGTGGCCGCGAAAGTCGTGGAATCCTGATTGTTCTCGTACCACCAATTGCTTTGTGGCAAAATCGCAGACGCACCCGTCGCAGCCGCATTCCCAACGAAATTGGGTACTCCCTCCGAGAGATTGATCGTGATCCGATTAGATGCCGGCGGCGCCGGCTGCGCGCTCGCTCTGGTCGAGCATATTGCCGCAATCAGGAGCAGGAGCATCACCAGGACTGGCCATGTTCGGCCAACTTCCTGGAAGATGCCGCGCATGTATCTGTTTTCAAGGGGTTGAGAATCAAGTTGTGGGCTGGCAGCCTTGAGACTGCGGAGACAGGTGGGGCTTACACCGCGGATGTTTAGGGGGTACATGATGCTCCTTTTGACCAGTGGCTTGATGTTGACCAGTGGCTTGATTCTCAGCGTATGCAGGGACCAGTGAATGCAGTGGCGACGCTCCTGGATCGAGGTTCCATCTGGCAAGTGACTTGCTGTTCATTCACCGATAACGGAGTTGGCGGGTTGGCGCAAGCACAAAACCACTGAGCCTGCACTGTATTCAGTGGGCTGACCGTTTGCGGAAATCGATTTCAACAGATTGGGAGTTCAGGCCGGCGGCACATCGCGCCGCCGGCCCGAACTATTTGGTTTCGTCTTACCGGATTTCAATTCCGCTGGATTTGGGTTGGTCTTTGGTGCCGTTGGTGTAGGCGATCACGATCTGGCCGCTGCTGTTGGCGGTGGC